>JAMCRN010000016.1 GCA_023380585.1 Candidatus Parvarchaeota archaeon | reverse complement strand
ACCTCGTTGTATATGCAGTTAGCTGCTACTGAGCCTAGATTGGAGAAGCCTGTGACTGTGGATGATATGCTTGAGGATGGGGAGAAGATACCTAGGGAGTATAGGACTGCGGCTACGATGACTATTATGAGAATAGCCCAGCCGTAGGTCATCATGTACTCTAAGGCTGACTGGGATTTTTTATTGCAGACTGTTGCTTTTATGCGCATTCTTATGTTTATATGTAAAAACATATAAAGTTTTAAATAGCTGTTATTCTGGATACGTAAGATCAAGAGAGTCTTAATTATTGACGTCTCATAGAGAGATTTTTATTTTGGATACGCTTAAATAATCTAAAAATACAAAAAGACAGTTGTTCGATTGAAATGCACAGCTAAAAGAAGGCTTATGAAAGACATGGATTATATAATTTAAGAGGAAAAATGGAAATAATAATCTCGATACTGATACTTTTAAGCGTGAGTTTGGTGGTGGGGCAGATATTCGAGAGATTCGGCTTCCCAAGCGTCATTGGACAGATACTCAGCGGCGTGGCATTAGGCCCGGCCCTTTTAGGTGTTGTCTTGCCCACTGCCTCCCTGACTAGCATATCGGATATATCGCTGTTTTTTATAATATTGCTGTTAGGCATAGAGGTCACAACGAGGAACCTGACTTCTTATCCAAAGCAGAGTTCGATATTGTCATTGAGCAGCTTTATACTCCCTATGGTCTTAATGGGCAGCGTAGCCTACTTCTGGTTTAATCTCGATCTTGCTAAAGCGACTATAGTCTCAGTGGCAATGGCAGTGCCATCCATATCCATAGTGTCTGTGCTCCTCATGAAGTACGGTCTGGTAGGGACGAGAGACGGTGACAGGATACTTTCCAGCGTCGTAATCTCGGATATATTAGCGTTTATAATACTGTCCTCTGTGTCTCGCTCTCTTACGATATACAGCTTCATAGAACTAATATCATTCATATCCGTTTTCATAGTGTTTATACTGATGATTGCTAGGGCGCTTAGAAAACACTCTAAGATAATAAGTAGATTCTTCAGATCTTTAAGCGAGAGAAAGGATGGCGAGACTGCGATATTTGCCACAGTCATAATCCTAGGATTGTTGATAGCCTCGCTTCTACAGCTGATAGGGATAACCTTCGTGCTAGGCGCATTCTTTGCAGGGATACTGATAGACGAGCTTGTGGTCGGAAAGGACATATTTAGGAAGTTAATACACACATTCAGACGCATAGATGAAAGCTTTTTTGTACCACTTTTCTTCAGTATAGCTGGAGCGACTGCTATACTCCCTAATTCTTCCTATATATTTTTTCTTTTAGTTATGATAACGATGAGCAGCGTGATAAGCACACTGCTTACGAAGTTATTTTCCGAGAGACATTTTGACAAGTTGTCAGTTTTGAAGTCGATGTCGTTATTGGGCAGCAGGGGCGCGGTAGGGATAATAATAGCCAGTATATCGCTTTCTTCAGGTATAATAAATCTATCTCTCTATTCTGTAATAATATTCGGGACTCTCCTTATGTCTATAATATTCCCATCGCTCATGAGACAGGGAAATTATAGAAGGGTTAAGTAGGTCTCCGCAGAGATAGGCTTTATACCACCATAGTAGATTCATATTTTGCGAATGGCAGAGAGACCGTCTATTAAAACTCGCTCAGGGTGGGATTTGAACCCACAAGGGATTGCTCCCATAAGATCTCCAGTCTTACGCGCTGCCGGGTTACGCTACCTGAGCTTTATAGTATAGACTGTGATGTCCTTGGCATTTATAATTTTGTCGTTTAATCCGGTCAAATGACTTAGTCAGGCTAAAGTAGAAAACTTTAAAAGTTTGTGTGTTATACATAGTATCATGGAAAGATGGTATAAATTTTTCAAGGGCCAGGCGAACCGGCAGTTCAAGTTCGGAGACTACGAAATAAAATACGTGAAGAAGGAAGTAAAGGAGGACTTTCAGCCGAGAGAAGAAAAGACGCCTATAAACATGGAAAAAGAACAGATAAAGGTCTTCAAGAACGGCGTAAAGGTAAAGATAAGGAAGGCGCAGAAGCTCGCCCTGATAGAAGCAATAAAGAACGATAATCTGGACAAGATGGAGAGCGTAGTATCTTCCTTAAAGTCTTAGGTCTTTAGTATTTGAGCTATCTGCTCCGCTGATCTCCTTGCTTCTAGAAGTATAAGTCCCCAGTTCACGGCTGGGTCGGTCATTATGGCAAGTATGGCGTCTTCACCCGCTTTGACG
The DNA here is from genome assembly GCA_023380585.1 of Candidatus Parvarchaeota archaeon. Lineage (GTDB taxonomy): Archaea > Nanobdellota > Nanobdellia > Parvarchaeales > Parvarchaeaceae > Parvarchaeum. The sequence continues at coordinate 9,301 of JAMCRN010000016.1, read as the reverse complement.
GCCGTGACCTGCACGTCCTTTGATTCGGACACTACCCTATCCAATGCATTCTTTGATCCGAGAGCCCTAAGAGCGGTTTCCGCCGCGCCGACCATGGAAGCCAGCATCGCCGCAAAAGTGTTAGGGTCGACGCTTTCAGGTATGTTGTTCACTATAGGCAGACCGTTTGTCGATATGACTGCAGAAGCCCTTACGCCGCCCGTCCTTGAAAGGCTTTCCAATATCAACTTTATTGATTCTGATTTCGTAGGCATATACTATTCACCACATTTATTATTTAAAGTATTTCATATTAATATATCAAAAAGCGACTCCAGAGCCTTTCTAACTCCATCGATCTTTAGTTTGGTAGGGTTCTGTGGGTCTATTTTAGTCTTGTCCTCTGCCACTGTCTGCACTAATGGAGTTGACATGTCAAGATGCAGCTTTTCCCGTATTTCATCGGAAGAGATAGCACCTGGAAGGTCCGCTTTGTTCGCGACTACGACTACTGGAAGGCCATAGGTCTCTGTCTTCCTTAGCATCTCTATCGCCCTTGGGAACTGTTCAGGTCTTGAAGAATCAACTATAAGGATCACTCCTATGGATTCTCCGCCAAGCAGCTTAAGGAGAGGGTCAAATCTTTCCTGGCCGGGAGTGCCGAAAAGGTCTGCTTTGTAACCCTCAAAATCAAGATTTCCGTGGTCCAGGGCTATTGTCCCGCCTATCCGATCTACGCTGACAGCGTCTTTGCACGCCGTGTGTATAAAAGAAGTCTTCCCTGCGTCTGTAGGGCCTGTTACTAGTATCTTGGGGAAGTATATCTTTATACCACCAGGTTTTACGGATTTGAAAAGCGCAGAAGAGAACTTTCTTCCGACGATCCAATCGCATTTTATTATTGCGAAATACTGGCCGAATATAACCCTCTTTTCTATCCCTTTTATGTCGATCTGCACGTTTACTCTGGATGAGATCATGTCTAACTGCTGCGAGGTGTAGCCCCAATCCGTGAGAAGAAGCGCAGCTGAAATGTTGTGGCTTGATGCGGCAGCCTTTATAACGTCGACGACAGAAACTGCGTATTCAAAATCGAAGAAATCGGCTAACAGAGAGACGGAATCGAGAAGAAAAAGGTCATATCCCTTTTTAAGTTCTGTTTCTATCTTGTCCTTTACCTCGGTACGATCGTACGGATTCGATACAGATATGATGTTTTTTGACTGTTCCGGCTGTATTCCTGTTATACCGCTGTAGGAATCTATTATCACAAGATTCCCGTTGTCAGGCAGATTATACTCCTTCATCTCAGTTTTGTATGACTGTGGTGATGTCCTGTTAAGATAAAGCAGCACCTTCTTGCCTTTGACTAGGTTCTCGTGTATCATCTGGTAGCCGAATACTTCGTTACCAACGCTCGGAGAGGCTGAAAACAATGCTATTTTCTTAGGAGGCAGGCCGTTTAGATCGGAGTCCAGTTTGCCTATGCCAAAAAGCGGGTCATCCATAAAGATGTATCCCTTTTTCGCAATTTAACCCTTTTTCCATTAGAAAATAATCTACTGCAGCTCTGTCCATTCCAGGACCTCCTTAGCCACACCAGTCAAGGTGAAGTACCTTTTCCCATTTTCCAGTTTCAATGATATTACTCCGTCGCAGATTGACTTTATGGTCTCGTTTACGTCCTGCGGGTGTATCTTGTCGTCGAGAAGGAAAAACATCGTTATACCGCTGATCTTTGCCCTGCCGCTTATGAACTGAAGGAACCTGAACAAAGTCACTGGGTTATTGTATAGAAGGAGCACTGAGATGGAATCAAGTATATTGACCACCATGTTTCCTTCTTTTATAAAGTCATTGTCGACGCCAGACAGGGTGACTGAAAGCCCGGTAAGGTCCACCGGACCGTTTAAAATCTTTGTATACGGATTACCCACTGCTTGAGGGGACACGTTACGGCTGAAGTCGTCCAATATAATTATCTTATCCCCAAGGAACTTTGACACGTTGATTTTTCTTGCTAAAAAGTCATTTACTAGGTCTGTGGCTGACTTTGCGGTCGTTACATACACGCTTGAAAAATTGTTAGAAGCGGCTGATTCCAGCAGCTTATAAGAGAACTCTTCTTTTCCGCTCTCTTTCGAGCCTATGAGCAGATAGCTTTTTTTCGGCTCCAATCCGCCTGTTTTTTCATCGAAGGACTTGAACCCTGTGGGTATCATTGGGCTCATATCAATCTTGTCTTCTTTGATTTTATACCTATGGGACTGTCATCCGCCTTGAAGCTGGCGTCTATCGTCAGCTCCTCGCCTGAAACGCCGAAAGTTATCTCTTCCTTTGCGCTTTTTTCTACCGGCATGGTCATGAACGGGAAAAGATACACCAAAAGGCTCTTAAAAAGAACTTTCGTATCCCCTTTTTTCATCAGTATCGATACGTTGTCGCTTGAATCCTGCGTTTCTACTATCTTAAAGTATTCTGTATCTACTATTATGTCTATGATCTCTTCATGCGGTATGTCCATCAGGTCTTCCATCACCAGACGTATGTCCTCGGTAGCTCCGAATCTCTTTGATACTTCCTTCTTTTCTCCGTTGGATATCAGGTCCAGAGTAAGGTTCACGGAGTTTATCAGGTAGAGCCTGGCAAGTATATTATAAAGCTTATACGAAAACAGTCTTAGAGGATGCGAGACTTTTAGCTTAAGCCCGGAGTCCACCATCTCCATAGACACTTCGAGATGCTTGAAGTTAAGGGCTCCTTTCAGTATTTTTATGCCTCCTTTCCCGTCATAGAAAGAATGAAGCTCTTTTATGGCATCGAATACGTCCAAGTCCATTTTATTGTAAAGAAACGCCAAGTTATAAATATAATCAGGCTTCTTTAAGAAGCGCAGACTCCTGTTGGAGAGCTTGCCGGGTCATATAATACCGTCTCATTTGGATATATCGTGAAAGCTCCACCATTTATCGATTTTATTACCGCCACGTAACCTGCACAGCCTGTACTCTGGTTAAACCAGGTAGATATGTTGTTTCCTGTCTGTTCTTCTACATAAGACGGGCTTGAGAAACCTGAATTCGCCCACTGAGCGTATTCAGAATCGGTCATTATAATGAACTCGGTTGGAGTCGAAGACGAATACTGCATATGCACTTTAAATGTATCTGGTATGGTAAGAAATTCATACCCCCCTATCCCTTGGTATGATTTTTGGTTCCATACTGTCAGCAGCGGTTTACCATCGAGAAAGCTGAAATCTAAGGGGATTATCTGACCATTGTACGCGGCTACTGAAGAGTTTAAAGAGAACGGGGCTATCTTGCCTCCTGCCAGGACGGTGTCTGCAGACGCTGAAACACAGTACGGGGATGTGCCGTTGTATATGAATAATTGTCCGCTCTTGCAGCTGTTTACGAAGATTATATGGTGGCTGAAGGCGTAAAATACCCCGCCAGCTATGGCTATAAGAAATATTATCCCCACCGTATTGGCTGCTATCTTTTTCAGATCCATCAGATAAGAATTTATACGAAACTATAAAAAGCTATCTACTTGATTTAAAACACTATCCGGATTTAAGGAAAAGTCGATCCGACTATTGGATTTGTTCCACCGTAGCATAAGAAAGCATTGGGAGTAGAATCAGCTTGTGTAGAAGTAAGGTATGCTGTGCTTCCATTAAAATTGCATCCCATTGCTTTGCCTAAAGTATTTGTCTGATTACCGCAGTAATAAGTTGAAGCGCCTATAGTCTGATGATCAGTGCACCAAAAAGCCACATTACTAGTGGCTGCAGATCCCGTACAGTAACTATCACAAGTAGCGTAGAAGCTGCTCAAAGCAGATGAAGAAGGACTGGCTCCAGCGCCTAAACCCTTGAATCCGCCTACAGCGAACGTTATGAAGAAAACAAGTATCAACAGACCTATCGCAATAAGAATTATCGTGTTTATCGGCAAACCCTGTCCCATCTTGTTTAATCTCATAGTTAAAAACGATAATATCTTAATATTTAAAGGTTTCCATCGGCTTATAATGACTTTTTTATAGTAGTCAACATTTCCAATAGTGGAATACATAAAAACACTGTATACAGACTTTTTTTAATTATTTAAATCCGCGGAATCAGTGTTTAGTATCGGTGTTATAAAAAATGTATCTGAAACGTATCGTTATAGACGCTGTCAAACCCGTAGGAGAATACAACATAATAGACCTGGCCTCTGACATATCAAAACATGTAAAGAAAGGCGATGTTTCCATCAAGGTGGAAGAGGTCGACATGCGTACTGAGGGCCTTAAAATAACAATAGAGGCAGATAGGATAGACTTTCACGGAGTGCAGAAAGCCATAAAGGATAGAGGAGCAGTGATAAACAGCCTTGACGAAGCGACCGTTTCATCGAATGGAAAGAGCTAAAGCCAGATACACGATACTCGGCCTCAGCGATGGCATGTTCCTTGGATTGGGCCTGTCCCTTGGAGTGTCTTTTCTTCACAGCTATCAGATAACCTTCGCTTCTATAATAATATCCGGTATAAGCGGCTCCCTCTCTAACCTTTTCTCTGTATACAACGCAGAGACGTTCATAGCCATGCAGCAGCTCCATGAATATAGGGAAGCCCTCTTCGAACGTGAGTACTCTCCGAAAAAGCTTACGGAAGAAAAAAGGAAGAAGGTCGTGTCATATTCGGAGATAAGCTTCGTGTCTACACTGATCGGCAGTGTCATAGTACTTCTGCCTTACTCGTTCATGTTTTTGATAGGGATAAAGAACTTCAGTTATGCCGGTCTTTACTCTCTTTTGTCGGCTATGATAGTACTGTTTTTCATAGGTTTTGCGCAGAAAGCAAAGCTGAACACAAGAGTCAAGAGAGGCATAAAAAACGCGGGTATAGGATTTGGCGTTTCCGTCATAGCTTTTATCATAGGCTATATAGTAAGCACAGCTGTTTAAATCTGTAGAGGACTTCACCTTAAGAGTTTGTCCATTTTCTCGTTGAACCTTGTCCCTTTTAGTATTATTGATTCTACTTCGCTGCCACTGAGTGCCACCTTATCTCCGTGCAGTATTTTCCTACCTATATCGTATATCTCTTCAAATGTCTTTAAATCCTCCTCATTTATTACTTTCATCCGCAGCAGAGACTCCAGCATACCCTTTAGTGTCTCTGGAGAAGGGGGCACTTCTCCATTTTTCATTATGACAGACTGCGCCGAATTGACTACAGACCAGTATATGTCCGTGACTGCGCCTGCTAACCTAAGTCTAGCCGAATTAGAGTAGAGCTCGCTCCTCGCCATTGACGCGTATATTGATTCTTCAGTGGGCCGTATCTCTCCTTTTTCCAGGAGTGCCTGAAGAGGCTCGAAATAACCGGTATCTATGAGCGGCACCCCATATCTTAGCACGTTTACAGAGACCGGGTCGGCAGCCAGCACCCCGCGCCAAAAAGCAGTAAGAGTTACGAAATTTATATGAAGAGGGATGCTTTTCTCCTTCTTGACAAGCTCGTCTGTATCGGCATAAATGAAACCTAGTGTCTTCTCGTCCAATTTGTTGACCACATCATCCATTATCAGCATTATGTCTATGTCGCTTTTCTCCGTCTCATTGCCCTTGCTATAAGACCCGAAAAGAGCGATTGTCTTGAATACCTTCGGGTATTTCTCGTATATGCCTCTTGCGAATTTGTATGCTGCATCATAGCCCTTTAGTGCAAGCCCTCCTTTTCCCTCTTTTTCTTCCATTTAGACCATCGGCATCCCGGAGAAGCCTTCTCCTCTCTTTTTGTTATCCATGTAACCGCCTCCAAGGGCTGGCATGATCCCGGAGAAGCCACCATAAGCCAAAAAATCGTTCCTGAGCCCAATATCAGAATAGGAAGAATAGTCTCCTACTAGAGAAGAATACGGGGTAGCTGAGTAGGAAGGCATTGACCTGAAAGGCTCCCCCTCATATATAGGCGCGCCCATATACTCCATAGATATGACTCCGCCGGCTTCTATGCCGCCTGTGCCACCGAAGACCTCCATTATTGCAGGTGCTTCGACACCTGCTTTCCTGAGCTGCTCATATATCTCTTTTACTGGTGCGTTTCCCTCGCCAAGCGGGAGATGAGCGTCTACGTCCCCCATATTGTCTGCCAGGTGATATCTCTTTATATAGTCTTTCGCTTTCTTGGACATCTCAACTATGTCTTTATCGTTGTAATACTGTCCGGTCATAGGGTTTATGTAAGATTTGAACGTGTTTACATGTCCAACGTCCAGATTTATGCCTATCAGTTCCTTGCTAAGCCTCTCGGCTTCCGATTTCGACATGTGCTCCTTCGACATTAGCTCTTGGGCAAAGAGACGCCTTGCCTCCGCTACGGCTTTGGCCGTGTCCTCCGGGTTGCTGAGGGACATGTCTGGTGTCATAGGATTCTCCACTAATATCATTGGCTTCGTCTCAGTCTTGAAAGACGTCAATGCCGCGTTTTTTATGCCTTCTGCCGCTAAATATGGGGCTTTTTCTTCATAAGGCACGAATCTTTTGTCTATGTTCGCTTCCTGCAATTCTGTGGTCTTCTTCTCTATCTTTATATCTTTTAGACTCTGGTCCAAGGAAGCAGCTTCTGTCTCCAGTTCTTTCATCTTTTTTACGTCATTTGATGCGGCTGCTTCTATCATCCTGTTGGCGATCTCTCTCTTTGAGGACTCGATGTACGATTCCCTCCAGAATATGTCCGATTTTTTCTTGCTTATTTCCAGTCTCAGAGCCTCTTTTTGGAACTCGAACGCAGCTTGTGGTGACAGGACTACAGATTTTTTATCGTCAGACGATGATATGCCATTTATTTTTTTAAGGTCATTATATAATTTTTCCCCGTATATTTCTTTGAACGAATTTTCGTCTATGTTGCTAAATTTCTGGGGGCCTATTGGGATCACCTTTTCCTCTTCCTGGTCATATGCTACAAGCATCTTTGTCTTGTCAGGGTTCCCGAAATTATCGAAGGATGCATGGAATATTATTGGCGTGTTCTCTTTCTTAGTCGCCTTACTGACCTGGTCGGTAAACTCTATTGCTGCCTTTACTTCCTGCTGGGCCATGTTTGAATAAGCAGGATCTTTCTGTCCGTTTTGTGGGTTTATTCCTGCAAAGTTTATCCCCCATGACGCATGCGTGCTTATGTCCACGTCCGTAGCCTGTGCCAGATGGCCGATCGCTTCCCTCTCAGCTTTCCCTATCTTAGACGGTGCCGTTCCTCTATCTCCACCCATGCCATACATACTTGCGAGGTTTATCTCTACCATACGGGCTCCGCTCCTAAGTATCTTTGCAAATTCCTCTATTTGATTGTTTGAGCCTATGGATACGCCAAGAGCTGCCTGTCTATAGGCGTCATTGAAATTCGTATTTGTATTGTATTCTACCATATCAAGTCTATGAAAAGCCATGAATTTATAAGTTGCCTAACCTGTTTACACACTGATGCCAAGCCGTATAAATAGATTATTGCAGCAGGATTTAGACTACTTATCGGTGTTTCACGACCCGAAAAGCCTTATGTGTTCCTTCATCATGCATCTGTTGTAAATGACCGTAATACCTTCCGATTCTGAGATTTCTTTTGCCTCTTTATTGTAAATGCCTTCCTGCATCCATATCACTCTTGGCTTTTTGTCAATGGCCTGCTTTATTATCCCGTAAACCTCGTCAGAGGGCCTGAATACATCCAGTATATCGAACATCTTGTCTACTTCGCCTACACTCTTGTATGCTTTAATGCCGAATACGCTGGGGACGGTAGGGTTAACTGGTATTATCTCGTAGCCTTTATCGATCAGGTATAAAGGGACCTCGTTGGCAGCTTTGCCAGGAGTGTGTGAAGCACCAACCACGCATACTCTCCTGTACTTTTCAAGTATCGTCTTTATCTCAGCGTCAGTATGCGTATCTATCATATAGTCTATAAAATGAGGTGCATTTCTTAAGTTATAAAGTTTGGGATACAATTAAAAGATAGACTTAAATAACCACAGGATGCCTATTAGATTCATGGACTCCTACCAGAGAAAATGAGGATAGCCGTAATAAAGGAAAGCGAATGCCAAGCTCCAGAGAATTGCGACTATATATGCGCAGAGGTATGCCCAAGAGTAAGAGAAGGGGCCAAAGAGACGGTATATGCGCGGGAGAATGGAAAAGCTGCTATAACTGAAAGTCTATGTATCTCCTGTGGCATATGCGTAAAAAGGTGCCCTTTTGACGCGATAAGGATAATAAACCTGCCGGATGAGATGATGAAAGATGTTACTTTTCAGTACGGCATAAATACTTTCAGGACTTTCAACATAGCCACGCCTATAGCAGGCAAAGTTCTTGGGCTTATAGGGAGGAATGGCATAGGTAAGACTACAAATATAAATCTAATATCCGGCAGCATAAAACCAAATTTTGGAGAATATAAAAAAGAATTCACCGATACGGAGATAATAAGGAGGTTCAGGGGGAAAGACATACAGCCTTTCCTTGAAAAGCTGTATTCTGGCACGCTTAGGATAGCTAAAAAACCTCAGGAATTCACGATAAACGGCCATGTAAGGGAATACTTAAAGAAGGACAGATTCGGAATCGTCGGTCAGGAGATACTTGGAAAGGAAGCATCAGTATTGTCAGGGGGCGAATCACAGCTTGTGGAGATAGCAAGGACGATGGACGAAGAAGAAGATACATACATATTCGATGAGCCTATGAACTACCTTGACGTGTTCAATAGGATAAAAGTCGCCCAGATGATAAAAGAAAAGCTTAAAGACAAGACTGTGGTCTTGGTAGAACATGACCTTATAATGCTTGATTACATGGCGGACTTCATCCAAATACTATACGGTTCTGATTCGAACTATGGGATAGTGTCCCACATAATGCCGACAAGGAACGGTATAAACAATTACATAAGCGGATATCTGCCAACTGAAAACGTGAGATTCAGGGAGTATCAGATAAAGATAAAAAAGACTGCTAATTTGGAAGGGAAAAAGACTGCTTTTAAATGGCCAGATTTCAGCGTAGACCTTGGAAATTTCAGGCTTGACGTCTCTGCCGGCAGCATATCCGAAGGAGAGATAGTAGGGATAATAGGCAGGAACGGTATAGGGAAAAGCACTTTTATCAAGGCTCTGGCCGGGCTCGTGAAAACATCTTTAGGCGACTTGGACTTCGGTGCAAGGATAGCTTATAAACCGCAGATCAACAGAAAAGGGAGAAGTATGACGGTAGACGAAGCTTTCGAAGTAGTAAAAGCCTGAAATTTCCAAGGTCTACGC
>JAMCRN010000015.1 GCA_023380585.1 Candidatus Parvarchaeota archaeon | reverse complement strand
ACCGAGATCAATATCGATAGACTAAAAGCCTTGATAAAGAACTTCAACTCATATCCGGGAGCTAACTATGTTATAACTCCTGATGGGATAAAAAAGAAGATAACAGAGACTACAGTAGACAACATACTAGAAGAATTGAAACCAGGTTATACGGTAGAGAGACACCTCGTAGATGGAGACTTAGTACTCTTCAACAGACAGCCATCTCTGCACCGCCTTTCCATAATGGGCCATTACGTTAAAGTTCTTCCATACAGCACATTCGGCATAAGCCCCGCATCAACTCTGCCTTATAACGCAGACTTCGATGGGGATGAGATGAATATCCACGTGCTTCAGAATGAGGAAGCGCTGTCCGAAGCCGATCTTATAATAAACATAAAGCACAATATAGTCTCCCCGCGTCATGGTCTCCCATTGATAGGGGCCATACAGGATTACACCTCTGGATGTGCGCTGTTGACGAATAAGAACACAGTCTTAGACAGAGCGACAGCCGAGTTTTTACTGTCTAACATAGGCATCTACACAGACTTAAAGAAGGAAAAGTACACAGGAAGGGAAGTCTTCAGCATGCTTCTTCCGCCAGATCTGACGTTTGAGAGCCCAAGCACAACATTTAAAATGACAAAAGAGGAGGACAGCTTTGTCAGGATAAAGAACGGAAAACTGGAGACAGGAGTAATAGACAGCACAACTATAGGCAAGGAGAATGGAAGCCTTCTGCAGTTCCTTTTTGTAAGATACGGTCCAGATATAACCGCTGATTTCATAAATCGGATATGCAAGATAGGGCTTTTTATACTTATAAAAAGCGGCATGACAGTAAACCTAAGCGATTTTGATATACCTTCCGCCGCACTTGAAAAGATCAAGGAAGTTATAGCGGAGGGAGAGAAAGAGGCAGAGGAGATAGTTAAATCATATGACCAAGTAGCTGAGGCCAGGATAGTCAACTTCACAAATAGGCTGAGGATGCGTATAAGGAGCATCATAGACACTTTTATGCAGAAAAACAACAATCATGTGCAGGAAATGATAGTCACAGGAGCAAAGGGAAGTATAATAAACCTTATACCTACTGTCGGAGCAGTTGGACAACAGCTTCTTAGAGACTCAAGGATGACCAATGGGTTTGATGGCAGGCTCACAGCGCACTTTAAAAAAGGCGATATGGGGTTGAAAGCAAGAGGGTTTGTAGCCTCAAGCTACAAAAAAGGCCTTAATCCCGTGGAATACTTTTTCCATTCGGCAAGCAGTAGAGAAGGTCATATGGACAATGTTATACGTACTCCGATATCCGGATACATGCAAAGAAGACTTTCTTCTGCGTTGCAAGACATAAAAGTTATGGAGGATTTATCAGTCAGACTTGGCACGAAGATAATACAATTTAAATATGGAGAGGATGGGCTGGACGTTTCTGCCAGCGACAAAGGTGATTTGAAGATATGAAGGTCGAGATACCGCAGAAGTATATAGATACTTTCAGAGAAAAATACGGCGAAAAAGCAGATATAAATGAACTATACAAGATCTATGAAAAATCGCTTATAACAAAGGGCGAGGCAGTAGGTGTCATAGCAGCCCAGAGCATAGGAGAGGCAAGTACGCAGCTTACGCTTAGAACGAAACACACCGCTGGTCTTACAGTGATAAACACTACCAGTGGTCTGCCGAGACTGGTAGAGATATTTGACGCAAAGAAGGAGATATCAACACCTATAACAGATATATACCTGAAGGAGGAATACGCGAAATCAAAGGAAGCCGTAACAAAATTCGCAAATGAACTGATAGACATAAAATTATCCGATATCGTGTCCTCATATGACATATCTCTTAAAAAGAAGGAGATACAGCTTTTCCTAGAAAAACAGGCTATGCATGAATACCATCTTACACAAAAAGACATCTCGTCAGCGCTGTCAAAGTATAAAGCAAGTATGCGATTTGAGGAAGACAAGCTGGTCATAACGGAGAAGACAGCAGATAGCGTGAAAAAGCTCATTAAGACACGTAATAAACTAATGGACATAACAATAGCAGGTGTAGAAGGGATTTCCAGAGCAATAATAAACACTGATAAAGACGGCACTTATTGGATAAGGACCATAGGTTCTAATCTTAGTACGATACTTAGTTTCGATTTGGTTGATCAACGCAGGACCATATGCAACGACATAATAGAGGTCTCAAAAGTATTGGGCATAGAGGCCGCCAGGAACCTTATAGCAGAGGAGGTTTACAATACGCTTCAAAACGTAGGCCTTACAGTAGATATGAGACACATAATACTTATAGCTGATGCGATGTGTATAGATGGTACGGTCAGAGGGATCGGAAGATACGGCTTAAGCGGAGAAACGGAGTCGGTTTTTGCAAGGGCCTCTTTTGAGATACCACTCAAGCATCTTATGGAATTGATCAACCAAATCGAAACAGATTACTTTAAATATGTAGCGAATAATATAATGTCGAATCAGATAGTCCCGGTAGGCACAGGAACTGTAGAGCTGGTGTCGAAAATCAATGGAAGAGAAAATAGCGAAGAAAATGGCGGAAAAGATAAACAATAAAGAGGTTTTTATAGGCATGAACTCTACTGTAAGAGCCTATAAAAACGGACAATTAGACTTTATAGTCTACTCAAAAAACATCAGCGAAAATATGCTTTCGCGGCTAGAGAAACTGGGAGCACCCCTCCATAAATATGACGGTGACAGTGAGAGCATGTCCATAGCCTGCGGCAAGAAATTTAACGTGGCAGTAATAGGGATCAAAAAATAATTTATGAGTATAAAGCTGGACAGCGAAACGATTTCTTCTATTAATGTATTCTCAAATGTGACTGCAGTATTCCCCCGTGACTGCATAATAGAACCAAATAGAATAATATTCGTGGTCAATCAGGGGCAGGCAGGGATGTCTATAGGAAAGAATGGCTCAAAGCTAAAGATATTGGAAAGCATGTTTAAGAAAGACGTCCTTGTCATAGAATTTTCTGATGACCCAGTAAAGTTCCTTGAGAATGTATTGAGGCCGAATAAACTTATTTCAGGTTATATCGCTACTGATAATAAAGACGTGAAAAAACTTGAAGCTTCTATCCAGGGCAGGCTAAGCATATCAAAGATAAAACTGGCAAAATCTCTCATGCAAAGGTATTTTAATATAATGAGCATAAACATTAGGTAAACTATGGGCAATAAAACGCGTGGATTATTCAATGGAAGGATGCTTCTGAAAAGAAAGGCTAGAGTAAGGTTCAGCAAGAACAGGAGCAGGTCGTACTTTGGCAAAGCATGGATAAAATACGACCCGTTAAGGGGCGCACCTCAGGCAAAAGGGATAGTAATGGAAAGGGAGAGATAACACCAAAAAAAGCCATCCTCTGGGAAAAGAAAATGTTGCAAGGTTCAATTGTCCAAGAATGGAAAAATAATAACAGCATATGTGCCTTTTAGCAAAGGTATATCTTTCATAGACGAGCACAATGATGTACTAATAGAGAGGATAGGCGGAGCGCAGAAAGGCGCTAGAGGTGACCTGCCGGGTGTGAAGTTCAGGATAATAAAGGTAAATGGTATATCTTTGAATGAGCTCGTGAGCGGAAGGAAGCAGAAGCCGGTTAGGTAAAATGGAAGAAGAAAAGAAAAAGGTAGAAGAATCCGCGAATCTTAAAAATAATATAAGATTATTCGACGAATTT
>JAMCRN010000014.1 GCA_023380585.1 Candidatus Parvarchaeota archaeon | reverse complement strand
GATTGGCCCCCCTTGGACATCTTGCCTGGGACGAAAGACTTTATGTGTTTTAGAGAGGTTATTTTAGACCCGCTTAGAATGCCGAAAGTAGCCTCTCTATGATCCATGACTATCAGACCATAGGTGTTTTCATTCTGGAACATATCTTTTAGCGGTTCTGTTATGAACCTCTGGTCGCATCTATACATCCTTATGTCGGATTTTTTAGGCGGCTCTACCTGCCAGACTTTTATATCTGAAACGCCTTCTCTGTCAGAGACGTTGCCTGCAAAGACGACAAGACCGTTTTGCGGGGTCTGTTTTAGGAGTTTAAGAGAATTTATTATCTTTTCCAGCGCATCTACCACGTTCTTCCTGTTGTTCCTGTCCTTTATGTTAGTGGCGGTGCTTTTCTCCTCTAGTATCTGGCTTCTTATTATGTCCAAGCTAAATCCGGCAGGTATATATACAGTAACTAGTTCTGTGTGTCTTCCTTTTATATTTTCAAGGTATCTGATAAGATTAAGCGTTTCAAATTCGTCCATATCTGGTATCAGCAAACGCTTATCCTTCTTTTTATTATATCACTTGTTATGTCTTCTATCTTCGATAATCTTTCTTGTACGAACGAAATAATCTTCTTTCTGGTCTCAGTCTCTATCTTTTTTTGGGACTCTATGCTTAATATTATTGGTTCGCTCAAAGGAGTTCCTATCCTTCCCACCATCTTTACTTCTACAGGAATCCCGAAACCATCATTTATTTCATTAGCCAGTTTCATCGCGAATAAATTATATATTTTTCCTACATGATTTACCGGATTTTTCCCTGCTACAGCTTCAAGACTCATGACGCGGTTAGGGGTTATAAGACCGTTTGCCCTGTTCCCTCTCCCTACCGCACCGTCGTCTCCATTCTCGGCGCTTGTACCGGTAACTGTGAGATAGCATCCGTTTATGCCTGCCTTCTTGTCATCCATGCAGTTTAGTCTTATCTCTATGTCTAATATGTCGGTGTACTGCTCAAGTCTGTTTTTTAATATGGATACGACCCTGTCCTTCTTCTCGAAATAATCTGCCAAGGATGGTATTAACTTATCTATAAACGCCATGGCTATAGTAAGCTCCAATCTTTTGTTTCTTCTTACACCCATTACCTTTACATCTTCGCCGGAAAATGCGTTTTCTGCCTTGAACCCGTCCGAATTAAGGAACCTTTCAGTTTCCAGCACTATCTTTTCCGTATCGCTAAGCGGAGCATATCCGACTCCGAACGACGTATCGTTAGAACCTATCCTGCTTCTTCTGGAAAAAGCTTCTGTCAGATTTGCAGACCCTGTGCCCGTCTCAAAAATCCATTTTATCGAGTCGGGGTCCATGTGTCTTATATTCCTCTTTATCCATTCTTTCGCAGATTCTATCGCTATGTCCTTTACTTTTATCATTTGTCCATTCACTACATCTGTAGCTCTTCCGGAGAAAAGCACAGATATCGGTTTTATGATTTTGCCGCCTCCGAAGGCAGGCTCTGTTTTTCCGCCTATCACCTCCAACTTATCTACATTATGGTGCAACACTCTCCCGAAGTTTTCAATATAATGATTAGAAAGACTTACCGAAAAGTTTTCTGCTATAGAATCAGCGATGTAATCTGGGTGTCCAGTCCCTTTCCTTTCGACTATTTCTACTTTTTGCTCGCTAACAGGAGTCTTCTTTGTCTTGTAGATCATTATATTCTTCGCCATTATAACCCTCTCAACTTTGTAGATTTATATATTTACTTTGAAATAAACACCCGTGTCATCTATATATAAAAAAATTACCTCTTTCTGGATAGGACCGGTAGCTTAGCCAGGCGGAGCATTCGACTGATAATCGAAAGGCCGGGAGTTCGAATCTCCCCCGGTCCATTCATCTTTTACTGCTTTTTCTTTTGGCCATTCCGCGTCTTATCCTTTTTATGTGCTTTTTTACTTGCTTTTTAGTGTGCACTATCAATTCTTCCACCAGAAATACCAGAAATATCTCTAAGACTGCAAGGACTACTGTAATCATAAAAAGAGAGAAGTAGGACTGAAAACTCAACAAGCCTACCGCTATCAGAAAATATACTTCTACCAATGACACGATTATAGCGGATATTATCAGTTCTATTGTCAATTTTCTCATATACGGTGTTTTGCTTTTCTTAGTTTTATACGTTTTAATACCCTAGTCTGCGAAAGACAAATTTTTTTGTACAGCTATTTAAAATGTATCGAGTCATTTTTATGATCCTGCATCGAAACCTATAAAACGTCAATCTTTTAAATAAGTCACGTTTCTATTGGACCGAGAGGGATTTGAACCCTCAGTCTCTCCCGTTCTTAGACATACCCTGCAAGGGGAGCGCGTTGCCAATTGCGCCATCGGCCCGTCCCAAATTATCCTACCTCCGGTATAATATAAATTAATATTTTAATGGCTATATACGCTAGCATTATTCCTAATAAAAGATTAAGGTATTTAATCAAAAAAATCATAGTAATTCTGGTCTGTATGGATATAAAAGAGCTTTTTACGTTCGATGACGTTCTCTTAGTCCCAAGGGTATCCCGAGTCTCGTCTCGTAAAGATGTAGATACTTCCTCGAATCTTACTCCTGAGATAAGGTTATCTATACCTATAATGAGCTCAAACATGGACACTGTTACTGAAGCAGTGATGGCCATAGCCATGGCTAAGAACGGAGGGGTGGGGGCCATACATAGGTTTAGCACGATAGAAGAGGAAGCAGAACAGGTAAGAAAGGTCAAGAGGGAACAAAGCGCGGTGATAGGCCGGCCTTATTCTGTCTCCCCTTATTCGACTTTCGCCGAAATAAAGAAGTTTGTAGATGAGACAAACATAACCAGTTTTCCAGTTGTCGATAGGGGAAAGCTAGTAGGGATAATAACAAAAAGGGATTTTCAATTCGAGAAAGACGAAAAAAAGCTAGTAAAAGACCTTATGACAAAGGATGTTATAACCGCCAGGGTGGGCATATCGATCCAAGATGCAAAGAAGATATTGACAAGAGAAAAGATAGAAAAACTCCCTCTGCTGGATTCTAAAGGAAAGCTCGTAGGTATGATGACCGCAAAGGACATTAGGATAGCAGAAAGCTATTCCAATGCTTCGAAAGATAAGAATGGGAGACTGATAGTAGGGGCGTCAGTAGGGATTGGCAGCGATTATTTAGAAAGGACAAAAGCCCTCATAGAAGCAGAAGCAGATTTCATAGTCGTCGACGTGGCTAACGGATATCTGCAGAAGACTGCAGACGCGGTTAGGTCGATAAAGAAGACCTTTAATGTCCAGGTCATAGCAGGAAACGTAGCGACGAAGGAGGGCGTAGAAAATCTGAAGCGAGCGGGTGCCGACAGTATAAAGGTAGGCATAGGCCCCGGTGGAGCATGTTTGACTAGGACCGTAGCAGGCGTGGGTTACCCGCAGCTGAGTGCTATAATCGAGTGCTCAAAGAGCGGTATACCGATAATAGCGGACGGCGGGATAACAAAGTCTGCTGACTTTGCTAAAGCAATGGCCGGCTGCGCAGACATAGTGATGATAGGGAGCCTGATAGCCGGCACAGACGAAAGCCCGGGAAGTATAGTCACCAAATCAAATTCCAACTACAAATTTTACCGCGG
The DNA here is from genome assembly GCA_023380585.1 of Candidatus Parvarchaeota archaeon. GTDB lineage: Archaea > Nanobdellota > Nanobdellia > Parvarchaeales > Parvarchaeaceae > Parvarchaeum. The sequence continues at coordinate 41,036 of JAMCRN010000014.1, read as the reverse complement.
TATGGCTTCTGTAAACGCATTCGCCTCAAAGGCCTTAAAGCTCGATGAGGACGTAGACATTGGAGGTTATACTCCGGAAGGCACGGAGATGCTCATACCATATAAAGGGAGTGCCATAAAGATAATAAACAACCTAGTAGGAGGACTTCGATCTGCAATGACTTATCTCGGCGCGGCAAATATAGAAGAATTCAGAAAAAACGCCCGTTTTGTAAAGTTAACAGAAGCAGGAAAACGTGAAAGCAAATACTTATAGATTTATATATGGACTTTTACTTTAATGATTATGCAAAGTAGGAAAACTGCCAGAAAGAACGTGAAGAGGAAGGAGCACTCAGTGTCTGAACTGTATCTACACGGTCTGGCAGGGGTCATAGGATTAGGAGTGCTGGTAATACCTGTATTCATATCGTTGGTCTACGGCGGACCGTTTTCTATCTATCTGGTGATAGCTGCAGGTTTCATAGCGTTGCTTCTGGCCATGCTTATATACGATATATCCCTAACCCATAACCACGACCCTTATACATTTCTAAAGAATTCGATAAGCAAAGAATATTCTTTTATATTCGGCTTCCTTCTTTTGATATCTTTCCTCATAACGATAACCGCTGCAGGCATCGCTTCTGTAGGAGAGCTCACACAGTTCTTCGGTATGAATCTCTACATGTCGATAGCCGTGGTCGATATACTTTTTGTAATCATGTGGATTGTAATGTTTTACAAAAAGACCCGTGCCTCCCTCAATTTCGCCGGTGCGCTGAAGATCCTGTTCGTCTTACTGCTTATAGTAATAGGGGTGATAGCCTTATCTGCGCACGGCGTGCGCCTGACCCAGACTTCGTTTTCTTTTCCTTCTTATGTAATAGCCCCATTCTCCTTCGCTTTACTGCTGTTTCTATGGATGTATGGGGGATTCGAAGGAGCTTCTATAGTTTATAGAGGAGAAAACAGAGAAAAAGTCGCTAAGGCAGTCATACTTGTGATTTTTACTGCCATAGTCATTTACTCCCTTGTACAACTTTTCGTTTATGAAACTAGTTCAGGTATAAGCCTTACGAGCCTTCAGCTTTCGTCAATCAGCGTATTTACAGCTAATGTCATATCCACAGGATTCAGCTTAGCCACTCAAGAATTAGTGGTAGGCATATCGATAATAGTCATACTATCTGCGGCTTTCGCGGTTATAAATGCGTCTAATCATACGCTTTCTGACATGGCGAAAGACGGACTTATGCCTAAATTTCTTGTAAAAGACGACAATCTAAAGCTTTTGGTCTCCGTGGCCGTGCCTATAGTCCTTATAACTATATTCTCGTCCATAGTCGTGCTGGGCCCCGGGGTTTTCATATACATACCTATAATAATAATAAGCGCTCTAGCATTCGCGGCAGCGTTCACATTTTTCGCCTTCGGTTACATGCATTATTACACTAGGAAAAAAGACAACGCACGCATACTGTTCGGACTTTTTGTGGGTCTTTTACTGCTTGCTCTTATAATACTCACGCCAGCAGAGTTCCTTATAGGTCTAGTTATAATCCTTGTAGTCTCACTCATCGGCTATTCTTTGTTAAAGTAACCTATACTCCTGGTGAATATGGTAAATAGACGAATAAAGCAGATAATTTCTATAGTGATAGCAATAGCTTTTGTAGGGTCTATATTCTTTTTTATCCCTACTACTGGCAACAGCACTCCTTTAACCTACTATATACTTGTACCGAGAGTACTGGTAAATTCAAGCTCTCCTCTGTACTCAAGCCAGCAGGTCACGCTAAGCAATGTCAATTATTCCGTAATATCTTCTTTTCTATCACAACCGGTATCCGATCTTATAACCTTTTCTAATTCTTCTAATATGTTAGGGCTTACAGAGGCCATGCTGAAATCCCAGAATATGTCTTTCAATCTGTCAGGAGGCAGTATAAATTGCGTGGTTTCTAACGACTTCATAAAACCTCTATGCTTCAATATAAACAACAGAGGTCCGACACAACCGACATTTTGGGTGCTTCTGTCATTGTCTGGGGGTAGGGCTTTGCCAGTTTACTCCTCATTGAACAGCATAAACCTTAAGTCTATCTACGGGGATAATGTAACTTATCTGCTTGAATATTTCATCCCTGCGAACCAGAGCAGCTCAAGTACGAGCGTTCCCCTCCCACCATGATCCCGCTATGATGAAGTGAACACCTTCTGAAAACCAATGATGAAAAGGGTAGCTGCTGAGCGGGTAGATTTAAATATTAAAAGAATAAACTAAAGAAATGGGCAATAAACCAATAGGCCAGAGGATAAATCCCTCTTTACATGAGCTTTACTTGGGCAGATCAAAGGCTTTCTTAATAGAGGCTTCCGACGGCAGCCTTATACTCGTAGACACCGGCATGCCGAAAAAAGAGAAAGAGATAATATCGTACATAAACAGCATAGGAAAATCCGTTTCGGACATAAAGTATATATTGCTAACGCATGCGCACATAGACCATTTCGGCAGCGCAGCTTCCATAAAGAAGCTTTCCAATGCAAATCTGGCGATAAACGAGAACGGTGTCCATTATATAAATGGGGACGGAGGGCTCCTCTTACCGGTACATAAGAATCTTAAGTCTCCAAAGGCAAAGTTGCAGTCCAGTCTAATTAAGATAATGTCGAAATTCCTGAGAGTCCAGTACGTAAAACCGAATATGCTCCTTAAAGAGGGAGTGTTCCCTCCAGAGATGAAGATAAATGCAAAGATATTAGAGACACCCGGCCATACAAAAGATTCCATATCCGTCTATCTAGTCGATTCAAATACTGTGATAGTCGGGGATCTGCTGTTCGGCGCACCAGATAAATTGCGCCTTCCTCCATTCTTTGACGATTACGTTTCGCTGCTGTCGAGCATAAAGAAGATAAAGGACATAAATCCTGACCTTGTCTGTGTGTCGCACGGAAAGAACCACAATATATCTGATTTGGGTATATAGTCTTCTAAGTCAATCCCAGTACTCTCTTGTTTCTATGTAGTTTTTCTCCGCCTCTATGATTTTGTCTATTAGCTCTTCTTTCCCTTTGGAATTGTAGTCCATAAGAATCCTGCTTGCAGTCCTTGGTCCGACGCCATACGACGCGGCAGTTAGACATGCTTTTCCGTCATATGCTAGGTACAGGCCAGCATTAAGCTTTATCCCCTCAAACACCTTTTCTTCATTTTTGGATAGTTTCTTGCCTTTAAGCCCCTTTTTGACTATCTCTAGATACTCCTTAGCGTATTTCGTTTTATAGAAACCTATAAGTCTCGCTCCGCATTTTCGGCATCTCAACCCATAAGAATCCCCTGCGTTCATCTCCCCTACCTTGTTACCGCAATTCATGCACTGTAGGAACATCCTAGTATTTTCCAACCTCTCTATCACAAGTTCTCTTAGCATCTTTTTAGCGTCGGCTGGTTTGAGGAGAGAGCCCCCATACGTGCTGTCGACACCTTCGTAAGCAAGAGGCGATGGCTCTCCATCGTTTATGTTTATTTTTATCTTCCCATTTTTCAGTTTCTCTATTACGTCTATCACGCCGGCGATGTCTATCTTGTCGTTGAATATCTCGTTCATCGCTTCTTCCTCTATTATACTTCCCTTGTATATCTCTATTACGGAGCGCAGCCTTATCTTAGTAAAGTCGGCGTATTTGTTTATTACGCCTAATCTTTTAGCTACATTCAGGAACCTGTACTCGAAAAGACTAGTATGAGATATGCTTTCTTTTATCGCGGAAACAGGGTCTTTTATAGAAACTAGGATCTTAAGTATATTCTCGAGCGGGATGCTGGTCTTTATCATGACTCTATAAGGGTCCACTTTGCTGAGCACACTTTCTCCTAATATAGACGATATCTGGTATGAAAGCGCTTTTGCTATCCCTTCGTTTATCTTGTTACCGAATGGGGAGTGAAATATTACATATCCCTCAACTTTCTCTATAAGCACGTTTTTAGAGTCCGGCAGATAGAAATTTTCTTTTTGTTCTTTCAAAGCAGGGAATTCTTCGGTATAGTCTTTTCTCATATCCGCGGCAGTCTCAGCCACAAATCTATAAACTGGCATTAGCTCGCCCTCCCACCCCGGCACTGCACCCATCGAATTTTTGCTTCTTACTACGTTTATTTTCTGGTCTTCTACTTTCACTATCTTCCAGGTTTCTCCTTTCATTATGAAATATTCGCCTTCTTTACAGTGCTCAGCCACGAATCCTTCGTCTAATACGCCTACTTTTTTGTTTAGCTGGTCGTCCATGACCGTGTAACTTTTCTTGTTGGGGATTGATGACACGCTTTGTATGTAGAAAAGCAGCCCCCTTCTTGTCCTTATTATATCACTCCCGTAAAATCTTATCATGTAATGCTTTAGTAAGAAGTCTAAGACCGCATCGAATTTAGACTTTGTTAGGGTCTCATATGCATACGATGACCTTATCAAATCGAATATCTCTTGTGGTCTCGTCATGCCGTCTATTACGCAGCCTACAATCTGGTGAGCAAGTATGTCAAGGCTGTCCTTCGGTAGAGGTATCACCTCAAGTCTGCCTTCTTTCCTGCATTTTTCTATGGCGAGGCTTTCAAGATAATCATCAAGATTTATTGTTATTATCTTGCCTTCCGCTATCCCGCTCTGCCTGTGGTTGGACCTTCCTACCCTTTGTATGAGCTTTATGACCTGTCTTGGTGACATATACTGTATGACAAGGTCCACGTCTCCTATGTCTATACCCAATTCCAAAGAACTCGTAGCAACCACAAGGTCCACGTCACCCACTTTGAAACGGTTTTCTATCTCTGTTCTTACTTCCTTTGAAAGGGAGCTGTGGTGAACCTCCATCTTCTTGTCTTTAAGGTATTTTACTACCCTGGACCCTAGCAGCTCCGCGCTTTCTCTCGTGTTTGTGAACAGAATAGTTGCCTTTGATGTCTCTATGAAGCCTTGTATATATCTTATAGAATTAGCCACTACCTCGCTCATGTTTTCAACAGACGCGAACTTCTCGTCTTCCTTCTGTATTTTTGGGTATACGACTTCTATGTTGTATTTTTTCTCTCCTTCGAATTTTATGTGGTCCGTACATTTAAGGAATCGTTTTGCTTCCTCAAAATCTGCGACCGTTGCGCTTATTCCGACCGTTTGGAAGCTGGCCACTCGCCTTAATCTTTCCAATCCGATGCTTAGCTGTGTTCCACGCTTTGATTCCATAAGACTCTGTACCTCATCGACTATCACATATCTTAGTTGTTTCATTTTTTCCATGAGTTTTTTGCTCAGAAACATAGATTGCAAAGTCTCTGGAGTGGTTATAAGGCAATTTGGAGGCAGCCTTACTTGATTAGCCCTTTCATACGCAGTAGTATCCCCGTGCCTTATGTCTATCTCTATGCCAAGTTTATTCGCCAGATTTATCAGGTTTTTGAATATATCCCTGTTTAAAGACCTGAGAGGTGTTATGTAGAGCAGTTGGAGACCGTTTTCTCTCTCTATCTTATCTAAGAATGGCAAGAATGCTGCCAGAGTCTTACCATATCCAGTAGGCGCGCCTATTATCAGGTTCTTTCCCTGAGTTATCAACGGTATTGACAGTCTCTGTATCTCTGTGAGATCATTATATCCTAATTCTTCGAGCGCTTTTTTGATTTTTCCGCTTAAGACATCCATAAATACCAGATTATATTAAACTAAGTATGGAAGACAGACTTAATATTATTGTTTCAAAGGCCTATAAAGAGTTCCTTCCCTCCGAGAAGGAGGTCGACAGAATGGAATCTGTTTTTGGAGCGGTGGTGGAGAAGATACAAAAAAAGGCTTCAAGACTACGTATAAACGTAGAAATAAAACCGGGAGGTTCGTTCTCAAAGAACACGTGGATAAGCGGGCAGAGCGACATAGATATATTCGTTGTCTTTGATGATGAGGAATCAACAAGATACCTTAAGAAGATCTCACCTGATGGTTTCAAGGAAACAAGGGGCACAAGAGTATATTTCAGAGGGACGGTCTCTGGTATAAGCGTAGAGATAGTACCTATAGTTAGGTTCTCAGACCCATCAAAAGTAATAAATTCTATAGACTTTTCGATACTTCATGCCGATTATGTGAATAAGAAGATGACGTCTTCCATGCGCAGAGACATCATAATCCTAAAAAAGTTCTGCCGTGCCAACAGGTGTTATGGCTCAGAGACTTACATGCATGGATTTTCAGGGTATGCCCTGGAGCTTTTGATAATAAATTATGGTAGTTTAAGACAGCTTTTCAACGCTGTATCTTCATGGAACCCTACAGTGTATATAGACTCTGCGCACGTATACAGGTCAAAAGAGGAGGCTATATCTGCGTTTTCATCAAATCTTTCTCCAGTGCTTCTGATAGACCCAACCAACCCAAAAAGAAACATATGCGCTTCCCTCAGCGTAGAAAACCTGTCTAGGTTCGTTTTTGCCGTTAAAAGCTTCTTATTAAATCCGTCCTTTTCCTTTTTTGTGGAGGACAGTTTAGAGAAGCTGATAACAAAGAGAAGCAAGGCAAGAGGAACCATGCTTTTTAAGATGAGTACGAGGATATCTGGGGAAAAGGACCGTTTTCTTTCCAAATATAACCGTCAGCTGAATATGCTCCTTCATCGATTGGAAAAGACGGGCATAGATGTATACCAGTACGACGTATCGTACAAAGAAAAAGAAGCTGAGCTCTTCTTAGAGATAGGGAAAATCCCAGTTTCATCTACGATGAGGGTAATAGGCCCAAAAGTCTGGTTGAACGAGCACCACCTGTCACGCTTTTTGAAAGCCCATAAGGGCGCTTATGTATGTGGTGAATTCGTATCCTATGATAAGCCATACAAGACAAAGGATATAAAAAAATTTATATTGGACGAAGTAAAGCAGTATATGTCGACTTCAAGCATATTGAAGAAATAAGCCCGAGTAGCTCAACGGCAGAGCAATTGGCTGTTAACCAATGTGTTGCAGGTTCGAATCCTGCCCCGGGCGGGCTGAGATAGTCGGCTATCGTCGTCTTTAAAAATACGAATCTGAGATCTTAAAAAGATAAAATGTCTCTGAAAAGTACCGTAAAAAATCGGGTTGTTTCAAGTTTAACCCTAGTAAAAAGACAAATATATATCTCTATAAAAAGCATATATTACTTGTTATGTCTATGGAGAGAGGACAGATAGTAATAGGAATCGCAGTGCTTATTCTCTCTGCAGGTTTTCTTTTAGTAGGCATATACTTCGCCCAGCTACAGGGGATATTCTTTCAGAACGGCGCGAATTCGCTGCAGATCTTCGCGAATAACATAGGTGCGGCAAAGAACGCTCTCTATGAAGCCCCTTCCACGATGTCTGTCACAATCGCTGGAAACACATCATTATGCAGCTGGTCTTCGGCTATAGATGCGTATACATGTGCGGGAGGGTCTAAAATATATAATGTTTCTTATGCTTCAGGGCCGACTCTAGACAGTGGAAAGAACATTTTCAGCGGGGCTTTGTGCGTTATGATCGGCACGTTTCCGATAGGGAAGATATTCAAAGGGAGCAGCGCCGTTTCTACCGCCCTAACAGGCGGGGAGGATGCAGCTTCCATAGCCGGAGACATACCAGAGTCCATAGCATCATTTTTTGACACTGCAGACAAGTTTTCAAACGGAGAACTTATATACGAAGGCGGTCAGCTAATACCAAAAGCAGGCGCTTCCCTGCTCGCAGAAGAAGGCGTTTCGGAAGACGCGGTATCTGAGCTTGATCATTCTTCGACGTCGTCGCCTTCTGTTGACAATGGTTTACCTACTAACTTAGATGAGGTCGCTCAGTCTCAAAATGGTGGTCTGCCTTTAGGTCTAAGGTTAGCAAAGCGCATTTTAAAAAGCAGGATATTCCAGAACTTCGGTGTGCCTCTACTTCTGTTCTGGCTTGCGACTCCAATAGTAAATACGGTTTCATCGATAGTCAAAGATTCCTCCGCGGTATCGACAGCAGCAAGCGTCTTTCTGACGGGAGAACCTCTTCTGCCGCAATACAGCGGAGTTTTTTTCATAACGCAACACATCGCCCAGATACAGGCCACTGCTGGCTTAGCATCATCTTTGCCAGCGGGGTTACAGAAATCTAATCTCCAAACATCTATCGCCAAGCAGGAAGGCGTGCAGGCAGACCTTGTAGGCGAATTAAGTCAATCGCCCAGTCCAAATACAAATCAGTATTCAACGCCCTACAGCGGTGTAGAAGCCCCATCTGCTTTGTCTTCCCCAGATTCATTCATAGGAAATGTAAAAGTAAATGGGAAAGGAGATCCTCTGCTTGGATATATAGCTTTCGCAACAGAGTCAGGTCTGTTAACGTATGCAAGGACCGCAGCATGCCTGGGAAATCTGCCACAGGTCACAAATCCGAAGGCTTATAGCAGTGTAGGCGGTACGGTCAGCAATTTTGCATCCACGTTTGGATACGCTACATCTATGGTGAACATCTTTGACAAGCTAAACGTTATAACAAACATCGGGACTTACTTTGTCGGATATGGTGGGGAGGTATATGTAAACGGCCAGTCCAGCAGCCGTCCTACAGTAGCAGAATCGCCTATAATAGCAGACATGTCTGATTCCTGTGGCATCGCAGAGACAAGCACAGAGCCAGGGACAAACCTGCAGTCTATAATATATCCTGCAGGAAACGGCTCCATGTCTTTCAGCATAAATCAGGGCATATATAATACAATGTGCCAGACCAACGATCCAATATTTCCTAAAACAATAACGAGCGTCTTCGATCAAATAATAAACTCAAAAGCTTTAGTCTCTAAGGTAAGCTTTTTTGTCCCATCAGAATATGCGATAGGAATATCGAATTCTTCTTCAGACGCAAGTCTATGCCTGTTTCGTCTTATTATAAACGGTTACGGCTATCCAGTCTCTAAATACTCAACCGTAGCAGGAGGAGGAAGCAATAAGTACTTCACACAATACGGTTCTCCGGTATCCTGTATCAATCTCACAGCATTGACTAACGGCACTTACAACCTTAATTTCCCTACGACATATACTGGTTCGTCTACGACCGCTCTAAACATACCGAATCAGCTGGCGCCGAACGGTTTTTTCATAAACAATCAGTCAGAAATCGGATTCTCGATACCGATAATGGACTACCCCAATGAGCTTACGACGGCTTTAGATTTCAATCCGGTGCTAAAATCAGCTCAAAACTTTATAACAGGGCCTTCTCCATTATATCTGTTCAAAACAGGTATGGACTCTCCGATTGCGTCTTTGTTCGCAGGCATAATAAAACAGCAGGCCCCGAAGTTCCAGATATCGCTACAATCGTCATTGTTAAATCAGCTTTTGTCCCCCATCACGCTGAATTATGCCACGGATAACTTGTCTTTTTACCCAACAGATTATGCAAACGTGACTTTCCTAGTCACAAAAATACCTTCGTTTTCTTTGCGGTTGCATAGGATAGTTACAAGCATAGGTCTAACGTTTTTAAGTGATAATCTGTTGTTTGGTATATATCCCAATAACTATAATTCTCAAGGCGGGCAGTTCGTGAACGCGACAATAACGCTCGGGGATAAGGGCTACTCTGTAGGTTGATATGGCACTGATGCAGCTGATGGCTTTTGTGAACACAGGAGTGCTTATTATATCGTTTGCCTTGTTGCTGATAGTACTTTCTTTCAGTGTTTCACAGATAAACAGCGTGGCTTTGTACGCTAATGCGGCTTCCGTCGCGTCTTCATTGGGGATAAGGATGGTATCGTCCCCAAATTGCTTTGCTTACAAGCTTTCGATGAACTACTATGACAATTCGTCTTCTGCGCCCGGTGGACCTATATATTCAGTATATGATACTGAGCCAGGAACTATAAACTTGGGGAAGTTCTCCGAAGACAGTTTCCTCTCTTGTATACAATATATGTATTTCGGAGGTGCCACTAACATTCCAGCACTCACAGGGTCGTTCGCTGCTGTAACTGGCGTATCTGCAAGATTGGTCGATACACAGGATCCATCAAATCTCGGGGGTACAGGTTCTCTATTCCTTTCTAATTACAATCAATTAAATTATGGGAGCAAATTTTTAGAGGTAAGGAATTACATGGCCCATCTGGCAACTGATGCCGAATATGTGGCCATCCCAGCAAGCGTGGCAATAAGCACGGCCATAGGGGTAGCTACAGCAGGCCTGCTGAACGTAAATCTTATACTAGCTTTTGGTTCGAATACGCCTTCCAGTATAGCGCCGCAATATTCTGCGGCGGACCTATTTTACGGCGAAACGACATATACCGAAAAGCTCCCAGTGACTATACAGTTTGTTAACGAAGAAGACCAGCCAATGTTTACAAACACCGGTCTGCTCTACGTAACAGTTAACTATGGAATATCACCATTCACTTAAAAGATCGAAGAAAGGCCAGCTGACCTTCCTGGACCTTCTACTGGCACCGTTGGCTGCCGTTTTTCTGTCGATATTGGCGGCATTTTTCCTGCAGAGTTCTACTGCTCATATACTGACGGCAGTCACTCAGCAGCCGACGATAGACGCATGCAATCTGGCTCTGGATTCGCTTTATGGCACTTACTATGTACACACTTTGGCTACGCTGACTCAACTAGAGCTGACCCAACCATCACAGTATCTTACGGCTGTTTCCGGTAAAGCTCAGTCATTCTCTCTGGATTGCGGCTCATCCTGTTCAGAAAGCTATACGTTTCTTTCAAGCTCCCTATCCAACTCCTCTTCGCTGTTCAATGATTTCATATCATATTTCAATTCCTTCTCTCTGAGCCAATTTGACAGCATAAAATCGGCGAACTCCCTTACATTGGATGCTATCGGTATGGAGGTATTTATGAACCAAGTGCCTACAAGCGTCTCAAATCCTACGGCAGTCTGCTCTTTGCAGGTATATAATCCAGCGGATCCATCATCCCCCAAAACTATATTCGGAGTCATGACTTGATATGGATAGGAGAGGACAGGCGAACATAATCGTTGTCATAGGCATGATAGCAGCAGTCATCTTCGTCGTTCTTAACGCTTTTACATACATAGGGAACATAAGCATGAGCTCTCAGATAGGCATAACGGCACAGAAGAGCATCTACCAGACACTTGCATTGAAAGACTACATTCTCCAGCAATCTCATTATCTGTTTGACAAAGCCCAATTATTCGACGGTCTGTCTCTTACACCAACCAGCATAAACTGCGGCTACATAAACGCTACTACAAGACTGCCCTTCATACCTGTCGCAAAAGTCTATTATTGGCATACGATAAGCGGCCAGACATGCTTACCGGATAACCAGGAGATACTTTATGGTTTGACAGATATACTAAACCAGAGCCAATTCTCCATCATCGGAGAAAACAGCTCTGATATAACTTCTTCCCTTGAGTTCAATATGTCAAAATCACCTACAGGACTGTTCACAACGCATTTTTCCGCGCCTTTTCTAAACTACACTTACCTTATAGAGTACAACAGGACCAATGACTCAGTGACAGTGTGCAACTCCACAGGACCAAGCTGCGGCAGCGGCAGTTTGATATCCTTCTCCGGACCTACTGGCGTGAATTTTCTATTGGAGGGAAAATCTTTCAGTTTCCTGCCGGAGGCGGACCTTATATCAGGAGTAATATCGGAACCAACAGCTGTAAGCGCTTTCTTCGCAGGTTCGGGGGAATCCCCGAATTCGCAATACGCACTTGTGACTTTTCCAGACGGAGAAACAGGGATAATATACACGAATACCTCCTCAAGTGGCACTGCTTTCTACCTTACTCCTCTTCAGTCACAAAACGTGTACACTCTTATACAAGCGGAAAAGCAGGATATCGCTGCAGGGGAGCAGGCGCAGATATCATTGACCAATAATTCCGTGTTCGTCTTCGATGGCACAAGCTACACTTTCAGTGTGACGGCTACTGTGAACGGCATATTTGATATATCGCCGGAAAGCTTTGCGGTTTTGCCTCTGCAGCCGAATTTTATCTATTACAAGTACTTAATAAACCAATTCCAGCAGGCCGGTACTGAGGACCTTCTCTTCCCAAACAATAAACCCCTATACGTGTCAGTTTCCATGTTTCCGCTTTACAATCCGCAGATCTGCGTGTCATATGATGAGTCTGCCTTCACTCTCCGCAACTGCCTCAGTCTTTCTGGCTACTTTTCCGATAATAATTATTTAAGCCAGGTAATGCAGCTAGGCGCTGCCTTCGTCAACCAGAGCTTTCCGTTAGGCGATACTAACATAACCGGATTCCCACAGTACTCTCTATATGACTATTTGACGTATGTGGTGCACGGTGTCAACCTTAGAACAGTCTCGGTAAACGGCCAGCCAAAATATGACTGGTATTCCTCCTTATTGCTTAGTTTAGGTTCTCCGAACGGAGAGAACTATATCATACAACAGTTGAGCAGGGTAAGGCAGTACTATGACGGCACGTACATATACAATTGTTCATACAACTCATCTGATCTAGTCTTCTGCAGGGACCTTCTGTCCAGTACTATAAAGTCTGATCTGAATAACCTGTTTAACCATCAGATGCCGATAGAGTTGTCGTTTTTATCAGGTTCTCCTATAAACATCAACGTTCTTAATCTCTCAGTCCACGCAGAAGAAGCTCCGTCGTGCAGTGATTACTCCAAATACAATTCTTCTGTAAGCTATAATTTCTCAGTAAGCACGAGGTCCGTAAACAACGCGCAGCAAAGCGAGCTTTTGGGCATACCGATATCCATAAATTTCGCATACCAAAACGGTCTAAATCTAACTCCCTCCGAAAATTGCGGGTTGCAAGGCACTCCTTACACCACAGGGTACCCAGGATTCAATCAGGCTTTTCTGGAGAACGGTACTGCCTATATAAACTGCGCCCCAGTCACATCCAAGATCTTTCTTAACAGCACATGCATCTCAAGTCTGGAGACCACAAACCAAGCAGTAGAGCAGACTATAAACGCGTCTGCTTTCAACGGAGAATATTGTCGTAAGGTCAGCGGCTCATCATATTATTTCTGTCCGTATTATAAGTTTGACGGGTTCTCGTACCAAAATTGGATAACACGTGACAATTCATGCCCGAACTATGTCGTAGTAGATGGAGATAACTTTACTTCATCCAATCTTAATTATGAGTTCATTTCTGTATATGGTGGCGGCTCTCTGCCGAATAAAGAGTCATATCGGAATTGGACGATCGCAGCCATAAACGGTAGTGGAATACCTGTCGGTCAGAACTTCAGTTTAGACTTAGGAGTGAAGATAAACGGCCCTTCTCCGTCCTTCGATCTTCTTTTGAGCAGATACAGCTCACTTTCAGACCCGTTCTATATAGTAAAGCTTCCTGCATCTGGCGATACAAATGCAATATATAATTATTCTAATGATTACGGAGAGGTATTGTTATCAGCGTCGGACAGCGGAGCAGTTACAAATCATATCCAGAATTTACAGTTGAACAAGTACTGCATGTCTTCATCATCTTGTGAAATGTATTTCTCCGTGAACTCGATCAACCAGACAGGTATAAATGGAGACCTAGCATCCAGTCTGCCTTTAAATGCTCCAGGTTTTATCGGCTTTTCGACCGGAGCCGGTACAGCGGAGGACATGATCAGTTATATGTTTGTGCACGATCTGATACCTGGATACAATCCTGTAAAAATATCATATCCCGCTTACCCAGCTTCTAATCTTAATAAAGACCTTAACTCTTCTTTTGGACTGTCAACAGACGCAGGCACTTATTACAATGAACTAGTGATCAACAGCAGCGTCAAACCGTCTAGCGCCTATCAACTTGAGGTAATACTTAACGAAGATTTCAATTTCGGCTCCCTCTCTAATGGATTTTTGAAGGTATTCGGAGTCTATTCTTCGGGTTCCGTGCAGCAGCTATACTGGTGGAACCAGACTCCTATGCAGAATGGTGGTGTCCTTTGGATAAACTTATCAAAGAACATGCCATCCTACGTATACATAGTATACGGTAACGGCGCAGCTTACTCAGGAGCTATGGCAGACAATGGCCTTGGAGTCTTCCCCGTATTCTTTTCGTCTTCGTCTCTTCATAACACTGCTTTCAACTTTTTCTACCCAAAAGACCAGCATAAATACGCTCCTTCATATTCTGACGGCTCTCTTAATCTGACTAACTTCGAGCCACAGCCGCCATATGTATATAATTCTACGTTATCCAAGTACTATTCCCAATTCGCATGCATCACTACTAGTCCGTCCCTTAAAATAACCATTCTAAACGCGACTTATTCTCCGTACCCTCCGCAACCCAGTCTTGATTCGCTCTATCATAACTTTAATCCGCTGTATCCTGATTTTAATATAATAGGAGTGTCCGGCCCGTTTTACAGCTGGTCTTCGGTGACTTGATAATCTATGAAAAAATTTATATCCAAAATGACTTGTAAAATTGGCCTAAGCAAGGAGGGAGAAAATGGATAGAGTCGATGTGCTTTTGATCTTTGTAGCATTAGTCCTTGTGTTAGGGCTCTCTATCCGGATGACGGCTATCCTAACTGGCGGGACCGGCGCTGAAGCTCATGTGGCTCAACAAATAACTGCCAGCGCACCGTTCTTCCAGGTATACAGCTCCCCGAAAACAGATGCAAGTAGGATATCTTCTTTTAGTTCTACTCCTCCGCCAGTCTCAAGTCTAATAACGGAAAACGAGATAACCCAAGGCCCCGGCTTTAATTCCAATCAGCTACAACTGGAAGAAAAATTTACGTATGGGAACATCTCTCAGTATCAAAATTCGAATCAATTTTACTGCTCCTCTGACAAGTACATAGGTTCTGGGTATATAGGAACGTGTTACTTCAATGGCATCCCGTATCCATGCGAAAAACCAGGGAAGATCGAGACAAAGAATTACAGCTATGTCGTCGGATATATCGGCTATCCTGTAGCAGAATCTTCACCACCATTGACATGCTACGATCCGATTCCCCCCTCGGGGACATATGACTTCCCAAACATAATATCAGCAGTAGTCTCGCCTTTGGCTCCCGGGACACCATACACTTGTCTACCTCCTGCAGCACCGTACCCAAACTTCTTTAATTGGAGTGCAAATAATACATTGTTCAAATATACTGGGAGTGGAGGAAATTATTACTATGCCATAAATAATAGTTTTAATACCGGCGGGTACACATCATCGCATACACCAATACAGGCCGCAAAAGACAGTTCCATAATAATACCTGCTATTTCATGTGGAAGTTCGTTTCCACTGTCCTCTGACTACAATTCTCTCTTTGACAGTTTATACTACATAGAGTCGCTTAGTGGTTTCACTCCTTCGATCGGCCTCGCTTCATTTGATCATCCGGGTTATCTTGCGACGTATATAATCAGTCTTTCTGGGCCTACGTCCGCAGGATGGCCTGTATGGTCCAATGACGCATTTTTAGTCTATAAACTGCAATTGTTATCACAGGAGACACCGCATACAAATCCTGCAATCGGATATGCCAAGTTCCCTGCGGGAAATGCTGGAGATTCCCAGTACATAAACGTCTCATCCTTCTTCAATACGTCTATAGACATGCAGCTCGATTCTTCAAGCTCTTCTCCTGTCGGCGTGTACATAAGCAATACCTCCGTCATGAGTTTTCTTCCGCCTCAAGGCAGCGGTTATTACGGATTAGACACCACTCAAAAATTCAATGAAATGACACAGAGCAGTTCTGTCAGCGGATATACATTGCCTAATCTAAACGCAGGTTATTATCCAGAAGTGCAGACCGGCACATACGGGTTGTTTTTATATGATTACTTCAAGACAGGAGTCATATTTCCTTTTTGCGGATTAGAAGCTGCTCCGAACATTTTTTACTCAAACTGCACATTCGAAGACCCAAATTCTGTAAATCACGTTTCGTACCAGCGCTACTGGGATGGAAATATGGGCACGACAACCGCTCCAGTTACAAGGACTTCTCCGTCCACAACTACTGAATCAGAGAACCTGCAGTTTAATTACCTTGACCTTCAGCCGTTCTCTCCTGCAAACGACTCTAGCCAACTTAATGCCTTTACGCAGGATGCTTTGGACAGCATGTGTTTCTTCGGGGAGAATTTTAGCACTGTCACTGGGGTCTATACGCCTCCTTCATATACAAGGATAGTGCCTCCGACTTCTGCCGAGAACTACACGTCTGACATAGGAAAGTGCAACGCTTTCTTCAACAGCTCTAACTGTTTTTCCCCGCAGTATAATAATCTCCTTAACTTCAAGGACGGTATATTCTCCTCGGGACTGGCATGCACGCCTAGTGGGATAACGTCTAAAGTGACAGATGCATGGATAAATTCTATATTCATAGCAAACAATGCGGGGCAGTACTGTGGGTTGTTTGACGGGAAGAAGAGCCTTTCTGACCCAGTGGCGAATTCCACAACATTCCTTCAAAAGACATATGATTGTCCGAGCTTCAGCTCTAACAGTTCTTATGCCTCGCTGGTGATAACTGTCAAAAACGTTGGTACGCAGGATATAAACGACCCATATCTTGTGGTACTTTTTAGAGACACGAACGCTACGCAGATGTTCTATTCTTCAAACAGTGGGAACTCTGAGATACAGAACTATGGTTTGTACACAGATTTTATAAGCCAGATACAGCATGAAACCACCGGAGTTATAGAAGTAAGATACAATAAGACATTCCAGACTGACATGTATGTTTATAAGCCAGGATTTCCACTTAATCCCATACCGATACAGTCTCTGTTCTCAGCTCCATACTATGAGAATGGTCCTTACAACAATTCGCTTCTTGGCCTCTGGATGTATTATCCGTCGTCAGGCAAAGACGTTATAAGGACTGCAAATACGTTCTTGGTTCATTCCGATTCGAATAATACACAACTGCCTCTTATAATCCCGAACGGTACTGCGACTTTTACAGTAGAGATACCGATGCCATTATTCGAGGCTCTTTTGGCCGGGAGATTCAATATGAGCGTCTTCTTCGGTAATCTCTTCAATGTATCATGGGCTTCAGGCAGCGGAGTATCTAACAATCCAACCAACACTATAGGCACTGGGTTCAAAGTGGACCCTCTTGTCGCATCTGGACAGAGGAACGGCTCGTATTACCACAACAACGAGGTGCTGAGTCCTTCTGGTATGCCTTCTCCGACATGGCAGTACATAGTCAGTTATGAAAATACGAACTTTAGTACAAGTCCTTTCCAGTCAAGCACAGTATACTTCAATAATTTCAACGTATCATTGACCGCCGCTAACAACACCCAAAACTCTATAACGGCGACAGTTTCTACTGATATATTGGCTTTGACAGGAAGCGGACTGGTAAATCTTACATATGAGAGTAAGAATCCGTACTGCACTACGAATCCTCTTCCTGGTCAATGTAAAGCTCATCCGACTAGGATACCGAATCCTCTTAGTGGCTCAAGTGTATCGTGCTTTGCGTCACAGGACAACCTTAATGACTTCAGTGTCTTCTGGCTAAGTCAGGCAGCTTCTTCTCCAAACATAAAATATGCTACACAAGCTTTTTACAACTACAACTCTACGCCTGACAACATCCTAATAACCAGGTGGAGAGGTCTTCTGTTCATGCCATATTCCGACAGCGTAGGCCTTTCATTCAACAATATTCCTGCGTATCAAAGTTCAATAGCGTCATTCCAATTAGAGAAACCGGAAATAAACAGTTCTATTGCCGAATCAAACAGACAGGCTTTCGTATACCTGGGCAATGGCTCTTTAGATAATATATTGTCAAACACTAGCCACGTTTCATCAGCGTTAAGCTCGAATGTGACATTGACATATAGTGGTGTGCCTATAGGCAGTTACGGTTTCGCATTGGAGGCCTCTAATATCTTCAGCAATAGATCACTGTTAAAGATAGTCGGATATCAAAATCTCCAGAACACAAGCACGTATTCTGGTAACCCCGTAATTGTTACTTTAAGCGATGGGTCTAGTTGCAGTTTCAGCGGTACTACGAACGGATCAGGAGTGCTGTCTTCTGACTCTTTGTCGCCGTCTATAAGCTCTTCCGGGTGCCTAAGCAACATAGTCATAAACAATACAGTAATGAAGATAACATCAAAGGTCGGGCCGTTCAATGTCGAACTGTACAATGACTCAAATCTTAATCTGTCAAATGAGACTTACGGCGGGACGGCACCTGTCTCAAGCAATATAACTAATTTCATAGCGAGCAGCAGCGGGACTTATTCTACTACTCTGAATATAAGCGGTAACATAGGGAAAGGCTTTTCGCTTTTGTTCTCGTTTACCCCTTCGACAAGATATTTAAAAGATTCCAAACTTTTCCTGTATTATTTGAATGATACTCCATTCTCCTGCAATATAGAAAACAGCGTACCAAACACTCCTATAGCGGACGTCGGTGCTTCGCAAGTCTCAAACGGAGAATATCTTCTCGAAAACGGGACCATAATCTGTTATCTTAATAAGTCATTTCAGGCTATAAGGGCGGTTTTCATCAACGATTCTAACAATGCTTATCTCGGAAGCGGAGACATAGGCCTAGGCCAGGCAGTCCAGAGCCAGGCCAATAATGAACTATATATAACAGAAGACGATCTACCGCTGAATTCGCAGGACGTTAACTTAAGCGCATACGGTCAGTCAAGCGTAGGCTGCGGCTTATATAATCAAGTAATAAGCGATGGCTTTTTGAATTATACGGGGAAGTGTACTATAGAAGCAGGTGGGAATTATTCTATAAACTTTACGCAGGAATCCGGCGGCCAGGAAATAACAAAGAACATATTCCTTCCAAGCATACCCTCTCCGTCTGCAGGAGCTTTCCTAATAATAGACCCTTCAGCCGCAGCCGATTCCCCGACGGCGGAGGAAAATCTCTCCATTCCGTATACATCTCCACCTGCGCCAGTCGTGTTTTCAATGCCGAAGGGCACTTATTCATGCCAGGGTATAAAAGTGGTAACCAACAGTCCGTATCCTTATTCAGAATTGCCGTTCCAGACTCTCCCGAACATACAAGGTGACTGTAGCTACGTATTTGTTTCAAGACCAGGAGTAACAAATTATATGATATTGGAAGGGACTCCGCCGCCATTGAACGTTTCTGTATCCTGGATAAATCTATCCCAGACCCCTTACAGCGTAGGGTTCGCGTATTCGAACTATTCCGGGACTATAGAATCGGATTGTAAGTCCGGTTTTGGTCCGTGTATCAGCGATTTTAATATAAATGGAAATGATATAGGCACTCTGCTATTTAATAATGTTTCCTCATCATCCCCTGTGATATCAGAATCAGGATACGGCCCTGTAGCCGCATGCTTCGATGTTTCATATACTAGCTCCCAGACAGCGGTATGGAAGGAAACAGGGTTTGGAAACATAAATTATGATTCAAATAAGCTTTATCAAACGACTAGTCCTTCCCAAAACGTCGTAAGTATCTATTGCGTATACGATGGTTCTAATGTAATAACAGACCAGATACAGACTTCCGGGCCAGCGATAGACTTCAACATTCAGAACAACTTGATAGATAACTTTTCATACGCTGCAGCAAGCACAGGGCAAGTCGCCAGTGTAAGCCCTCCTATTTCTGTAGGATACCTGGGCTATAATACGGTGACAGTACAAAAAGAATATACAAAGAATGGGACCGCACCAAATCCATCGTTTGTCAATTCATGCACTACGACTGTCACTACATCTGGAACAGAAAGCCTTGTAAACATAACTTCCTCTGATATAAATCCGAAAGCAGGACCGCAGTACTGTTTGTATTCAGGGAGCCCTACGTATACCGAAGGATTCTCCTCTCCGGCTACGTCTTCGTCGAATCTTTACAACGCACAGAGCGGTGAAACCGTAGGCTTTCTATACAAGCCAGGCAACTTCTCAGCAAACGATGGTACTTTATATGATGCT
This sequence comes from Candidatus Parvarchaeota archaeon, assembly GCA_023380585.1. Lineage (GTDB taxonomy): Archaea > Nanobdellota > Nanobdellia > Parvarchaeales > Parvarchaeaceae > Parvarchaeum. The sequence continues at coordinate 21,038 of JAMCRN010000014.1, read as the reverse complement.
TGCTCAATTTCAGGCCAGACTCCTATACCAGGGGAAGGACCTGAATTGTTCGTGAATGGGAGCTACGTCCAATACCAATCATCGAACCCAAGTGAGAATTACATAGTCTCCCATACAGCTTCAATCGGGATAAATAGTATACTATATCTTCCATCTAACCAGACATTCATAGATTCCTGTCCGATAAACGACAGCGTATATAACTATACATCCTGCATAAAACCAGCCCCCCCAGTTATGCCTCAAGCCGGTTCTTATGATTCTATAGAAGCGATACCAGAATCTAACCCCAACAACTATAATTATAGCTCTAATGGAGTGTATACAGGAACGAATTATCCTATAGGCGGTGGCTGTTTCGTAGGAGATATCAACAATATACAATATTCATGCGCGCCTACAAACGGCACATTGTCGTTTTCTTCCTCTTCTCCGAAAAAAGCAAGCAGTCTCTCGGTATCATTATCAAGCTATCTTTTCAACAGCAGTTCGGCTCCTACAAAACCGCTCCAACCTTCGTTTTCATGCAGTGGATGGTTTGTTTCATCGTCAAACACTAATACTAGTTTTTCATGCACATATCCCAGCACATCCGGCAACTGCGAAGCCTCTTTCTCCTCATCTCCAATATCTTCCAGCGAGAACAATCTTACAGGAACATGTTCTATAACTGCTTCTGGGGTCAAATCAGACAGCATAGAAATAAGCGATTTCAGCATAAACACAAAACAATCAGAATCTACCTATCTATTGTCGAATTATACGTGTGGGAATTCTTCTGCTCTCATAGAGAAAAATGTGCAGAGTGAAGGGTGGACATGGCAGCCTGGCACGACCTTCAATACTATAAACCCAAGCGGAATACCAGAAGTAGGTGGCTGCGAAGCGGGAAGGGATGCATTCAACGTCACAGCTCCAACTATAACAACAAATCCAGATGGAAACAGTCAGTTCTACCAGACTTACAGCTGCCCTACAGGGTACTCAGGAAGCATATTGTCCTGTTCCAGTAACTACGCATCAGGAACGATAAGTACAGGCGTTGACTTCTCCTGTGTAAACCAGGGTACTGCAATATACATAACTTCATCGACTGATAACGTGACAGTAAGCGGCCCTCAGTACGGCAGTACGCCGACAGGCTGCAACTCCTTTTCATCACCTGGTTATTATCCACCTACTTTATCCAATAAATGTATAGCTTATCATTATCCGGCTTCATTAAACACCAACGCTTCATTTGTGGTGCAGTATGACAACAGGACGTCTTTAGACACAGGTGTAGGTTTTGGTATAATATCCACTACTTTGCCATTAAACGTATCGATACCGAGTGGGTATTTCGTCAATCCTGTCAGAGATGATTACTTCACAAGCCTGTCAGTCTCACAACAGGAGCTTATAAACTTGGTAACGCAGCTTTATCCGGCAGACTTGCTAATATCAAATAACCAGAAACAGTCCCTGTCGGAGTCCTCTTTCTATCCGTATGACATGCTGAATACGATACTTTTACAGAACCCTTATTTCGGGATAAGCGGAATACCTGGCTTTGTCAACGGGAGCGTTTTCGATTACGCCATGAACATATTCACGGGAGGTACGTCTCAGAACTGTCTAGGCTCAAAGTTCCAGGGGGATTACGGTTTATTCAACCTAGGAGAAGGACAACTTTGTTCAGGGCAATCACTGCCACCTGAGTACTCCAATGGTCTATATTTCTCATTGGGTCAGCTAAATTCAGGCCTTCATGCTATACAATTCTACAGCATAAGCGAAAACGGCAGCACTTCTCCTCCATCCGTCCAAGTATTCGACAGCGTTTCTAATGCAGTCCAATTGAATTCAACATGCCCTAACGGTTCTCCAAGGATATTTACATCCACATATCCTGGTCGCACGAAAAGCTGGTCTTTCAATATAACTTACGATGAAGGCTGTAACCAGATCAACAACCTTCTTTATGGATACGTTATAAACTGTATATATCAGAGTCCTGGTAATTCTACTTATTCCGTGAGGTCCCAATATTATCGTGCGTATAATCTGCCGACTGTATGGAACATAAGTTATACTCTTCTTGTCTCTCCAAAGAGCTACAATATAGTCCCGGTAAGAATATACCAGATAAAAAACCCTGTCAGTTCATTCCTTTCGATATATAAGCCGACTACGTTCATAGAAACAGGCATACCGCAGCAGGTCCTGAGCGTATCAGAGTGGGGAGTGGATTACGGCGGGAACATAGTCCGTTCAAATATCTCCCAGATATATACGTTGTCTAATGGGAACAACGATTTTACTGTCCTCGATACGCAGAATTCTTCATCAGGATGCACTACAGTATACACTCCCTCGCCTGTTTCCGGAGTAGCCCCAGCCGCCGGAACCGTAAACATAAACTTTTCTAACTCAACGAGCTGTGTCACTACATTCACAGAATCTGGCCTGCCTGCCGGCACTCAGTGGAACGTTACTTACGATTCTATATTAAATTTGTCTTCCACTTCTACTATAACCGTTGAATCCCCTGCCGGCAGCTATTCATTCTCTGTCCCTACCGGCTTTGTAGTCTCTGGGACATGTTATGTGGCTTCGCCGGCTTCAGGGTCTTTGACTGCCGGCGGCACTCAAAATATAGCATTTTCAGCCTCATCTGATTGTTCTGCAGTATTCTCCGAATCCGGCATTCTGAACACACAGTGGAGTGTGACATATGACGGAGTCAAAAAGACTTCCTTATCTGGGACTATAACCTTTTTAGAACCACAAGGTACATACAGCTTCTTGGTCCCTGTGGTGTCAGAAGGAGGATGCAAATACTCTCCTTCCCCTTCTTCAGGGTCTTTAAGCACAGGGTCCACACAGAAGATAAGTTTCAGCGGGTCAGGCTCATGCACGTCATATTTCAAGGAAACAGGTGTTCCAAGTGGTCATAGCTGGACAGTTACCTATGATTTCCAAACCCACTCTTCTACGTCTTCCACTATATCTTTCTCCAGCATCCCTGCAGGCACACATAGTTTCAGTGTCCCCATTGTATTACTTTCATGTTCTTCAGGACAGACAGATACTACAGAATACAGACCGTCTCCATCTTCAGGGTCTTTGACTGCCGGCGGCACTCAGAGCATAAAATTCACTGGGGTCAGAGTTCCTTGCGTAACGACATGAGGAGGTGACTTATATGGCACAAGACAAATTCAGTATAGAGAAAGTAAGGATAGACCTTAAGGGAAGGAACATAATACTTTGTCAGTCCCACTTCATAAAGACGGTGGAAGACGTATACGAGACTTTGATATCGTCTTCTCCATCTATAAAGTTCGGCATAGCCTTCAATGAAGCATCTGGTGACAGGCTGATAAGGCACGATGGGAACGATTCAAGGTTGACAAAGGACAGCATAGATATAGCAATGAAGATAGGCAGCGGTCATCTTCTTGTGATATTGATAGAGAATGCGTATCCTATAAACGTGCTGGACAGGATAAAGAGAGTCGATGAAGTAGCCAAGATATACGCAGCAAGCGCGAACCCAGTGACGGTCTTAGTTTACGACGATGGAGATGGAGGCAGGGCAGTGCTGGGAGTAATAGACGGAAAGAAACCTTTGGGCGTAGAAAAAGACGAAGACAAAAGGAAAAGGTATAAACTTCTAAGGGATATTGGCTATAAGAAATAGCGTCGGGGTAGTACAGCGGTCAGTACGCTGCCCTCATGAGGCAGAGGTCGGGAGTTCAAATCTCCCCCCCGACAACGCGGCTTAAATGGATAAATATATGGAGGAAAAAACACTATATATAAAGGAAGTTTCAGTCTTGACATGGTTTCCAGCTTTGTATACGGATTGATATTCGGGATCGGCGTCGCAGCTGTAGTCTCTTATGTCCTTTTCAGAATGCTTTCAAGACAGATGGCTGAAAACGAATTTATTAAATGGAAAGAAAAGGAACTGCCAAAAGAAATAGCGCATGCGCTTTCATCGCAAAGGGCGGTAATAAAAGGAAAGATAGGCGAACAAATCTTTCCAATACTGCAGAACGATGTAGGAAACCTTTCAGATTTCAGGTTTTTAGGAAACCCGGTAGACTATATAGTCTTTGACGGTCTTTCAGAGGCAAGAGAGGGCAATGACAAGGCAGTAACTGTAAAATTTGTAGAACTTAAGACCGGCGATTCGTCTTTGAGCAAGCCGGAGAAAAAAGTAAAGGATGCGATACAATCAAAAAGAGTGGAATGGAAAGAGATAAAGATATAGCGGCCTATACATAAGTGTGATTGTATTTCTCATCGTATCCGAACACTGTATTTGCCAATGAATACACTATTGAACAGTTTTTTCGCGCATTGTCATACTTCTTCAGTGCGTGGTATATCCCCTTATTGTCGATGTTAAGCCCTTCCATCGCATTGACTTCGTCTTTTTTCAGATCCACTATATATACGTTGCCATCGAGTATACTGTATATCTGGGTCAGCACAGACGCTGCTCCTTCTTTCGTCTTTACAGACACAGAATCCAGGTATCTTATGCACGGCATAACAAAGCCGTTTCTGTCCTTTTTTTCCACCGTCTTAAGCGTGGTTATATATGAAGAAGAATAGGTTTTGGATGGTACTTCCACGTCCTCGTCAATTTTTACAGAAGCAGATATTATTATATCATTGACGTCATGCAACACCTTATCAGTATTGGAAAGGATACTAGCCAATTTCTTCTTTAATAGGTTTTTCGCGTCCTCTACGTCGCTTCCCATATTTTATCCTGATACTAACTAATATTTAATACTACCTGCCATCTAAAAATCTAGAGAGAAAGGTTTATAACAGTGTTTGAGTATGTTAACTATTTAAATATAGAAGTATAATCTCTAATATGGCATTAAAACTAAAGAATATAACCGATACATTTGGATTGAAAGTATTCACAGACGCAGGGTCCTATTTTGGAGATGTTGATGAGGCTATAATACAGGACAATCGCGTGATAGGATGGCGTATAAAAGCCGCATCATCATCCAACCTTTCAAAGATAATAAAGGGTGCAAAGGGAGCAATAATACAGCATAATCTAGTGAGGGCTATAGACGACATATTCATAATATCAAGTATAGTCTCATCGCAATCAGAGCTGGAAGAACCTGAGCAGCAGTAGGGACAGCGTGTCTATCTTATAATGCTTTTATATAATAAAATGAACAGTGGTTTTTTATGGGGGACGAAAGGACTTTCAGTATACAGTTCAAGACGACTGACGATATAAAGATGCCTACTCGTGTAGTGGATCAGGTGATTGGCCAGGAAGAAGCCGTAGACGTAATAAAAAAAGCGGCAATACAGAGAAGAAACGTGATGCTGATAGGAGAGCCAGGCACCGGAAAGAGCATGCTAGGGATAGCATTGTCTGAGTTATTGCCATTAGAAAAACTCATGGATATACTCGCTTTCCCCAACCCAAAGGACGAGAACGAGCCTATAATAAAGACCGTGCCTGCTGGAGAAGGAAAAAAGATAGTCGCCCAGGCAAAAGCAAAGAACATGTCGTCTTTAAACGGCGGCAACAGCATGCTCATATTCCTCGGTATAATAGTAGCATTTTTTATAGCAAGTTACATAGTAAGCTCATTTGTGTCTATGCAGAAGAACTCAGTTCTTGCTGCAGCGGATCAGATATCTGGCACTCTCTTCATAATAGCTATGCTTATAGGTTTCTTGCTGGTCATAGTAATGTATCGCCTTAGCAAAACAAGGCTTACCGTCTCTGCGCCAAAGCTTCTTTTAGATAATTCGTCTCTTAAGAAGGCCCCGTTTATAGACGCGACAGGCGCGCATGAAGGCGCGCTTTTAGGCGACGTACAGCATGATCCTTTCCAGTCTGGAGGTCTAGGCACTCCACCGCATGAGAGAGTCATGGTAGGGGATATACATAAAGCAAACGGTGGCGTGCTGTTCATCGATGAGATAGCAAACTTGTCGCAGGAAATGCAGATACAATTACTTACATCGATGCAGGAAAAGAAGGCCAGCATAACCGGGAGAAGCGAGAGAAGCGCCGGCGCGATGGTCAAGACCACTCTTGCCCCCTGCGACTTCGTTTTGGTTGGAGCCGGGAACCCTAATTCTGTGTCTAATATGAGCCCTGCGCTTAGATCAAGGATAAGGGGGTATGGTTACGAAGTTTATATGAACACGACAATGCCTGATACTATAGAGAATAGGGACAAGATCGCGAGGTTCATAGCGCAGGAAGTCAGGAAAGACAAGAAGATACCGCCATTTTCAAAGGAAGCAGCAGAAGAGATAGTCTCTGAGGCAAGAAGGAAGTCTGACAGGAAAAAATCCCTTACATTAAAACTTAGGGAATTGGGCGGAATAGTAAGGGTCGCAGGAGATCTTGCCATAGAAAACAAACACACTATAGTGACTGCGGAAGACGTTAGGAAAGCAAAGAGATACGCCAAGTCGTTCGAGCAGCAGATAGCCGCTAAATACATAAAGGAGAAAAAGGATTATGACGTGATACAGGTCACAGGTTCCAGGGTAGGCAGAGTCAACGGCCTTGCCGTGATAGAGAACTCCGATTCAGGGATGATGCTGCCTATAGAGTCCATAGTAACTAAGAGCATGCGAAAGGGCAGCGGCGAGATAATCGCGACTGGAAAACTAGGGGAGATAGCTCAGGAAGCCGTCAAGAACGTTTCTGCTGTCATAAAGCTGTACTCTAAAAAACCTTTGACGGACTATGACATACATTTACAGTTTCTGCAGGCCTATTCCGGCGTGGAAGGGGACAGCGCAAGCATAAGCGTCGCTATAAGCATACTGTCAGCTTTGACTGGGATACCAATAAAGCAATCATTCGCGATGACAGGTTCTTTGTCGATTCTTGGGGAAGTTCTGCCGGTAGGCGGAGTGAATTCCAAGATAGAGGCGGCCATAAATGCAGGGGTCAAAGGGATAATAATACCATCTTCGAATAAGGACGACATCGCCATACCTATACCAAGGGGGATAAAGGTAATAACCGCAGACAACATAGTAGATGTCGTTAAAAACGCCATGGTGCCGTCATACAACAGGAACAAGCTCATCTCCACGATAAACAGAGCGCTTAAAAAGCCTTATGCCAAAAAGTAAGACCTTATCTCACGTATTCGATGCGGATACGAGCAGGTCCATATTGAAATTACGAAGCGACGGCTATATAGGAGAGCTTTCCGGCGTATTAGGGTCAGGAAAAGAATCATATGTCTTCTACAGTCAGGATTCCCACAACAGAGAAGTGGCGGTCAAAGTACACAGGCACTACATAAACGCTTTCAAGGGGATACCGTCTTATCTTGGACTTAGAGGCTCCAAGACTGGTGGATTTTTCAAGAGAATAGATGAGTGGACAAGATACGAATTTTCGCTTTTGCGCAAGGCCAACGAAGCAGGCGTTAATACTCCGGAACCGATACGGAATTATAAAAATATAATGGTAATGAGCTTTATAGGAAAGGACGGAGTGCCGGCAATGATGGCCTACAAAGACACGGACTTCGATACTGGATACTGGTATGATAAGATAACGGACTTCATAATAAAAATGGGGAAAGTAGGCATGATACACGGGGACCTAAGCCCATATAATATACTTAATAACGAAGGGGAGCCATATCTTATAGACTTTTCCCAGTCTCTTAAATTGGCAAGCCTTACAAAGGACTATCTTCTAAGAGATATAAAGAACATAAACCAGTGGTTCCAGAAACTCGGAAAGATAGAAATCATGCCCGAGGAGAAAATAATGGAGATGATAGGGTTTGATGGAGGATGATAATTACTATAAAGTTTACAGGATACTGAAGAGGATACCAAAAGGAAAGGTCACTACTTATGGTGCTATTGCAAAAAAGCTAGGAATAAACCCAAGGTACGTCGGCTATATATTAAGCAAGAACAACCACCCTGATGAGTATCCTTGCTATAAAGTAGTGCGTTCAAACGGAAGCATAGGCGGCTATACCTTTGATGGTAAAAATAACGCAAAGACGAGCCTTCGAAAAAAGAAGAAGCTGATCTCAGAAGGAATCAAATTAAGTAAGTCAAAGGTCTCTTCCAAAAGCATAATAAGACGATTTTAGCTGGCAATATTTTCTTCTGTTTATCTAATAAAGGAGGACACGTAATCTGATCTGGTGCTACAACCATATTTCATGATAAATATAAATTTTAGATGTGATGGACATGTCTACACCGGCCATTATCAGCTCCTTTGTTTTCCCGTCCTATTTATACATAGAAACTATCAGATTTGACTTTCGGCCACATTTTCCTTAAAAACTATTTATATACTCTCTATCTCTCTATTATATGAGTCTGACGCACAAATCCCAGTCAGCCTTAGAGTACATGATGACCTATGGCTGGGCTATCCTGATCATAGTCATCGTAGCCGCAGTCCTTTACTCTTTTGGAATATTCAGTCCTTCATCTTCAATATCAGGAGCAGTTACAGGTTTTTATGGTCTAGGCTCCGTCGGAGCAGATTGCACCGGTGGAGGAGGACTGATATTAACTTTGGGAGACTCTCTACAGTATCCTATAAATATAACCCAGATAAACGTTTCCTCGATTTCGGAAACTATGCCGAATATAACTATAAGCCCTTCCGAAGTGTATTCTTTTTATGTACCGGTACTTTGTCCTCCAGCTGGTTCTCACTTCTCATATAGATTGGTGGTTACTTATAAGGAACTCGGATCTCCCCTTCCAGGACCTTATGTCTCTTCTGGAAGCGCTTATGGGACCGCTACAAGTGACCAGTTGTTCATAACTGGTTGGAATATAAGTAACTGTCAGCCTTACTCTGCTGTTTCTACTGATCCTTTAATAGCACAGGACATAGCTGCTACAATAGCCCAAGGGTTTTTACCAGCGGCGAATTCGACTGGTAACGGATACGCGTATGGTAGCGGTGGATATTATGGGAACAACTACAATGGGTTCATTGTTGGATATTATCCGACGGATCTAAAGCAATTGAATCTTGGGTCTCCAACTGGCTGCGGAGGATCATCAGAGCAGGTCGGCAGTACTGTAATAGGCGTTTATGATTTTGTAAGCAATACAGTGAATTTCAATATAACTACTGATGATGCTATGGAGGTATTTTTTAGACCAGTTGGTGGCGGCTCTTGGACGAGTGTTTTCGGCGGCTCCGCTTGGCATGGTCAAGGCGCGACATATTATAACGCTAGATACAGTGTTAGTCCCGGCCTTTATTTAGTCGCAATAGCTTGGAATAATATGGGTGGAGGCAGCGGAATGACACAGTTTTGGGTCCACCCAGCATACCTGTCTTAATTCTCATTTTAAAGAAAAAATGTAACCGTTAAAACCCGCTGGGTGCAGGATTCGAACCTGCGAAGGCGTGAAGCCAACCGGCTCTCAAGGCCGGCGCCGTAACCGCTTGGCTAACCCAGCATATATTAAACACGTTACCAAACATATTAAAAACATCGCATTTCTTATATTATCTTTATGAAAGTGAAGGTAAACGATTTTTCGCTGGATAAGACCCTTTCATCGGGCCAGACGTTTGGGTGGAAAAAGGTAGGAGATTCATGGGTGTCATTTTTCGATAGGCCTATAAAAGTGACACAGAAGACAGATTCCTCGTTGGAATTTTCTGGCTCAACCGAAAACATGGTAAAAGACATGCTAGGTCTTAACGATGACATAGAAAGAATAAAATCAGAAATAAATAAGGATGAATTCATAGACCAGGCCATAAATTATTCATTAGGTCTTAGGATAGTAAAAGATGGTCTGTGGGCGTCGACTCTCGGGTTCATCCTCTCTATACAGTCAAATATACCTCTTATAACAAGGAGAATAAGACTCATGTCTGAATACTATGGTGAAAAGAAAGACATATCAGGTATAGAACTGAGTCAGTTCCCCAAATATGATAGGATATATGAAAGAGGCTATGACTCCCTTAAACAGTTCAAATTGGGGTTCAGGACGAAATTTGTCTTTTCTGCGGCTAGGTACTTTTATTCACATGAAATAAACGAAGGTATGGATTTAGAGGAGATAAAGAAACACCTGCTTTCGATAGACGGTGTCGGGCCAAAAGTATTGGATTGTATAACGCTTTACGGTCTGCATGAACTGTCTAGTTTTCCTATGGACGTCTGGATACAGAGGACAATAGCAAAATACTACTATAAGATAATCGGCAATGCAAAAAGCTACAAAAACAAAAACAAGATAATGAGGGATTATTTCGGGCAGTATTCTGGTTATGCGCAGTTGTTCATGTTCAACTATTCAAGGATGAATAATTCTACAGGGTCTATCTAGTCTTTTTTTCGAACATTCTGACCGACATCATATCCATAGTCTTATCCACGATCTCATCAAGTCCTATGATCTCTTCAAGTTCCTTTACCTTTTCCTGCTTGACAGAAGTAGCCGGGTTTTTGGAGACTATCGAACAGCAATCCTTATATCGCGTAATAGCGTCTTCGTACGTGCCGTAAAACTTGGCCTTGTTTATTATCTCATCTTTGTTGTTTGACAGCAAAGGCCTGAATATAGGGATCGAAAAACCATAACTTATCGCATTTATATTATCCAAAGTCTGGGATGCCACCTGCGATATAGAATCGCCTGTCGCGATGCCCTTATAACCCTGTGCTTCTGATAAGTTTTCTGCCAATTTCAGCAAGAACCTTTTGAACATGACAAGTTCATATCTTGGGTTTATAGAGAGTATTTTCATGCTGAATATGTAGAAAGGAACGAAATATAGCTTAATTGGGTAGACATCTGATATGCGTTGGGCTATCCTCCCTACTTTGCTGTCTATTGCTTTTTCTCCATCCTTTGCAGCGTATACATGCAGTAGGTCAACGCTGCACCCTCTTTTCATCATTTCGAATGGAGCTACTGAAGAGTCTATCCCTCCCGAAAACAAAGATATTACCTTTCCTGCGCTGCCTACTGGCAATCCGCCGACACCGTGTTCTACAGAATGGTTTATTATGAAAGAGTCCTTCATTATCTCTATCCTTAGCTTTTTTCTGCCGGAATGCAGGGCAAGTCCGAATTCCTTTGCCAGTCTCAACTTAACATCGAGCGATGTAAGCTGGAAACTCTTATCTATCCTTTTTACATCCAGGCTTATATCGCTGCCTTCTTTCGATATGATCTCACGTAGGTTATCATGCAGCAGATCGAAATCCCTTGGGATTATTTTTCCGTCGCTGATCCAGGACACACCAGGTGTAAGGAGCAGAAGCCTTTTGACCCCTTCTCCCCCGCTTTCAAGCAGGAGCCTCGTCTGCAGCCTATCCGGTCTTATCCCAGTGGAATATTCTATGTTCTTTATAAGCAAGGACTCGAATTTTGACCTTAGTTTCCCTTTGAGAGCTATCTCATTGTAATGTATGCTTATGACCTCTCGTTCTTTCATATGTCTAGAACCACCATAGCGCTCCACATCTTCCCGCTCTTTTTTACTTCCAGCATATGAAATGTTGCTGCTTTCACATCCACTAAAAGGTCATGTTTCATGCCATCTAACTTTTCACCAGACGCTTCGAACTCCCCTAAATACAGGTTTCCCTTCTTTTTTATCCTGGATCTCATGTCTTTGAACACTAAACCGTAAACGTCCTTGTAATATATGATCTTCTCTATAAACATGAAAAGCAGCATATCAATATCTTTCGCCTTTATGTGAAACTTTTTTTTAACGTTTTGCCTTATATCCTTGATGTTCTTTACCATCGTGTTTGTGACCGCATCAGAGCAGTACTTGAACAAAGACTGTAAATCGGCCGCTTTTGCAATAAAAGCGACATCCGCTATCGACACATCTTCAAGGAATCTGTAACCCATTATAAACAGCCTCATCCCTTTACATTTGAAACCGGAGTGAATCTGCAGACTTTCTTCGAGATACCGGCAGAGTCCACTATATCGACAACCTCATCTATGTCCTTATAACTGCTCCCACTCTCCTCGGCAAGACCGGACCAAGAAGCACTTCTTACATATATACCATTCTTAAGCATCTTTTTGAAAAGTTCTCTCCCTTCAGTCATTCCCCTAGCCTTTGCCCTGCTCATAGTCCTTCCGCTTCCATGTACGGTGGAATCGAACGTTTCATCAGCTTTGCTGCCGCCTACGAGAAGATAAGAACCAGTCTCCATACTACCTCCGACTATCACCGGAGAGCCGTCTTTTCTAAATACTGCAGGTATCTCTTTTTTGCCTGGCGGGTAGGATCCTGTGCTGCCTTTCCTATGTACAAGCAGTTCTTTCTCTTCTCCGTCGACTCTGTGCTTTTCCAAAGACGCCCTGTTATGGGCTATATCGAAGATTTGAGTCATACCGAGTTTGTCCGGGTCTTTCTCAAGTACTGTAGAAAACACGCCCCTTATCTTATTTAGTATTATCTGTCTGTTGACAAAGCTTATATTTACGCCGCATCCCATCGCCATGTAATAATCCTGACCTTCTTTTGATTGAAAAGGCGCACATGCAAGCTCTCTGTCAACGACCTTTATGCCATACTTTCTTTCCATCACCTCTAGAAAGAGTTGCAAGTAGTCGCTGGCTATCTGGTGACCGGCGCCTCTGGATCCAGTATGGAACATTATCACTACCTGGCCAGGGAATAGTCCCCACTTTTTAGCTATGTACCTGTCTTTTATGTCTTCTTCCTTTATGTACTGAACTTCGAGGTAATGATTGCCAGAACCAAGAGTGCCCATCTGCTTTATCCCCCTGGAAACCGCCTTTTCAGATATTTTAGAGCTATCAGCCCATCCCGCTACGCCCTCGAGCTCTGTGTGTCCAAGGTCCTCTTCCCATCCATATCCTTTTTTTACAGCCCACTCGGCCCCTGTTTCGGCAAGTTCGCGGAATTCGTCTCTGGATATTTTCAGCTTGCTCATACTGCCGACCCCAGCCGGTACTTCTTTGAAGAGAAGGTCGGTTATCTCTTTTATTTTTGGTCGTACATCTTTTATATCAAGGTTTGTAGCGACGAGCCGCATGCCGCAGTTTTGATCGAATCCTATACCCCCAGGGGATATGACTCCGCCGGCGTTTATATCGAAAGCAGCGACTCCTCCTATACAGAACCCGTACCCTGCATGGCTGTCAGGCAAAGCAAATGCGTATTTTTCTATCCCCGGTAGAGTGGCTACATTTGTTATCTGCTCGAAGACCTGCAGGTCCATCCTTTTTAATAGGCTTTCAGTCGCATATACCCTCACAGGGACATTCATCTTCTTTTTGAATGTTTTCGGTATCTCCCAGACCAGGTCGGATATCTTATCAAATTCAGGTTCCTTGAACGTATTTTTTATATCCATGATAGGGATGTCTTTGACTTTTTATGCTTATATCTCTATAAGCTCGCAAGAATTTTATAGGAGATAATTTCAAGAAAGCATATAATAAGCTTTAAACAATGCCATGGAATCCTCGGTAGTCTTGAACCTGCGTCTTATGTTTAATAGTATCTCATCTCTGTTCATCTTCTTTGAACATATTATTATCGTATTCCCAGAGATGAGCTGATCGTTGAGAGTATAGACTTTGAAGAATTTTCTTAGCTTGGAGAGGTACCTTTCCATATATAATATGCCCTTGAAGGTAAGAGCGTAGTTTATTGCCAGTATCCCGTCGGTTTTCAGGGCTTTTTCTGCCTCCTTTGCGAAATTCTCGTCAAGAAAAGGCTCCGGTATGGAGTCGCCTTTATACGCATCGAGGATTATAAGGTCATATCTGGCCCTGCTGTCTCTAATGGCTTCCAGTCCGTCTTTCTTTACGGCGTACTTTGACACGTCCTGTCCTATGAAAAACTTTGCAGCTTCTATCATCTTTTCGTTTATCTCTGCAACGTTTAGACTATTCACATGGAACAGCTTTTCTATCTGGTAGATTATAGTCCCTCCACCGAGCCCTATCATAAATATGTCAGGGCTGTCAAATATAGATACAAGTGGGAGAAAATAGTCCCAATAAGCGCCGGTATAAAACGAATCTTTTTTTAGTTTAGAATAAACTACATTGTTGAATTTAAGTATCCTTTCCTCATCGTTTTCTACGATCGAGATCGTGTCGTTACCGCTTTTCCAAGTCTTTAGAACTCTCTCTTTTCTGCCAAAAATACCGAGGAGTCTCATATCAGAACTTTTTAGGCCACCAATTATATCTATCAAGTATCAACATCAAGGAAGGCACTATAAATATAACGGACAAGACAGAATCCAGTATTATCCCGACGCCTATTATAAGCCCAACCTGTCCTATCAGCGGCTGACCACTGCCCAATAGGGCGAAGAAAACAGAGGACAATATAAGTCCAAGACTTATTATTATTGGGCCACTTTTGATTATACCCTGCTTTACAGCCTCCGCGTTTGTTCCTCCTTTTTTTATATGCTCTCTTATTCTCATGACCATGAATATATCATAGTCCACCCCTACACCCATTATGGTGGTTATGAGGAAGACTTGGGATATTATCATAAAGGGCAGGGAAAACACGTAGTAGAATAGAAAAACTGTAAAAGCATTAGCCAACATTATTATGGACAAGAGCAGCAGCACAAGCCTTACCGGAGTAAAGACCGAATATAGAAGTATGAACAATATTGTGAATATCACGATTGACAATATTATAAGGAGCGGAGGAACGGAGCCAGATATTGAAGAAAGAGCAGAGCCAAGAAAGACCTGCGTCCCGTATGCATTGTATCTTAAGCCAGCTGAGGACAGATAATCTTTTATTCCATAATAAGAGTTTATAGCCGCTCTAGTGAATGCCATGTTTTTAAGGTAAACCGTGAAACTAGTGACTGTAGAATTTTTCTTCGAATAATAGACAGCGTATACGTTGTTTAAATCAGATATATGGCTGGCTATTAATGGCGGATTTATGCTCGAGTTCGTCACATTTACGAACAGTGGATCTATGACATCATAACCGAAATTTCCCGTGGCCACATAGAAAGCGGATTTTGCTCCGGAATTAGACAGCAGGCCTAAGAAATCGAACCCTGGCTTTGTGGATATAAAGATATATCCGGACACGAGTGCAAATATAAAGAAGATCGCAAGTATCTTCTTCTTGTTCTTTAAATCGAACATGGCTATTTTCTCGAAAATAGTATGAAAGGAGAAACCATTTTTATGGGCGGGTTTTACTATCCTATCTCCAAAGGTTTTCATAGTCGCTGGCAGAAGAGTAAGAGCCGACAGGAGAACCACGCTTATACCTATGGTATTTATTATGGCCGAACTCCCTATGAACGCAAGATTGAATAAAGAGAGTACAGCGTACGCGCTTATGACAGTAAGTCCACTTACAAGGACTGCTAGGCCGGCGTTTTTCATGGAAATCCTTACTGCATCGTCTTTCTTAGAGTAAACTCTTTCTTGTCTGTATCTATACATTATGTAGACGAAATAATCTGTAGCCAGCCCAAGCATCAGTATTGATGTTATTGCAGGATCAAAGAAGGAAAGTTTACTGTGCAATAAACTGTAAAGCAGATAAAAAAGTCCATAAGCTATCACAAGGTCCGCTCCGAATAGCGTTATAGGCACGAACGCTGTAAGATATGACCTAAATATAAAGCCAGTTATCACTATCGCGGCTATGATACCAAATAGCAGTGCAAGGATAGTCCCTGTAGTAGTCTCTTGTTTTATCTGGTCTTGTAAAGCCTGGCTTCCACTGAAATATACTGTCTCGTTGTAGCCTTTAGATATCGACTCCACTACAGGATAGGCTTTGGAATAATTTACGTCGTTCAGAGTCATTATTGTAGTGTTATGGTGAATGTTTACTAATAGGTTGAAAATCTCTGAACTGACATTAACAGGGTAATCAGAGAAATTTTCTGTGTAGATGATATAATCAGTGCTGTAATTCCCATAGCCTCTTATTACACCACTGGCAAAGCTTAGAAAGTCTTTCCCTATTTCAATAGAATGATTCGTGTCATTCTGGAGAATGCTTCGTATCTTAAGCGCTGTAAGGTTTATTATCGTCTGATTTAGTTGCTTGCTTACAGAGGAAATGTTTGTGTTATAAAACTCATAAAGACTCGAGAGTATACTTGGATAGTAATCATCTATTATATTCCTAGTGGAGTTTATTATGGTTTCTTCGTATGAGAAAATGGAAGATGACTTTTTGAACTCGGAGCCGATTTTAAGTATCTCTGATTTAGAAGAATTCGAAAGTATGTTTTTGTCAGTTATGACTAAGATCTGAGTCGAGTTCCCTTTTTGTGCAGCCGTTCGAGAATTTTGGCTGTTTGTTACGTTGTATGAGACTACACTGAAAAGATGTATGGCGAACGGAAGCATGATAAAGAAAGCGATCCCCCATATAAGGAGGATCTTTTTGTTGTTGGACAGTATCTTATCTTCTAGTCTTAGTCTTTTCATACTTCTTAAAGGAGGCACGTTCAGGCTTTATTTATTTTTATAAGTGTTACCTGTCCGCTCTGCCCCGGTCTGTTTATAACTCTGGCGCTTCCCTCAGAAGTCTCTATTACGCTGCCTTTAGTGATTATGTTTCGCCTGGCGTAAGAGCGATTCGCAGGATTCTCCGTTACTTTTAAAAGCTTGACTTTCGTGAATTTCTTAGAGACAGGGTCAAACATGTTACCTTCGCTGAGCTCGATGGGCATTATTTTTACAGCGCCGCCCATAACTCTTTTTTCTTTCAATCTTTTAGCGCCTATCCTAAGCGGTGTAGGTACTTCTATAGATTCGTGTTTTCTCTTATCCCTCCTCTTCCCTTTGAGTCCCCCACTCTTTTTCCTTAAAGTAGAGGCGGTACTTTTTGACATTCTTATTCTATCTAGAGAGTACTATATAAATCTTATTAATCAAGTCTCCAATGGTTCTAGGATATTTGTTTTTATCTTGTCTTTAAGCAGCCTAGTGAACTCCTCTGCTTCTTTTCTCGTTCCTATACCAGAACCGTAATGTGCAGGTATTGTAATATCTGCTTTTATCATTAATGCAGCTTCCGCAGCTTCCGACGGTGTCATAACATAAATCCCGCTTACTGGCAGCATAGCTATATTCGCCTTTATGCTTCTCATCTCATCTATGAAATCAGTGTCGCCGGCTATGTAAAAGCTTACGCCGTCCACTATGAATACATAACCTATATTTCCTTTGTCTTTTGGATGGAAAACCGTCTTCCCCTCTCTGAATTTGTTTATATTGTAAGAAGGTACGCTTTTTATTGTGACATCCTTCTCTACCTTAAGTTCGAAAGGCTTCATATATACTTTTTTATTGTTAAATTGGGAGAGTTTTTCTCTGCAATCAGAAGGCGCAACTATCACACCGTCCTGTTTTATGACTTTTTTTATGCTTTCCGCGTCCAAATGATCATAGTGGTCATGAGTTACCAAAACTAGGTCTGCATCACCGTATTCGTTCTTTATTTTGTAGGGGTCTGTGTAGATCGTTGCCATACGACCCTTAACCCTAAAACAATCGTGCTTGACCCACTCTATCGATACGCCTTTGTATTCCATAACTTTATACTGTTATTTTAAAAAATAAATAGCTTTTTAATTGATGAAGTCAAATGTTTAAGATGATACTAAGCGATAAAGACATAAGAGAGGAGATAGCATCCGGGTCTTTGATACTCGATCCACTATCAGACGATACTATAAGAGAAAATGGCGTAGATTTGAGGATCGGTGATGAGATAATGAGATTCAATAAGATCGAAGCACCTGTAAACATCTCAGAAAAGGAGTCCTTGGAAAAGGTATACTTACGGGAATCACCAAAGGAGAGCTTTATCCTAGGTAAGAATGAGCGTATTTTGGTAAAGATAAAAGAGAGAGTGACAATCCCTGATTATATAGTCGGTTTCTGTAATCTCCGCTCCACATTTGCTAGGCTAGGTGTATCGATACCACCCACTATAGTGGACGCTGGCTTTAGTGGCTACCTTACTATATTAATAATAGGCGGGGGAGTACCTATAGAGCTTGGTACTGGGACCAGATTCCTCCATCTTGTATTAAGCAGAACTCAGACTAAAGTCGAGTCTCCATACGCAGGAAAGTATCAGAAAAGCGGCGGCGTAACCGGTGCAAAAGGCTTAAATTAGCCTTTTCATTATACATGATATGAAAAGAAGTTCAAAGAATTGGAAGAAATATCACAAGGACAGGTGGAAGACCAGAAAGAAAAAGATGTTAGAGAGAAAGAGAAAGAGAAGACTTATTCGTGAGAGAAACGCGTGAAGACTCGCTTACCTCAGATCGCTGATTCGTCAAAACTCGGAGGAGACTTTCAGGTTTACACGCCATTCATATACCTTTCCGTCCTTTACTGACACGGAAACGTTTTTTATCTTCAGGCCTCTTATATCTGTTTCTCCTTCCTTCTCCATCCGTTTTATTGCCTTCGATACTGCGTCTTCTATGCTATCCTTCGACGTGCTTACTACTTCAGTTATTTTTCCTATCTCACCCATAATATCACCTTATTAATGTTTATCAAGTATTTTATTAAAGCCTTTAGTGGAGCTGCAAAACTAAACCGAAGATTGTTGTATCGAATTATTTGTTTAAATAATTACATCTCTATATCTATAACTGGAGCAGGGGTAGCGAAGTCTGGCCCAACGTGCAGGACTTAAGACTTTGGCGGATCACGGTCTTCGGATTATGTAGGAAATCCTGTGGCTTAGCGCCCTCGTGGGTTCAAATCCCACCCCCTGCAGTTTTTTATTATGATTTCTTTGATAAAGAATCCACAAGCCTCAATTCATCTACTCTTACAGAAGACGGGCCCCTTATAGGAAAGCGCATAACATATAAGATAGAAGAACCTATACGGCCGTGGTTCCCATATTCAGCAGTTTTCTTTCCTGCGAATTTGAGAAACGTTATCTTGCCTATGAAGCATACTATATTTGGTCTCCTGCTAGTAATTATCTTCAGAAGTCTTCTTGCGCCTTTTTTCTCCTCATCTTTCTTAAGGTCTGCTACGTTTCTTGTAGGCCTATCCACTATGTTTACAAACCCGATATTATATTTTTTATCAACGTTCCTATACACCTTTCTTAAGTTTTTATCCGATCTTAAAAATTCTCTATCTTCTCTTATCACTCCTGCCCTGCTTAATAAGTACCAGAATGTCTTGTTGTTCGAGAAAGGGACGCCCCTCGAAAAAGAACCAAAATGCGGGTTTATGCCTACGAATAATATCCTCGGTCTTTTCGGTATATAGTATTTTATCATATCTTAACTTTTTGTTAAAGATTAATAAACCCATACTAATATAATATTTTTTATAACAGAGATACACCTGGTCTATGAGCCTGGTGGCGATGGTTTCAGAATATTAGTTGATAGAGTCTGCGCGCGGTCTAAAAAAAGGACGTAAACGCAGTAGATGATGAGTACAATCAAGCAGTAGTCTTGAAAGAAATTCTGGAAAGAAAGACGAAACATATATAAATAATGACTTTTAAAATAGCTCATGGGAATAGATCAGAATTTTAAAACTAGCAGGCAGAAAGTCAGCACGCATAGCAACCATGATGTATGGGGTCCAGTCGAGCCCCCGAATAAGCTTGGGATTCATGGTAGCGCAGTCGCTATAGACTGGGATATATGCAACGCTGATGGTTCGTGCATACCGGCTTGTCCGGTTTCTTTGATAGAATGGAATGACACGCCAGGTAACCCTGTTTCTGCCAAGAAAGCGGATCCTGCCAGGGAATCCGACTGCATATTCTGTATGGCTTGCCAAAACGTATGCCCAGTACAGGCTATAAAAGTAACGCCGCCTTAATCCTGATAGGTTTATAAGTTTAGGCTTGCATGTAAAGTTATGGACGAGAAAGACGTGTTTATAGGCATACCATTCTCATTTCGAGTAAATTATGAGGATTTGAAGGGCATAAGCCCAAAGGCCTCCATATATTTTGACAAAATAAAAGATGTACATTCTGCATCTGAGAAATCCCTTGAAGGCTTGCAAAAAAGCATATTGAGACTTCAGGCAGCTGTGGATGTATTGTTTAAGGATATAAAACAGGAAGAAGAGAAAAAAGAATAGCGGCGTATACACATTTGAACACCTGCAGGGGTAGCGAAGCCTGGTTAAACGTGACAGACTCAAGTACGCGTGTCGTGAAATCTGTTCCCTTTGTGGGTTCATGGGTTCAAATCCCATCCCCTGCAGTAAATCTATCGGTATCTCTTGGAATAGACTGCCGTAGAACCGTTCTGGTTTTTATTTATCTCTATTAGATTGTCTGCTATCTTCTTCATATTCTCCTCGTGAGTGACTATTATTATCTGAGATACGTCTTTTATCCTCATTATAGCATCCGTGAACGAGTTTATGTCTTCTCTGTCAAAACCGGACGTCGGCTCATCCATAACCAGCGTCTCTATCCTCATCTCGCCGCCCATCGTAGCAGACACAGAAGATAAAGCCAATCTATAAGCAAGTGCGACAGCCGTCTTTTCTCCCCCGGATAGGATTCTTGCGTCTGCAGTCTCTCCATTCATGTTTACTGTAACATTGTATTCGTTGTCTATGTCAACGCTGTAATCTTGGTCGCTTCTTAAGTCAGTGAACCTTTCTCTGAACACTTCTTTAAATTGGCCAATAAACTTATTCCTCACATACTCTCTTATATATTTTAGGTCTTGTCTAAGGCTGTTAATAAGCTTTAGAGTCCGTTCCTCTTTTTCCACTTCCTTGTTTATGGAAGCAAGTTTTTTTGCCTCAGCCTTAAGGGCATCTAGATGGAGAACGTTCTCTTCGCGCCTTGCCTTTACAAGCTCGATTTCTTTCTCTAATTTTGATTTTTCTATCTCTAGCGAGTTTATTGATAATCTCATTCTCTCAAGATTTTTCTTTGCTTCTACAAAGTCATCCTCATTATATCCCATCTTAGCTTTCAGGTCCTCAAGGTCCTTAATGTCTTTGTAATACTAAGATCGGAAGAGCAC
>JAMCRN010000013.1 GCA_023380585.1 Candidatus Parvarchaeota archaeon | reverse complement strand
ATCCTCCGCTTTCATATCACGCAATAAACGGCCTTACCGCTGGAAGAAGCGAAGGAAAACCCACGGAAAACAGCGTAAACATGACCATAAAGAGGGTAGAGAAAGACGCTATGCATGGGAGATTGGCCGACATTTACCTTACGGCGCACCAGGTAAGTACTGACTTTACAGCAATAGATTTCCAAAGCAAAGAAACGCCTACTTATATCCTCAATCAAGGAGCTCTTTGGGACATAGACAAAAAAGACGAATTGAGGAGTAAGTGGATATACGCAAGTGATATGAAAGCGGAGGATGAGGATTCCGGGATATCGATATTTACGCTTTATGACGATTATAGTGTCGATATACAGCATATAGATTTCACAGGCTTAAATGAAAAACTAGACATCAACGCCATGGAAAAAGAAGCAGATAAAAAACTGCAGGAGATGTCTAACCTTTCGGATCTGCACATAGGGGCAGCTGACACCAAATACAACATTATAGAAGCTGCTATCGATAGACTATCAGCAAGCAAGGTACCTAAAGATAAAAGATATCTGTTCCTTTTGGGAGATATACTGCATGCTGGAAATGACAAGGCCTCCAGGACTAAAATACTTTTCCCTACTTCCAACATACAGGAAGAGACTATAAGCAAACTAGAAAAAGAGCTCGGGAATGCAAAAACAAAAGAAGAATTAAAACAGAAGATCGTATCTGTATTCGAAGACGTGCTTTACGGAGCCTCCACTCCTGATATAGGCAGACAGAACAGAAGAGCAAATTACTATCTTAGACCTTTAATTGACAAGTTTGGAACAATGATAACCGTCCCTGGGAACCATGGAGAGAAAACCATGAACGGGGATGAAAGCGGTATGTTCGGGCCTAACTTTGAAAACGGCGGTACAAAAGTAGAATACATAGACGATCTCTTACTGAAAGATGAGATACCTAACATAGGCGGGTATAACATGTTCATAATCCACAGCCCAGGTTTCAGGGGCGGATACGACGCAGGAACGACGCTAATGAAAACAGTGGAAAACGAGGGCAGAGATACTACTGACATGGCTCTTGCCGGAGACTGCCATGAGCCCCATCTTAAATTTATAGCGAAGAAAAAGACCGTACAGAACGGCAAGCAAAACGCAGGGAAATGGAAAACGCTCATTGCGGTGACCGCTCCATCATTAGAGAGATATTCAAGGTTCGAAAGCGAAGTAGTGAAAAAACCTAGGTTCTCGCGCGGGATTAGCAGAATATTCTTACCTGACGACCAGAACATTGGGACTTCCTACAGCAGATATAATTTTATCCCAGAATATACTCTTAAGATTTATGCCGAGGCCAACGGTTCAAAAGCGGAGAACGTAATAAATAAATATCTGGAAGCCTTAGAAAAGTAGGAACGATAGATATTATAATCATCGTGTTATATCCATTAAATGACTGACAAAAAAGAAGCGATAGACAGAATAATATCATTTGTAAAAGAAAATGACAATTTCCTGCTGATTTATCATCTAGATACAGATGGAATAACGAGTGCTGTCCTGGTTTCGATCGCCCTGAGTAGGCTTGGAAAGACGATATCTTCCTATAAGCCTGCAAACTATGAAGATTTTAAGGATATGGACATTTCCAGCTACCCTGATAACGTTATAGTATGTGACATGCAGATAAGAAAGGAGATTCTCCCTGTTTTAAATGGCAAAAGATTATGTATAATAGACCACCACGAACTTGACACTAGCAGCACGCAGAATTATATAAATCCAAAGATGTGGGGAGACATGAGTTATAGGCCGTGTGCTCTAGTCGCCTATCTCGTGTTCAAAGAGTTCCTGTCTGAGGAAGAATGGATAGCCGCGATAGGAACTGTCGGCGATTCTGGAGGGAAAGACAACAGGGATTTCCTTCTCGAAGCTGCTGGGAAAGCTGGTGTGGCTATTGGAAAGGATGAGTATTTATATGACACTGAATTCGGCACAGCAGCTGAAATGATCGGGGACATGACGACCAGATACGGTAGGGCCGGCGCTGAGGAAGCTCTTGGGATACTCCTTATTTCTGGATCTCTCAAGGACATATTAGAAAATCCAAGACTTATGTCTGCTAAAAAGACGGTAGACGTAGAAATAAAGAAACTTAAAGAAGCTTTCGAACTACATGCAGAAAAGCCATTGAAAAATCTAATAATATTCGAACTAGATCCTAAATACAGACGGTATTCATCTACTCTGATAACGTCTATAAGTTTCGATAAGAAATATTATGGTAATATAATAGTTTTCATGACAATGATAAAAGACGGGCTTTTAAGATTGAATCTGAGGGCTAACGGCGTTGAAATAAGACTGCCTGAAGTATTGAGGGAGATATTCCAAAAGATAAAAGGAGAAGGCGGAGGCCATGATAAGGCCTCTGGCGGCACTATAAAGGAAAAAGACAAGGATGAGTTCAAAAAACTGCTTATAGAAGCTGTAAAAAGAAGGCTTTATTAGACGTCTGGCATGCGACTTACTTCTATTATCGACATCTCTGCATCGGTGAACTGTTTGAAATTTTCTTCTAATTTTGACGTCCCCTCCTCTTCTGGGATAATGAGAGTTACCATTATTACATTAAGGCCGAATGCTAGTGGCTGTATTTCCATTCTATATATTGTACCCTTTTTGCCCAAGAAGTCCTTTATCTTCTCAGCGAGGGTCTTTGGGTCCTGGGTCACATCGTGGGGCAAAACTTTTATTTTAAGTATTACTTTTCCCATATCAAGGTCCAACAAAACCGCAGACTTGGCATGTATACTCCGAGCCCTTGATTCTGCACTTGCCGCATCTGAAGATCTTGTTTCCGCAGTTTGGGCATGGAAATATTACAGAGTCCTTGACACCGCTTATGCTCCTACCACAGGATATACAAAAATTTACTACGCTTTCCTGCATTTCTTTATCGACCATTCACTACCAATTGATTGTTTTGTATTTATAACTTTCCCTTCAAAATCGCATATCGACATTGTAACAGGACATGCCACAGTGTAAAACAAGGAAAACGATATAAGGATTAGCTGAGAAATAAGAGATATAAAAGCCATTGGTTTGATAGGTAAAAACACAGGAGATATAAAAATGGACGGTAGGCAGAGGGAAATAAAACAAGTAATGGTAGTAAGGAAAGACCTAAAGATGGGGGTCGGTAAGACCGCAGCGCAGACCGCCCATGCTAGCCTGCTTAGTTATATAGACATGGCTAAAACCCATCCAAGACTTGTAAAAAAGTGGCTATCGGAAGGTGGCACAAAAATAGTCCTTAAGACTGAGACTCCTGAGCAATTCTCTGATTTGAAGAAGAAGCTCAGAGACGATGGTTTGCCGTTTAAAGTCGTAAAAGATGCCGGCCAGACTCAGGTACCTCCAGGCACTGAAACAGCGATAGGCATAGGTCCTTTTTACATAGAAGAAATAGACAAAGTTACATCCACACTTAAGCTTTTGTAGTTATGACCGATATAATCTCTGTGATACTTGGCACATTGTCAGGGGATCCGCCCATCTTTTACTTGTTTATAGGTATAATGGCGGCTGCGGTGGCGAGTCTATTCTTTTACAGGCTGATAGTAGGCGCTGTCGGAGGTCTTGTATTGTCTCTTATATTGCTGTATTCAGGCTTTTTTTTGCCTTGGATATACGCCCCTTCGATATTCTTCGCGGTCTTTATTTTTATCTATGTCCTAAAAGCTACGCCTGTCAATAGAAAGATAAGAAACTTTATTAATTGGATATATTTATACTATAGAATAAACTCTTTTAAAAGCAAGAGGAGATGATGCATCGATAGTCCAGTGGTAAGACGCCACCCTGCCACGGTGGAGACTCGGGTCCGAATCCCGATCGATGCAATTTATGTATATACATGCACCTATACCGCAGAAAAAGTCTTCCTGGAGGGACTTTGAGAATCTGGTAGCGGACATATTCGAAAGGTTCGACTATACTGTTATGAGAGACGTAAGGTTCAAGACGGCTAGAAGGTTTCAGATAGATCTGGTAGCATACAACGAAAGACTGTGCATATTCATAGACTGCAAAGACCATGCTTACATAAACCCTTCGAAAGAGGAGGCATTCATAGAAAAACAAAGAGTGAGAGCGGATAATCTAGGATTAGAAGACAAAAGATTCCAGTATAAAAAAAAGAAGGTATTACTTGTCACAAAACATAAAACGGATTCTATGATTCTAGGCTCCGCAGACGAAGGACGGATACTGAGCGTGGACGCTGATAGTCTCCCTTATTTATTAAGGGACATCAACATATATGAAGATAATTTAGTCTCTATAGATTAATCTACTCTGTTGGCTAGCACGAAGGACACCATGGCGCTTGGATTTATCTCATAGTCCATTCGAAGCGGATAACTGTTCGAGAATGATAGTTTTACCGGCCGCTCTGGATCGGCTATGCTTAGAAACTTGTTTATGTATTCTATGGAATACCTAGACCTAGTTATGGTATCCGACCTTATATTGAATATCTCCTTGTTTTCGTTTATAGACAGGTCTTCGGAGAACTCCTTCTCTTCACTCCTGGCACTTAATATTAGACGCTGACTGTCAACGGTTATGTACATTGAGTCATCAACGAGGTTGGCAGCTTTTATTGCTTCTTTAAGAAGGGAGCTCAGTACTGTCGCTTCGGCAGAAAATTTCAGCTGCGGCACTTTCTGTGCAGTGTAGTTCTCATCTATAAGAGGTATCGAAAAGTGAAGTTTTGATTTGCCCCTTATGTCAAGATTAAGCTTATTTTTTGTCTCAGACATCCTTAGTTTATCTTCTTTCTTAACAAGTTTAAGAATCCCGTTTAAATCAAGCAGGGATACTGAAAGCTTTACATCCTTGTCCACGCTAAAACTAGAGAACATTTCTTTGGTCCCTTCGAATAACACCATAGCTATATTAGCAGGGTCCATGGCCTTTATGGTAAACCCGGACGGAGTAAAGTCTAAAGAGACATCCGCCATAAGACTCCCGATCACGTCCATTAATCGCTTAAAAAGCTCGTTATCCTTAAGTTCTGCTTCCATTTCTAATACTTTCTCCTAAGATTTAAATACTTGTTGAATACGACTGCCTGCGATTCAGATATTTTCTGCACGGCATCGACCCTTATCTCTATTTCCTCTTCGTCTGTCTTAGCTACTCTCCCGGTTACAAGCAGATTGTCGCCGTCATTTATTTTTATATCCTGATTAACTACAAGGATGCATGTTAATATCTTATTTTCAGAAAAAACATCAAGAGTGCCTATCTGCGCGTCTATATTCTTTGCTTTGCCCACGAATCTGACCCTATCATGACTTTTGTCTATCTCATCTATAGAAACGTCTGATATAACCCCGCTGTCCATACCTATGTTACGGTGCTATTTCTACTGGAAGTGCTGTTTATGACTCGGATACTGAGCGGCGTTGACTTCTGTGTCAAACAGTTCTGATAAGAGGAATAAAACGTAGCGTTTGTACTGTAATTTCCTGTTTTTGTCGGATCCAAAGATATTTCATAATAAACCGTCTTGCCGGCTTCGTCGTTGACTGGAGAGGCAGTTTTTATCCCCAAGGAAGAATCGTTGGGACTGGAGACCGTGGCGTATACAGAAGAAGTTACGTTACCGGTGTTTGTGACGTAAAAGCTGACTATAGTCACCTCGCCTACGCTGGCGTTCACAGAGCTTGGAGCGGAATAATTGAAGTCTGTATTGTAAGCTGAGCAGGATACAGGTACAGAGACGCTTCCGTTATTAACCGAATTTTGGCTGACGTGGGGGGAAGATACTCCAGCTAAGATGGATAAAGCTATAGCTAAAAGTATAGCTGAAATCAATACAAAAAAGTGATTGTTTGACATATCGATACAAAACAGTTTATCTGATAATTAGCGTCACTGATTAATAAACTTTTTCCTGCCGTTTATAAAAATTAATAAATCAGAGTGCGTCATGTCAATATGAAAATGGATGATGATTTCGTATACGCTCCTTCTGAAGACTCATATCTATTATTTAAGGCCATAGACTACGCAAGAGGAGATGTATTAGATATGTGCACAGGCAGCGGTATAATAGGCATATCCGCCGCTAAAAAGGCGGACTCGGTCATATTGGTCGATATAAACAAAAAATGCGTCGATTATGTCTCAAAAATGATAATATCTCTTGGCATAAAGAACGCCAAAGCAATAAAATCAGACCTGTTTTCTGCGATAGGAAAAGCGCGTTTTGACGTTATATTCTGCAATCCACCCTACCTTCCTTGTAAACCAAAGAAAAATGACCTCCTTGACACCGCTACCTGCGGCGGAAAGACAGGGTGCGAATTCACAATAAAATTCCTAGGACTGGCAGTAAAGCACCTTAAAAAAGACGGTAGGATATTCTTTATAATGTCCACGCTCGGTAACCCAGAAAAGATTTATAAAGCATCTAAGTCTCTTAATCTTGACTTAAAAACGTTAGGAACGAAGGAGTTCTTCTTCGAAAAATTGATTCTAGTCGAAGCACATGAAAAAAGCAGGCATAGCAGTGGTAGGGGATAGGATTATTCTAGCAATAATAATCGACAACGGGCTTCAGATATATCGCATTAAAACTCTGCAGGAAGCGAAGGAGATACTTAATACCGCAAAACCCGACGTTATGGGTGTAGAGAAAAGTGCTGCTGGAATGTACGAAGATCTGAGTTTTTCTTACACGACGGAAAAAGTCGACAGCAGCGCGCCTGCAGACAGGGAAAAGGTAATAGCAGGTCTGACTATGCTAAATATAATCAGGAACGAAGATTGGCCGGCTATATACGCAGCATGTTATGTATAAAGGACTTATTGCTGTGTCTGCTGCGATTGACCTAAGACTTCTCCTTTTTCGACTTTAACGAAGTTAGGTACTATTATTATGTAATCTTCGTCCACGCCAACTATTTGTGCATCGGAAGCGTCTGCGCTTCTTTTGAGTTTAGAAATCGTCCTTTTTAGCTCCTCTATGCCTCCTTTTTCGCGCAATTCTTTCATTTTTATAAAGGATAGCACGTAACCTGAGCGTATATCGTTAAGTATAGCCCCTGCCTCCTCAAATTTCACAAGTTTGTAATACTTAACGTAAAGCTTTGGCATTGGTTTTTCGCCCTGTTCGACTTCCAGCTCTACGTATTCATTTGAATCTTCTACATTGACATTTTTCCTAAAAATGTTTAAAAACTTATCTATAGACAATGTCGCCATAAGCACCTCGTTTTATAACCTTTATACGATATTATAACATATAATTTTGTATATTTAAACTCTTTTGGACTGATCCAATATTTAAAAACGCAGAGGTAGCGAAGCGGTCAAACGCGTAAGGCTTAGGACCTTATGGCTTAGGCCTTCGAGGGTTCGAATCCCTCCCTCTGCACGTTTCATTCGGACTTCGGCTTATCGCGATATGCCAAGAGCTTGTCAAGGTATATCTCTGCTAGAGCTACTGGCAAGTCGATGTTGAATTCGTTAAGAACCTTTGGGTGTACCTCGCAG
>JAMCRN010000012.1 GCA_023380585.1 Candidatus Parvarchaeota archaeon | reverse complement strand
CGGTGGTCGGCGCATCGATGCAGTAGACATAAGCAAAGCAGACGTGGACGAGAATCTTGGCAAGGCTTCTAAAATGGCAGTTTCGATGCTAAAGTCCAGACAGGCTCCAACGGTGAGGGGTCAGCTGCTTGTAGATGCGGTTGCCTCAAAGCTTTTTGTGGATATGATAACTACGGCGATGAGCGGGGAGAGGATACTGCGGAAGAGGAGTTTTTTATGCGGGAAGAAATCAGAGAAAATAGCCTCCGAGTGTTTTAACTTAACAGAGAATATAAATGTCAAAGGAAGCGCCCATAACTCTCCTTTTGACGATGAGATGTATCCTTCGTCTTCTAAGGAGTTGATATCCAATGGCATACTAAGGACTTATCTTCACAATATATATTCTTCAGAAAAGCTAGGCGAAAAAAACACAGGTAACTGTTTCCATAGTCCAGATGGTTCCATAGGGACCACGAACGTCTTAATCAGAGGCCACGGAGGAAAGGCAGCTGATATGATACCGAAGATAAAGAGAGGGATATATCTTATAGACACGGGCGACAGTCCAAATCTCATGACAGGGGATCTCTCCGCCATGGTCATGGCAGGATATTACATAGAAGGCGGAGAAATAAAGTATCCTGTAAAGGAGACAATGGTCGGGCTGAACCTGCTAAAGGCGATGAAAAACATAAGCTGGGTAGGCGACGATGTACTTAGCGGCGGCGGCTTCTACTGTCCATCTATGCTGATAGACGATGTACAGATATCTGGAAAATAAGCTTTTAATGTGTCTTTACTATTACTCCTCCGAATCCTTCCAGCTGCTCGAGTGACTCGTCTTCCTCGTCGAAGAATGTGATTTCCGCCCCTGAATTGTCCAGGCTGTTAACAACGTCCTTGTTCTTTAAGATGAAATCTCTTGTCATTATAGCGCTCTCTATCTGCTTGCCGCTCACTGCTTCCTTTATCTTTTCATATCCATAGATATAACGTTCATCCCCTTTTGAAACTGCGGACACGTATTCCTTTATTAGGTTCCTCTGAGCGGCTATCTTAGTGTCCTTTAGCAGTACATTTATCCTGTCCCGGTCCATTAGCTCCTTAAGGCCCGTGTCTGCGTAAGAAACTGTTTCATAGATTACGTTCTTATCTTTGAGATATCGTGTCCTTAACTCTTCGTTGTCCATCGCTTTGCCTGCGACTATGAAAAGGTCCCATTTTTTGCTGTATTCATCAGACAAAGCCAAGCCTAGCTCTTCGAAAAATGCCTTTCTACTCTCATTTTTAAACCTTTTACCAGAGACAGGCCGTTTGAGCTCGTACACTCGTCTTAGAGACTGGTTCGTTATGTTGTAGAATATAGCGTAGCCCTCCTCATAACTGCATACGAATATCGATGGAGACCTCAATCTGGACCTTTCTATGAGCCTTATCTGGAAGTCTAAAACCTTTTCTTTTGTCAGTACGAATCCAATTCCTTTCTTCATGTGTATGGTGTGGTATTTATGGAGAGGTATATCTTCATCTGAGGATGAATATATCTTCCCGCTTACATCAAGATAATTTTCTGTCAATACAACATTCTCTACGTCTATAGAGATCTTAACAGTCCTGAATTCGTATGAATCTCCGATTGTTATCTTCCTTCTGGAATACGCAGTAATCTTATCACCTTTTTCTATAATATAGCTTAAAACTACAAGGTCGTCATAAGACCTTATTATGGCCTTTATTATACCATTTTTTTTATCTACTCGGACTATTTTCATATAACCTGGGCTAACGTGTATATCAATCCAAGAGACATTATCGCCCCTGTTATAAGAAGCATGTAATTCCCACCTCTTACCAGAAGTGCAGGCTTATTCTTGTCTGATACTCTGGCATTGTATACTGCTAAAAGCACCAAGATAGACAGTATCGACAGGAATATCCCGCCAGTAAGCTCAAGCACGACGTCGAAATTGAGCGCAAACATTGCTACTGCAAAAGGAAAAAGAAGAGCGGCTATTGTGCTTTTACCACGACTAATCCCGAAATCAAGGTTTAATGAATCAGTTATTACAAGGCTTAAAGCTATATATGGTGTTATAAGGAGGAAGAGAGTCGTTATAGCCGCTACAATCGAATAATATCCTGTGCTTAAGGAAGCCGTAGCTATCTGAGAGACATTTTGGCCAAAAGCACCGAAGAAAGCGGCGCTAAATACGATGTATATCGTTATTGATATCAGGTAAGAGTATATTATTGTCTTCTTAAGTCTTGGAATGTCCCCGTCAATCTCCTGTTTTATCTCAGGTATCACCGTATACCCTGTGAGAGAGAATAAGATGATGCCAAAGCTTCCAAAAAGCGCCCCGCCTCCCGAGCCGTATATGTTACTAGGCTTGAACATTGAAAAAGCTATGATAGATATCAACACTATAAATATTATCTTTATAAAAAGTAGCGGCGTTTCCGCGCTTTCCACGTTCCTGTATCCTTTGTATATGAGTGGTAATGTAAGTATGAAAACTATTGAAACTGACAAGAGATAGTTTATCTTCAATATGAACACCAAGACAAGCCCCATCCCAGTCAGGTAGGCTACCTGTGCTCCATATATAGTTAGAAGCTGGAACAGCAATACTAATACCTTGAATCTCTCAGAAGTATATCTGCCGACTATTACTGGTAGTTGATGCAGTTTCTTAAAGCGGCTTGACAGTTCTCCAGTGTACATAGTGACCATAACAGAAGCGAAGCCTATCACCGCGAACAGCAGAAGACCGTATATGAAGCCCACTTTCGATACTGCATATGGGAGGGCAAGTATACCTCCGCCGACTATCGTCCCGACAGTAGTGCTTATGGCTTCGATGTACGGCTTATTCATATTTATTAATAATAGATTTGTGGCTTATAGTATTATCGGCAATGCTCCCATAGTCTAGTGGCCAAGGACAGTGGCCTCTCGAGTCACAGACCCGGGTTCGAATCCCGGTGGGAGCGATGATTCTATAAAAAGTATTTATTCTATCTTTCTGTTTCTATTATATGGGCTCCACATACAGATCGCAATCAGCCTTGGAGTACATGATGACCTATGGCTGGGCTATCCTGATCATAGTCATCGTAGCCGCAGTCTTATACTCCTTAGGCATATTCTCACCAGCATCAAGCATATCAGCGACAATAACAGGCTTCGCTGGTTTGAGCGTGACTACAGGCGAATGTTTTGCTAATCAAGGTTTAGCTTTAGCTTTTACTGATAATACTGGTTCTCCAATAAATCTCACAAGCATAAACGTAACTTATAATTCCGTGACGCAAAATCTATTATTAAATAATGTAATTGTAAATGGTGGGAGCGGCACATTATTTATTCCAGGCGTCTGTCCGTCAACGCTAGGTTCTCATTATAGCGTTTCTGTAAAAATAACCTACACTGAACCAGGACAGCCACTGCCAGGCCCTTATATTTCTTCAGGGGGCATATCAGGATCTTCATCTGCATATACTGTAAGTGATACCCGTGGTTGGGTCTTTACTACATATTCTAGTATGCCAGACCCATCTGATTATGGCGTGGATGTGGACCCAGTGCCACCTGGTGGCGGACTAGCCTACGGGTCTTTCGCAGGGATGGCCCCTCAAAATTTCCCGATTGCAGATCTTAATGAATATAATACAAATTCTACAGGTGGCGTCTGTGCCGGAGTAGTTCTGACAGAAGGATTTACTGCTTCAAGTACAATGTATTTTTCCAAAACTTGGATAAACTTATCTGCCGAGCACGACGACGTTGAATATATATTTTATAAGCCAGCGGATGGGACGACTTGGAATACTATGTATGGGAATACAGGAAATGTAGTAAGCAGTAATATTACCGGTCTGACTCCTGGCATCTATAATGTAATGGTTCAATGGATAAACGGGTGTGGTCCAGGAGTGAGCGGGATTGCTATGTCAAATGCGTTCATGGAATATTCACAGCAGTGGTCAGTAACCGCTTGGGACGGTGGAGGAATACAAGCAGGTGCAATAATTCCTTCCGGTGATGTTGCAGATGATATCAGCGGCGGATGGAGCGGAAGCTGGCCGTAGTTTTTTTAGAAAAAAGATAAGAAGTCCGTCTTTGTTAATCTTGCACTGTGGTCATTAAACGGAACATCAAAAGACTTCTCTGAGATTCAGATAACTGCGCCGCTTATTATGTTTTTTACACATCCAACTATCGTTCAGCCGGGTTGATGTGATTTAGTATACTAATCAAGTTGACAATCGTCAGTCGAAATTCCCTGGTCTTTTGCTTTCTTCTATCAGTGTCTTCTGCTGTTCATCGTCCTTTTTATAAGCTTCTTTTATCAGTTTTTCAACGCGTTTCTCGCTTACCTCAGAATAAAGATTGCACCAGTCCCTGCCTGAGACCACAAGATTGAATTTAACGAGGGACGGATGAGCGCATTTTCCTCTCTCCAATAAATCAGCGTTTATAGGGTCATTAGGCACGAAGTACTTGCACAATAAGCAGTTTCCTCCCTGCCATGTTATGTGTCTTGTCGTTTTTTCTGGTATCATATATGATTCCTAGCTTTTATTTTAATTTTTTGTATATTAAAACGCTTGAAATCAGCACTGTCATCCCTATGATAGTGCCTATAACAGGTATCAGGCCAATGAAGAAAGCTATTATCGAAAGCACTAGCGCTACTGCGAATATACTCCACCAGTTCCCTCTAGTCATTTCCCAGCTCCTTTTCAACGCGTCAAAAGGCCCTTTCTTCTCGGCTATTACGGTGGCGGGCGCTAGGAATAGCCTTACTGCTAGGTATACTCCAGGAATGACGAAAGCGATAAAGCCAAGGCCTACTATCACGCCTAATAGTATATAGGTACCCAAGAAGCGCAGATAATACTTTTTAGCGTTATTAGCCGCGTAGCCGAACCCGTCCTTTTTACTCTCGTATACCCTGCTCACTATTATAGCATTAAGAAAGACCGAAAATAGCGCTACGATTATCATAGCTATGATTATATATACTGAGTAGGCTAGATTTAGAGGAGAAACCGGAAAGTAGGATATAAGGCCGATTAGCCCTAAGACTACTGCAGTGCCGAATATTATCTTATCACGGAATAGGACCCTGAAACTTTCCTTTATCAAGCTGCCTACGTCTAATCCCATTTGAATAAGAAGTGTTTTTATTATAAATAGCCATCTACTAAGTTGTTATAGTATAAATTGCATGACTGAATGATAATCTTCATGGAAGACCTGCTATTTATTATATATGGGAATCACCCTAAAAGCAAGAAACTTTACATAGAAGCATCAAAAGTAATAAATTTTATAAAAGAAAAGAACGAGGTAAAAAGGGATGACCTGGCTTCTTTCTTAAATCTTGACCTGAATTCGCAGGGCGGCAAAAAGCACTTTTATAACCTTATCTCTCCGATGTTCGGAAAGATGCTTGTATCGGAACACCGTGGAAAACAGGTCTACTACCATCTTTCATATGACCTGTTCAGAGTGTACATAGACGGCATAAGGAGAAAGGCTAAGTACTATCTGCAGAAAAACCCAGAACCGGACAACGATGAACAGGTCTGATATGAGATATTACAGCGGCAGAGGAGATGACGGTAAGACTTCGTTGTACTCGGGGAGGACAAAAAAGAACGACCCGATAGTCGAGGCAATAGGTCAGATAGACGAACTCTCTTCTTTCATAGGATCTGCTTTCTCAAAGGCCATAGACAATGACGTTAAAAATACACTTTTGGAAGTGGAGGAAAAACTTTATATAATAAACGCCGAGTTATCCGGCTATCTTTACCATACAAAGAAAAAGAGCGGGCGTCTGTCGGAATCAGACGTTAAAGCATTGGAGAAAAGCATAGACCGCTATTCTGCGTCTCTTCCACCGGTTACGAGGTTTTTGCTGCCTAACGGGAGCAGCGCTGCGACAGAATTGAACATATGCAGGACTGTCGCGCGCAGAGCAGAACGCAGCCTCACAGGCCTGAAATTAGAGAACGATACGATATACAGATACGTCAACAGATTATCCTCGTTGTTATTCGTCTTGTTCAGGTATACTAACAATCTAGACGATGTAAAAGAAAGGTTCTTCTAAACAGTACACGGCTCTAGACGATGACAGCCTTCGTCTTTATGCCGAGTTTCTTGCTCATTTTCTGCACGGCTATCTTTGCTTGTGGTATGTTATCAGGCTCTGTATGGATCTCGAATATCTTGCTACCGACATCAAGCCTAGCGGCCATACCGACTGGTTTTCCAAATGATTGCTGCATCCCGGAAGAGAACCTGTCAGCCCCAGCACCGGTAGCGAGTGCATGCTCCCTCAAGACCTGATGAGGATATACGTTCACAGAAAGGCGGAAGTTCTGATCCGTGATTGTGTCTGTAAGAAACTTGTTCCCTATTATCCTAGCCGCTTCAAGTGCGTTGTCCCTTATCTGGACCCTGTTTTTTGATAGGAGCACCACTTTTCTGCTGAAGCTGCGGCTTAGATTGCCAGAGCTGAACTGGGTTATTTTAGAGTTCTGTGATATCTTTGTATAGTTTCTGCTCTTGTATTTTGATTTTCTAGTGTACGGGATACCAGGGTCTCTATAGCATCTGCCAGGTCTTAATTTTGCCATTGGAGTCTATCTCTTTGATTTTCCAGTCTTATGTGAGAAATGGATAGTCACCTTGCCAGATAGCTTTATTGCTTCGTCTAATTTCGGAAGCTTAAGCTGCACATCATCCAGGTCTACTGTGACTTCATGGGACCTCTCTCCAAGGATATTGGATATTACGCTCCCAATCAATTTCTCAAACGGTTTTTCTTCCATACATTCCTATGAGAGTAATACTATTTATAAGCTTTATCATGCGTCAGGG
This sequence comes from Candidatus Parvarchaeota archaeon, assembly GCA_023380585.1. GTDB lineage: Archaea > Nanobdellota > Nanobdellia > Parvarchaeales > Parvarchaeaceae > Parvarchaeum. Next base: position 13,357 of record JAMCRN010000012.1, on the reverse strand, counting down.
GTGGGATTTGAACCCACAGGGGCCTTTCGACCCACAGCTTAGCAGGCTGTTGCCTTACCAGGTTAGGCGTCCCTGACAGATACAGTGACAAGCAGCGGCTTTGAACCAACTATCCATACAGCGGATAGCAACGTTTTCTCCCCGCAGTTTTTCTACAAGCACGCTACCGCTTAATTACGGTTGCTCCCTTCCGGGCCTGACCGGGTTTTTAAACGATGGCATCCTGCAGGGCTGCGGTTCTCAGATAGTTTTGCTATCTTGTATGGAATCACTGGCCCTAGACCGCCATTCACCACGCCTAAAGTCCGCTTGCGTAACAGGGAGGGACTGTCTCCCCGGCTAGCTTGTCAGTAATATCAAGACTATTTGGAGGATAAATATATTTAAAAATGGCCTCTTTTATTGATTCGACGATCGCCTTTCCAATCAATGGTGGAACAACGTTCCCAACTTTCTTTCGATGCGAAATACCGTTTCATGTTATATATAGCAGGTTATGAAAGCAGAAGCTTCGCTCAAGTGTAATTATAACTGGAAGAAGACGTGCCAAGATTGAATCCGAATAGCTGGCTTGAGGCTTTTAATATGAATTCCCCGTGCTCCGAAGAATTTATCTCGATCACTCCAAATTTAGCTGGCGGAATGACTAGGCCCGGATCCAGTATTTCCACGGTCTTGTTGTTTATGTTTATATCGAAGGAACCTATCGAGAGTGGATCGGCGTTGAAGACCACAACATTAGTCGTGTTTTTTATTCCTGGAGAAACACCGACTATATTAGGTCCGAGGTTTACCGGAAGGCCGTAATGCGGCAGGCCTATCACTGGAGAAGCGTGGAATATAAGCGCACTTCCAATGAATATCAATATTATTACTATCGCCCCCTCAAGGACTGGCTTGAGTATCCTGAGGAACGTCACAACTGCGACTATTATGATTATTATCCCGGATATAAGGGCTACATCTATCGCCATATCTATATTTTGATTTCCATCAAATAAATGCTTGTGCCGCGGCCAAACTAACCTCATAAAATTTAAATACGACCTTGGCGATTACTTACCATGAAAGGAATATTTTCTGACAAGTGGTTTAATAAAAACGTAATGAAGATAAGCCGGGCATCGGCGATAGTTTTTGGGATAATCTGGGGGATAGACGGCTTTTTAAAGTTTCAGCCAGGGCTCGTGCAAGCCTTCCCTGGCATGGTGTCCTCAGCAGCAGCCGGACAACCATCGTTTCTACATGGATGGTATTCCTTTTGGATAGCCCAGGCCTCATCAAATCCTGCATTTTGGGTATATCTCACAGGGATATTAGAAACAGCATTGGCATTCTCCCTGATTTTCGGCTTTATGCGGAAGATATCTTATGGAGGCGGTTTTCTACTAAGCTTATTTATTTGGGCGGTCCCGGAGGGCTTTGGAGGTCCTTACGGCCCAGGAGCTACGGATATAGGTACAGGTATAATATATGCGATGGTCTTCCTGTTTCTCGCTGTGCTGAATGCTGCACACGGTGATGATCCGTACACTCTAGACAGTAAGATAGAGAAGAGGGTAAAATGGTGGAAGATTTTAGCTGAAATAAAATATTAAAATAAAAAAGAAAAAATCAAAAGTAGTTATTCTTTCAGAAGTCGTGTGCTCTAACGGTCTTTCTTCCGTCAGCCTTTGCCCTTTCTACTGCTTTAGCTATCATAGACTTGACCACTTTATCAAGACCTTCGATAGTCTCGCCTGGGCATCGCATGTCCTTCCCTACTCTCTTTACTTCGTCCTTTACAGAACTTTTTCTTACAAAGTCAGCCATTCAAATCACCTCTATCTTAATTAAAAGCAGCTCATCCTTTAAAAACATGCCTTTTCAGCGGTTTTTGCGGGTTTTTAAATTTCGAGAACGATTAATTATCGGATGGATGAAAAGATGATAAAGGCGGCTTTGCTCAGGAATGCGATAGACCATGGAGGTAAGGCGGATCCGAAAGTCGTTCTATCCAAGCTCATCGGAAGCGACAAGTCAATACTGAACGATATAGACGCTGTGAAGAAGAGGCTTTTCGCCGCGGCAAAAGAACTGAACAGCAAAAACATGTATGAATTAGAACAGATGTGCAAAGACTTCGGCATTAAACGGGAAGAAAAGCAGGCGCATAAAGAAGGTCTGAAACCTCTGCCAGATACTGGCGGAAAGATAGTTTTAAGGCTGCCACCCGAGCCGTCAGGGTACATGCATATAGGCCATGCCATCTCTTTCACCATAAACTATCTATACAAGGAGAAGTATAACGGATTCCTCTGGTTGCGCTTCGAAGACACGAACCCAGAGCTTGTTAAGCCGGAATTCGTGGAAGATTTCAAGAAAGGGATAGAATGGCTCGGCATAAAATATGATAGAAGCAAATTCATAAGCGATGACATGGAAAAGATATACGGATACGCGGAAAAACTCATTTCCAATGGAATGGCTTATATATGCACATGTGATGCAGACAGGATAAAAAACGACAGGGAAAAAATGAAGGAGTGCGGACATAGAGAGAATACGCAAGATAACAATATGGCGATGTGGGTGCGTGCAAAGGAAGGCGGGATGGAGACCGGCAGTGCAGTTCTAAGATTCAAAGGCAACATGAAAGACAAAGACGCCTCTCTTCGCGATCCTAATATCATGAGGATAATAAAAACAGACTACAAGCCATACAGCGTTTGGCCTCTTTATGATTTTGCCAGCGTTGTAGAAGATGAGATGTGTGGTGTTACGCACATACTTAGAAGCAATGAGTTCAAGTCCAGCCTACAGGCCCGGCTTAGGTCGGCTTTGGGCTTTAGGGTGCCGACTGTTATGCAGTACAGCAGGTTCAATTTCAAAGGTACATTGACATCGAAGAGGAAGGTTCGAGAGCTGATAAGGCAGGGTCATATAAAGGGATGGGATGATGTAAGACTGGCGACTATAAGTGCAATCAGAAGAAGAGGGATACAGCCGGAAGCCATAAGGGAATTCGTAAAGGAAGTGGGGTATTCTTCTTCTGAACACGAATACAATCTAGAGATGCTTTTTACGTTTAATAGGAGGATAATAGACGGGAAAGCTAAGAGGTTTTTCTTTGTCCCGAATCCGATAAGACTAGAAGTAAAAGACGCCCCTCATGAAAGTATCAGGCTGCCATTCCATCCGTCAGAAAAACTAGGTTACAGGGACGTGCAGATCGATGGGAAATTTTTTGTGGACAAGGCAGACGTTGCTTCGATGAAGACTGGGGACGCATTTAGGCTGAAGGAGCTTTACAGTGTTAAGCTCACGGCCAAACACAGTGATGGCATAACCTGCGAGATTTACAGTAAGGAGCATGTAGAAGGCGAGAAAATAATACAGTGGGTTACGGAAAAAAACGTGCCACTGAAAGTCATAAAAATAGGAGACCTTCTGAAAGAGAACGGGGAGTTCAACCGGGACAGCATGAATGAGATACATGGGATAGCAGAAGAAGGCACGAACGAGATAGAAGAGGGCCAGATAGTGCAGTTTGAAAGGTTCGGTTTTTGCAGAATGGATGACAAAAGTAGGTCTGTTCTAATTTTTATCAGTCGCTGAAGACCGGTCGCAAAAGTCAAAGGCTGGATGGTCAAAAGCGGGCATGAGTAATAATCAGCTGATTCGGCAATCCGTTTTCTGCTGCATATGAATAAAAAATCCCTGCGGCCGGACTCGAACCCGCAACCTACCGGTTTCTACAGCTGAAAATCTTCATCGTACTGAAAACAGCACTTGGTAATCCTACAGCCGGTCGCTCTACCAATTGGGCTACGCAGGGATCAAGACTATAATTTACATGCACGCTTATAAATATATTCCTGCCTAAAGCTTCTGTTTTAAGCGCCAGCGCTCTCCCTAACAACTCCATCTATTTCTGGTTTTATCTTATCTGATAATTTTGTTAGAGTCCTGCCTAAGTTCCCCTCTAGTTTCTTGTAATCCTCGTCGCACATGTATCCATGATACACTTCTAGTCTTGTACCGAAACGCAACCCGACATCAACAGAAAACGTTTTAGTGTCGGCTTCGCATAGGTCTTTGTTGCATACAGGACAGTTCTTTGTAGCTATTCTTTGCTTGCACATGTCGCATATAGTGACTGTTACTTTTGCCATATTCCACCAACCACATGAGATCCCACTAAGCTGGGATGCGGCCTCATGCATACCGTATGATATATTTTTACCTACTTATCCCGGATATTTAACGTTATCCATCGCTCGTCAACCCTATTTTTAAGGGAGAGTCGTGAATTTTTCCGTAAGCGGATATTGGGTTATCGTCTCAGAATTCGGATCTATAATTTGAAGGTCCCCAGGTCCGGATTCGAACCCTATAGAAGAATAGCTGCCCCCGACAAATCCGAGCAAGGGCTTGTTATAAGTATTAGCTATGAAGAAATTGTTCCCGCCGCAGTTCACAGGTGCACAATAGATACTTCCGTTGTCCAGATAGCTGTTAGATACAAGGCCGGGTAGCGCCTCGCACTGGTCAAAAAGAGCGGCATTCTGACTTGTTAAATTTTGGGTTATAGGGTAGATACTTAAATTGAATTGGTATTGCGTTACTCCTTGATTGTTAATCACTGTCGGGTTTATTACCAATCCAGATGTGCTGAAGTTACATGGAAGTGACAAGTCTATCGGTTCCTTTGGAGGATTAGCCGGATTATAAGAAAAGAAGTCTGAACATCCTATATCGTCCGAGGGGTAGATCTGGAAGTTTGCGCTGTTGTTGGAATAGACCAGGATCGATATTACGTCATTACCGGTATAGAATAACGACGTTTGTCCGAAACCGATTACCTGGCTGCTACCGCTTAGGTTTGTCTGTGCAGCATCGACCTGGAATCCCATAGAACTTAAAACATTCGCAGGAGAGAAGTAAGGCATGTCATATACAGCTGAGGTCACCCCGAAGAGCGAGGGGGGCAGAGTCGTCAAATAAGTAAGTTTCTGTGAGTTTGTAATATTGAAGAAGAACTGTTGGTTATTTAGATATGTCTTGATCAACCCACCATATCCGGAGGTGTTTAAGCGAGCATAACACAATTCATAACCCAAAGATGTCGTAGACTCGAAACTTTGATTCGCAAACATGTTTTTATATCCGCTAAGCAGCGAGTCGCAGGTAGAATTGTCATATATTTGTAGCACTGTGGAAGGAGGAGAATCGAATTGGAAGTTAGAGCCTATCTGTGGGGAAGTACATGCGCTTTGGTATAGAGACGCTGTCTGGTTGTAATAATAACTGGAAGTGCGCGGCGCAAAGAAAGGCCCAAATGCTATAAGTGCGGCTATGAGTATTATCACTATCATTATCACTATCATTATCCCCTCAAGTACTATTTTCATATTAGCTCATATAAACGTCGCAAACTATTGAGCTCCCCCCAGAATATGTGCATGTCTGTAGCTGAAACGAGCCCGGGTTCCCGTGGAGGAAGGCCAATGGACAGGACGCAGGATCTGCGCTGCAACTGCCGTCTTTTATCGATATATACGTGGGAATTGAATTCTTTAAGGGGAGAGGCGCGCATTCCATGGATGTTATATAGGCGGATGGCACGCCGCTGCCGTATTTTTGTGTCACAGCATCGAGAAAAGAAACGCACGACGAGCCAAGAGCGGCGCTAGGATTGTTTATAGCTGTGAAGAAAGACATAGTACCGACAGAGTTATTTACGCCAGATGTGTTTTTGCTGTCTTTTGAGTTAAGGACAGGGCTGAACCACCCTGGAAAAGAAGCATTGTCGGGGTATTCTGGCGTAGGGGCCCAAGTAGCCTGGGAAGGCGAAATCGCATCTATATTGAAAGAACCGCTGCAGACAAAATAATAGCCATTTAGGCTGGCAGGATTATTGGGGGTGGTAAGTATAGCAGTCCTTGATAACTGATCCAGCAATGAGATGCACTGCGGGCTTCCGTAGAATTGCGCCATGAACTGATTGTCGCTGAACGACGGTACAGTAGGTCCGGTAACTATGGAAAACCCTGCTGTTAGTGCTGCGTCAGTCTGAGTCACATAAGTATTAGGGGATTGGACCAAGGACCTTATGCTGCTGCTTCCTGCAAGGAAAATATACACTATAACTGCGCTGAATATTATCATTATTACCAAAGCGATCATCCAGCTTAGAAATTCGCTGATACCTTTATTGTCAAGCATCTAATTATATTGTATCCGGCATTATTTATTGATTTTTTACCCATTTGAATTTTCTGCTGTCCTTGCCGGCCAGCGTGTAGACCATGCACCTTCGCGAACAAAAATTTAATACTGTACCGTCGACTTTTGCGTAAACCTGCCCAGTCCCCCTTTTTATGTCAGACCCGCAAAAACTGCATTTCATATCATCTTATAGGTAAAGCTTCCATTTCTGTCTCTTTAAGCATTAATATGTCATTTACAGCTACTGGGCCACGTACATTCCTTCTTATTATCTTGTCTTTATCGAAGCCTGCAAGGACCTTGCATTTTACCTGTGTCACTTCTCCCGCGACCCCGTGTCTGCCTACGATCTCTATTACTTCCGATGGAAAGCCGCCGCTATATCCGTCTCCAGTTTTCTCGTTTTTTTGGTTTTTAACTTCTACAGCCTTAGCCCGCTTTTCCATGTTATTTAAGCTTGTTTATTATCTCCTCGAGGGCGTGCGCTTCTTCACCTGCATTTATAACAGCTATAGCAGTGGCCGGAACGGTTATGCCAGAAGCCTTCCCAAGCTCGTTCCTACTTTTGACCTGTACGCAAGGAACCCGCTTCTCCTGGCAGAGCATAGGTATATGCATGGTTATCTCCTTAGGTGAAACGTCTTCGGCGTATACAACAAGTTTAGCCTGCGATCTTTCCAAAGCTTTCGTGACTTCGTTAACGCCTTTTTTTATAACCCCTGACTTAGCCCTTATCTTCTCCAATAAAGAATACACACTTTGGTCTATGTCCTTTTTATTCACAGCTTCATCTGTCATATCAGCTTACCTCCTTAGTTTTTAGATTATAGTTTATATACAGACTTCTATTTATAAGCTTTTTATACGCTGTATGAAAATGAGACGGTTTCGATCTGTGGTCTGGCAGTATAGATACGTTTATATACTATCCGGATGAGTATCTAAAATAGATATCGTTTTTCGATATAATAATATGTTTGACTATTACAACGCGATTAGATCTAAGAGAGAATTCGGACTGAAGCACATGATATTGGCCCTGATATATCAGCAAACAATGACAGGTTCTATGCTTATAGACAAAATGGATCATCTTTCAATGGGCTTTTGGAGGCCGTCTCCTGGAAGCGTATACCCTCTTTTGAAGAAGCTAGTTTCTGATGGGGATTTGGAAATAAAGGTAAAGGAAGACAAGAAATATTACACTATAACCGAGAAAGGGAAAGAGACAATAAACAATTCATGGTTCCCATGGAAAACTCTAATGAAGCGGGAAAACAAGGGCAGCGTAGAGAACACTATAGAGGAGATGGAGGGCGAGGCAGAATACATCTCAGAAAAATTAGACTATATAAACAAAAAACCAGAATTAAAGAAGAGACTAAATCGGATAATACAGAAACTCAACAAGTAATGATATGGAAATTATACAGGTCAAAAATCTCTCTAAGACATTCAACGGCAAGATAAAAGCCGTTGACAGGATCTCATTTGATGTTAAGGAAGGAGAGATTTTCGGCTTTCTCGGGCCGAATGGCGCAGGAAAGACAACGACGATAAAGATGCTTACGACGTTGCTGTCTCCCACCTCAGGAGACGCTAATATAAACGGCTATAGCGTAAAAAAGGAGCAGGCAAAGGTAAGAGCGTCTATAGGCGTAGTACCACAGGAATACACGGCAGACGAGGACCTCACTGGTTATTCGAACATTCTCCTTCTTGCGGATATGTACGGGATACCTAGAAGCATATCAAAGCAGCGCATAATCGAATTACTGGAAATAGTAGAATTAAGCTCTTCGGCGAAGAGAAAAGTATCGACTTACTCCGGTGGGATGAGGCGTCGCCTCGAACTTGCTGCAGGTCTGATAAATTTTCCACGCGTCTTGTTTTTAGACGAACCTACTCTGGGGCTGGATGTACAGACAAGGACCGCCGTCTGGGATTACATAAAATCATTGAAAAATAAATACGGAATGACATTATTCATGACCACCCACTACCTTGAGGAGGCGGACCAGCTTTGTGATAGGATAGCGATAATCGATCATGGCAAGATAATAAAGATAGGAAGGCCAGAAGATCTTAAGTCTAAACTCGGTGGCGACATCATTCAACTTAGCGTAAACAACCCATCTCCAGAACTGATCCGGTTATTAGGCAAGATAAAAGGGGTAAAAGATGTAAAAAAAGACCGCAATGAATACAGAATAAAAGCAGCGTCTTCTGAAACTATAACACCAAAGATAATCTCGGCCCTCTCTTCGCACGGCTATAAAGTAACAAGACTTTCAATGATGAAACCGTCATTAGACGAGGTATACCTGGAATATACTGGCAGATCATTGAAGGAAGAAGACAGCGGATTTGATAAAATAGCACAAAACAGGATGATAAGGATATCCGGGAATTGATATGGCAGCAAAGGAAAAAGTCAGATTTCCAAGTTTTTTGAGGACTATTGTATCCCTATCGAACAGAGACCTGAAAAAGTGGTACCTAAACCCAGCGCTTCTTGTGATATCCCTTATTCAACCGATAATATGGCTTACTCTCTTTGGAAAAGCATTCAATCTCGGGTCCCTCTTCGCAGGGAATGCCGGTTCAGCAATCCTTACAAGGATATTCGGGACAAGTAGCTATTTTTCTTTTCTTGCTATAGGGATGCTCGCATTTATTACAGTCAGCACCTCAATGATGGGAGGGATGTCGATAGTATGGGACAGACGGTTCGGTTTTATTGACAAGATATTAAGCACTCCAGTGAGCAGGGCTGCCATAATAATAGGCAAGATAGCCAACAGTATCGTAAGGGCATTGATACAGGCAGGAGTAGTTTTGATAATAGCAGTAGCTCTTGGGATGACTGTCAGTTACATAACTCTGTCAGGACTCATTACCACCTTTGGTGCGCTGTTCCTTTTAAGCTTTGGTATGTCTTCATTGTTCATATTGCTGGCGCTGCGCTCAAGAGATTGGCAATCACAGATGATGATAATAAATCTTCTTATGCTCCCCCTTCTATTCGCAAGTAATGCATTCTTCCCAGTAGCTGAGATGCCGAGCTGGCTGCAGGCTATAGCAAACGTAAACCCTATAAGCTATGCCATCTCAATAGGCAGAAACGCTATGCTTGGTATACCAACCTCATCCTCCATATATCTACAGATGGGATATCTAGGCGCGTTCGCCGTAGGGATGGGTATAATAAGCATAGTGCTCTCTTGGAAGTTATTGAAGGGATAAGCAAAGGACAAAGGATGTAATAAAAGCTAGTTACCAAATAAACATATTTAAATGATACAATCAAGATATATATCCATAAAATAATCTATTTTTAGTAGAATTTTGTATGGGACATCAGATAACAAAAAAGAGCACGCCAAGACGCGGAAGTCTTCAATATTACCCAATAACAAGAAGCAAGCGCGCATTCCACACTTTCCCCAGCTTCCCCCTGCTTGGTCCAAAGGAGATAGGCGGTTTCGCTGGATACAAAGCCGGGATGCTCCATCTTGTTTATATAGACAACGACAAAAATTCCCCTACGTTCAAGACAGAATTGGTCTCTGCAGCTACGGTCCTTGAATGTCCACCAGTATTGGTCTCGGCCATAAGGTTTTACAAAAACCATACGTCTGTCGGAGAGACCTGGGCGAAGGGCCTGAATAAAAACGTTCTGCGCAGGGTAAAATTCAAAGAAGAAAATTCTAATCCCGATGAACTTGTGAAGATTGCGGATTCGCTTTCTCTTATAGTCTCGACACAGCCTTGGTTGACAGGTCTTAAGAAGACACCAGAGATATTCGAACTTTCGATAGGCGGCGATATAAACACAGCATTTTCAGTAGCAAAAGACAAGCTTGGGAAGACATTGGATGTATCAGATGTCTTAAAAGACGGTTCATTCATAGATGTGGCTGGTGTAACGAAAGGTAAGGGGTTCTCCGGATCCGTTAAGCGTTTTGGGGTAAAGATATACCCTGTACACGCAAGTGGGTCAAGGAGAAAAGCTGGAAATCTTGGGGCAGAAAGCATGGCTAAGGTACAATTTACTGTGCCGCAACACGGAAGGCTAGGTTTCAATTCCAGGGTCGAGTACAATAAATTCGTTTTAAAGGTCATAAGCGATCCCGCTGAGGTCAATATACCAAGTGGGTATAAGAGATATGGTAAACTATCCTCATCGGCCGTGGTATTGAAGGGATCAGTGCCTGGTAAGAACGGGAGCCTCATACTTATGAGAAAACCTATACGCCAGTCAAAGAAATCCGAGCCGGTCAGGGTCAGTTTAATAAAGTGATATGGTAGACGTTCTCTCATTAGACAAAACGAAAGTAGGCGAGGTAGACCTACCAAGCGCATTCGATATGAAAATCAATGAAGACCTTATAAAAAGGGCTTTCATATCAGAAATGTCCGGCAAATTCCAGATAAAATACACAGACCCGCTCGCAGGGAAGAGAAAGGCTGCCGAGCTGACTAAGCGAAGAAGGTCATACAAGACAGTATATGGGCGCGGTCTATCAAGGACCCCGAGAAAGACGATGCAGCATGTAGGAAGTAGCTTCTCTTATATGGGGGCAGTCGCACCGAATGCTGTCGGTGGAAGGGAAGCACACCCTCCAAAAGCAGAAAAGAAAACCGTGAAAAAGATGAACAAAAAGGAGCTTTATATGGCTATAAACATGGGGATAGCGGCTTCTGCTAAGAAAGAATTCGTCTCAAAGTACCACAGGCTGCCAGAAAATGCGAACTTACCGATCGTGATAGACGATTCAGTAAACAATATATATAGAACAAAAGACGCAGAAAAATTATTGAAATCATTCTCATTATGGGAAGAAAAAGAACGTGGGATGGAAAAGAGGATACGTGCGGGCAAAGGAAAGATGCGCGGTAGAAAGTACAAGAGAAGGCTCGGGATGCTCTTAGTCACAACAGACGATTCAAAGGTAGGAAAGGCCTTCAGTAACCTTAACATAAGCGTGAAAAAGCCTGAACGGCTGTCGATATCGGACGTTTCGCATGCTGGGAAGCCTGGCAGGATGATATTATGGACAAAATCAGCCATATCGAAGATAAATAGATAATATGGAAGAAACAATAAAGACCATAATAAGTCTTCAAAGCGGTGAGAAGGCGACAAGGCTCATGCAGGAACATAATAAGCTTTCCTTTATAGTGTCAAAATCGTCGAATAAAATAGAGATAAAGAATGAGATAGAGAGGCTGTTCAACGTGAAGGTCGATAAGATAAATATAATAAACAAGGTCCGCGGAGAGAGAGTCGCCATAGTCAAATTGAAACCGGGCAATTCAGCGATGGACCTCGCAACAAAGCTTGGAGCGGTCTAAAAATATAGACTTGGAAAAATCTTTTTAAACCTAAGCTTTCTTAGTATGAAATGCTTATCGGGTTCCGTGTGAATGTAAAAGGAAGTAATCTTTCAGGCACAGTCATAGATGAGACTAAGAACACTCTGCTGCTGGAAACCGGCTATTCGCAGAAAAGAGTTATAAAGGATAACAATAGATTTATACTGGATATGGATGGGAAAAAGATAAAGATAAAGGGGGAAGAGATAAACCTCAGGCCGTGGGAGTATGCAATATACTGATTTTGCAAGACCTGAAAATGAATGCAGTGACTATCATTGCCCATACCATGGCAGCCTTAAGGTGCATGGCAGGAGGTTCGAGGGCATAGTCGTCTCCGCAAAGAACGCAAGAACAGTATCAGTCGCCTGGACAAGGCTGAGGCGCCTGAAGAAATATGACAGGTTCATAAAGGAAAAGACCAAGGTCCTAGCTCACAACCCAGACTGTGTATCAGCAAAAATTAACGATAAAGTTGTAATATACGAGACAAGGCCGATAAGCCGCTGGAAAAGGTTCGTAGTCGTGAGAAAATCTTAATATGGGGACAGGAAGAAAGGGCGGCGGTTTGAAGGCGATGAAGGCCAAAATATCGAAGTCGATAAACGTCGGCAGCTGGATAAAGGTGACGGACAATTCCGGCGCAAAGATCGCCAAAGTAGTAAATATAAAGACATATCACGGGGTAAAAGACAGGCAGCCGCGATGCGGTGTCGGCGATACGGTTTTCGTGGTCGTGAAAAACGGCTCACCGGATACAGTGCATAGAAAGTTCCCGGCCGTCATAGTGCGACAAAAGAAACCGTTTCGAAGACATGACGGGACAAGGATATGTTTTGAGGACAACGCATGCGTGATAGTTAAAGACATAGACAAATACGAACCACAGGGTACGATCCTGAGGGGGCCTATACCAAGGGAGATATCTATACGGTTCCCTCACATAACTAAGATATCCTCGAAGACAGTATGAAAGACTTTAGCATAAGCTGGAAAGGTAGTATAACTCCAAAAAAACAGAGGAATAGCCGGTTAAATGCCCCTCTTCATATAAAAAGGAGGATGCTTTCTGCCCATCTATCGAAAGAACTCAGAAAGCAGTATAACGTAAGGAATATTCCTGTGCATAAAGGGGATACTGTGATTATAATGCGGGGCAGGTTCAGAGGAACCATAGGCAAAATAGAGAAAGTATACACAAAGCAGCTTACGGTGTCGGTAGACAACGCAAAGGCCGTAACGAAAAAGGGGAACAAGGTCCCTTTTAAAATACGCCCATCTGCGCTGATGATAAGCGAATTAGACTTGTCAGACGGCGTAAGAGCGGAGAAAATAAGATCTTATGGCAAAGCGCGGTGAATCCAAGCATTTAAAGAGGACCCAGGTTACAGCAAACATAGTCATACCAAGGAAAAAATACAAGTTCTATTCGAGGCCCCTACCTGGAAAACATAGGCTAGAACGTGGCATTTCGATGCTTGGCCTAATAAGGGACGTTTTAAAGATAGCAAATAACGCCAGAGAAGCAATGTTCCTGATAAAGAACAAGAAAATAAGCCTAGATGGAAAGTTGGTAAAGGATGGAAAGACGATAACAGGATTCGGAGACAACGTAGAAGTATGCGATGACAGCTTCTTGATATGGCTAGACGAAAAGGGAAAGCTGATAGCGCGGAAGATAGAGCCGATCAACTATAAATTAACGAAGATAATATCAAAAAGAAAAGCCGAAGGGGGAAAGACGGTTTTTGGGACAAGCGACGGACAG
>JAMCRN010000011.1 GCA_023380585.1 Candidatus Parvarchaeota archaeon | reverse complement strand
TATTAAACCTTATGCAAAGGGCGGAGAAACTGACACATCAAATATACAAGCATTATGTGCCAATTGTCACTCTAAAAAAACTAACAAAGATAGAGTAAAAGAAATAAAACAAAAAAGGGCACATAGAAAAGAAAGAGGAGAGTATTGGATTAATCCAATTACAGGTTTAAAAGAACGTAGGCCTCCAAGATTATTTTAGAAAAAGTTTAGATTATTTCTATCGTAAAATTAGATAATATTATAAAATTTACTTAAATGTATAAATACCATAGATACATTGATATTATATGGTAGAGTTTTACGCAAAATACAAAACTAAAACTAAGAGGCCGATTAGCTTTAAAACTAGCTACGGCAAAAAAGTAAAGTTCAAAGCTAAATGAGTGTCCAAAAGAAGGAAGAAAGTCAAGTTTTAGGTGAATCAAAACAATACTAATAAATTAAAAATATAGAAGAGCTAGAATAATAAGTCTATATCCAAATTTAGAGAATATTACAACACTTACCACCTATTTTAAGGTTAGTATAAAAATTTATTGACTTAGTAAAAATGGTTTTTTATATATTTTACTTTATTATAAAAATTGTACGACCTGGAAATGTTCCTTCTATGCCTTTTTTAATTTCAATAAAGTTAGACTGTGAAAATTTTGGACTAAACAATACAAAGATTATCTTTCTATAATATTTAGAGTATTTAATGCACTTTGCAGGAAGACTATTTATCCCTTCATCTGTTGTCGGACCTTTTAACTCTATTGCAATATCTTTTATTGTTATATCAGGCCTGGAAGCCCCAGTTCTCTCTTCTAATTTAGCATCTGGAAAGCTTCTTTTCAGAAAGTTGTATAAATCTGCCTGGTAACCCGCTTCATTTGGCCAATTTTCAGCTTGTTTAAATGATTCTATCGTAGTTTTTATCTTGTACAATTCATGGTCTTTAGTTCTTAATCTATTGTATAATCGAGGATATTTACTTCCTAATTTGTACCTATTTAAAAGTCTAGAAATTAACCTTGAGAGCAGAGCTAGTATAAAAATTATTCCAATACCTGCAAGGGCAAAACCTAACCCATACTCGTGGTAAGAAAAACTCCAAATACTTAGATAAAATAAAATAACTTCTAAAATCATTAAGAAGAATATGGCGTAGAATCTCTCTTCAAATGAAATCGCTTTAGTATTTTTAGCCATAGATAACCATAAATTAAACTATATTACAAGAATAATTGGAAATCTCGTATCTATGTTTCTCGTCTTATTTAAATTCTGGCATCCTAAAAAATTCATTCAACAATCACCCTTGTTCTATTATAAAGATTAATAGCTTTACCGTCCTTTATAGCTTTCTGCCTGTACCATAATTACTTTTGTTGGTTTTGAGTCTTTTTTATCGCATAGAACTGGGGTAACATTCAAATCTTTTTTGCAAACAGGTATAAATTAATTCTTAACTATACTTAGACTTTGTTTATAAAGTTAATTCGGTTTAGGTAGTAATTTCTCCAAAACCAGTATCAAATTCATCTATAATTTTTTAAAATTCTTCATTCAAATTCCATTTTTACTGGTGCAGAATTCTAGGTACTGATTCAAATAGCTTTAAATATGAATAAACCTTAGTTATAAATATATATAATTTAGGTTTAATATGGAATTACCTATAGTTTATAAGTTGAAAAGAAAATCGCAGATAGATTTAGCAGAGTTACAGGATGAAGCAATGGAAGTAGTGTATGAGATTTTTGAAAACGCTGTAATACATGGCGGCACTGCAATTTGGCGCTGTTATAACGGGAAAAGGTTTTCAGAAGATATAGATTTATACGCTAAATGCAATGGTGATTTTAAAGAATTATTGGAAAAATCATTGAAAAGAAGAGGGTTAAAATTAATTAGATCCAGGCGGACGGCTAACACTGTCTTTTCCGAGATATCTAATGACATTGTTTCCATGAAGTTGGAAATAACAAATGAAATAAAAAAAGGGGTTTTAGCAATTTATGAGAAGGCAAATGGAGGTACACTAGAAGTGTTAACTTTAAGACCACAGGATCTTTTGCTTGAAAAACTTGCTGCCTACCTAAGTAGAAGGAAAGTAAGAGACGTATACGATGTTTACTTTCTTTCAAGACTTGTAAATGATATTGAAGTAAAGAGAGAAGCGGATAAACTACTTAAAAAGATAGAAAAACCCGTTGACGAAGACGATCTTAAAGCTATAATATACGAGGGTAAGGTGCCTGCTTTTGAAGAGATGTTAGAAGCGCTAAGATTATGGGTAAAATCAAATATCTGAAGGAATTCAAGGAACATTTTAAGGATAGAGTTTCCTTCTCCATAAAAGAAGTGGAAATTTTCTTAGGACAGTACGGTGCAAGCAAGTCATACGCAAGGCTTATGCTTCATAATTTGGAGAAAAACGGGGAAATAAAGAGGTTAAAAAGAGGTTACTATTCATTCGGAGAGAACCTGGATACAGTAGGATTCTTATTTGAGCCATTTTACTATGGTCTACAGGATGCTTTATCATTGCATGGATTGTGGGAGCAGGAAACTAACCCGGTCATAATAACTACAAGAAAAGTTAGAACTGGTTTGAGAAATGTTCTTGGAAGGAACGTATTGGTTAGACGTGTGAAGAGAAGTATGTTCTTTGGTTATGAACCAAAAAGAGTGGGAAATCTGTTTCTTCCTGTTTCCGACATAGAAAAAACGCTTATAGATTTCGTTTATTTTAAATTAAACTTGCCTGGCGATATATTAAAGAAAATGATAAAGAGAATAGACGGAAAAAAGATGAACGAATATTTGAAGAATACAAACAAATATACGAAGTCAAAAGTAAACGAACTGTTAAGTTCATACAAAATTAGCAGATAAGGTGCATTGTCAGTGAACAATATTCTGTAGCTGTAATCTCAACAGCAGTATTCAGATATATTCTCTAAAAACCAGTTTTATACCCTTTTTCAATGTAATAGCCTGCTATCATTAGTACACCAGTTATAATACCCATATATGGCCCAAAACTAACTAGAGAAAGTTGAATGCTAGAAGAAGGTGATGAAAATGATATGAAGTTAAGTCCTAAAATTAGAAAAATACTGTATAGTATACTTAGTATACCTCCTAAAAAGGAATGTTTGTAGTTTTTGAATGACAAAGAAATTTCAATTATAGCTATAATATAAAGCAATAGACTGCCTATTAAGAGAATACCAGAAGATAAGGAAATAGAATAAATTTGACTAGAGATTATTGATGAATATGAATTCTTTACTATATCTTGAATTACGGTCTGGTATACTTGGTATAAATCTATCTTGAATAAAAATGTAGCTAATGCTGGCATTATTAAGCTAGTAAGCATAATTATTAGCGAAACCATCATTAAAATCTTATATATCAATATTGTTAATGCAGAATCTGTTCTATATTCGTCTTTAATATCAGAATGTTTATTTGTCTCAGTTTCACTTTTTATTTGTTTTTCATCTTTTGTATCAATTTTAAGATTTTTCTCGTCTTCTGCTTTATTTTTTAATGAATTTTGCTCTAATTTTTTAGATTTATATCTATGCAAGCTATATAAAAATCCAAAAATGGTAAATATTAAGATAGTTAATAAAATTATAGATTGAAAGTCAAAAGATTTTAGAGAATTAGACACTGGAATTGGTGATACCATACAATTAATCATCTATTTTTTATGTTTTATAAATACTATATTAATTTCAGAATTTAAATAAAAATTTATTAACTATGTTAGAGCGTTTTCGAATAGATAATCCTAAATGTTTAATATACCTTTACTAAAACTTTAACTTTAAGATAATTAATGCTTATTATGGACTTATGAATAGTTTACAGGCTTAAGAGAGACCCATGCGCAGTACTTACTTATTTACTGTAATTCAAACCTATAGAGACTAAAATAAAAAAGTTGCTTGGCTTATGAGTTTAAGCAGCAAAAAAGCCTATCTAATTGTATAAATATAACTCTATTTATTTGGTAGTATGAAAAAGACATCAAATAACTTCAAATCATATAAATTTATTGGATATCTGTGGGTTATTATAGCAGGTGCTGTATTGTTTTTGCCGAATTATTTGCTGATTCCTTATCTGAATTACAATAAAATTTGCCCGCTTTCCCCGTTTTGCAGCTCGGTTTCTACGCCTTGGGGAACGTTTACATCGCTGTTCATATTTGACGGCTGGGCGAATCTGTACGCATTTATAATCTGGTTCGCTTTCTTATTTCTTATAACTATTTTCATGTCAGCAGATATGATTAAAATCTGCACTAAATCTATAGCTTTGGCGCTTTTTCCCATATCTATAATCAGCAACGGAATGGCCCTGCTCATAGACGCTATTCATGGCATAACACTGCCAGCATATGGCGCATCTACATTTACATATGCTTTTCTGGGTTTACTGTTTGGGTTGTCGGCTTCTATAATCATTCATGGTCTGAATAAGCATTCCTGGAAAAATCAGGTTTTCTTAACCAATACCGCGTTCTTTTTCATAATTACAGCGGGCATACTTTTTGCCAATGCAGTGTTATTTTCAATAGCACCGCATGTGGATTATGCTGCGCACGAAATCGCCTTTTTATTTGGCGCGATATTTATGATTGTGTACGCAAAGCTTGTTGTTTTCAGCAAGCGCTATTCTCCACTTTATAAGCACCGGCGACCGACTTTTTGATGCAACGAATTGTCTCTTGTATGCAGATCTAAAGTC
Organism: Candidatus Parvarchaeota archaeon; assembly: GCA_023380585.1. Lineage (GTDB taxonomy): Archaea > Nanobdellota > Nanobdellia > Parvarchaeales > Parvarchaeaceae > Parvarchaeum. Next base: position 9,887 of record JAMCRN010000011.1, on the reverse strand, counting down.
TGAGAATTAACGGGAGGCGTAATGTCTCTTTATGTAAAAATAGATCAACAAAGCGGCTATAGCCACCAAGACTCCGGGCGTGATATAAAGAACAAAAGGCGAACTAGCGATTCCAGACGTAGGTGTTTTATAAGAAGAAGTGGTGTTAGTGTATTTGCTTTTATTCACAGAGGTATTGAGGTTTTTTGTTATGGAAGTGTTATAGAGGGTAACGTAAGAAACTGGAGAAAAGGAGTCGTTGAAATAAAGAGCTCCGGGCGGTACAGAACTGTCTTGGAGATTGCCTTTTATACCCCAGAGCGCGATGCCATTGGATATGGGCGCAACCCCGTTCCACCAATTCTCCCCTATCGCCATAACACTCAAGGATGCCGGCTTGGTCCAGGTTCCGTTCACCTTGAATTCCATCATCGATGGTATAAAAATCTCATTAGTTATATTGACGCCGTCCGTAGCGGCAGTTAAGGTTTCTAAGCCTAAATCTGCTCCTTCATTTGCTACAGTGCTCGTAGTATTAAAGTAGCCAGTCAGGTTTCCTTCTACTATCCTTGTGCCATTGACAAGAAAAGCCCATGTTGTGTTGCCTATAAGGACCATAGTGAAGTTATATACATCGCCTGGAATCAGAGAATAATTAAAATCCGTGCCTCCTGGATTACCAAATATATTTGAGAAGATGCCCCAACCAGCGTACGAAGTCATATAATTCCCTCTCCAATTATTGAATCCTATCTGCGCCCACCATTCCTTCCCGCCAGAAGAAAACCCCTCTCCTATCCATATGGCTAGCGGGGTAGGTCTTGAGTAGACAGGTGCTCTCAGCAAAAATGACATACCTGTGTTCTGAGGGGTCCGGGACGGACCTATATTCACTGCAAATTGCGGAGGATACATTATGAGAGACGCTGTAGCATTGTCAATGCTGTAATTATACACGTTATACGCAAACACTGTACCAGGTCTATTTTCATTTTTTACCTGAATGTCTACGCATCCGATAGAGTTTAGGTTTACATAGCCAAAACTGGACCCGCCTTTTGTAATCACATAATCGAATGGCCTGCCATAAAGAGTAGAATTGTACAATGTATTACCGTTCTGAGAGACTATGACTTGGGCGGTCCCATTGTAAACCCCAAAACTTATACCGGAGGGGTAGCTTACGGTACTGAAAAGGAAGTTTTTTGTCCCGTTTACAGGGAGTTCTTGGTAGGGATTGTAATGCGTTGAGTATGGGTATGAAATACCGCTTTTATTTTGTGGGAGGGTGCTGCTCAATTCAGAGATGTTCACTATGATCGAACTGACCGCATAAGGCGTACAGCTCTCATTATTATAAGCGCTGACAGTGATATTGTACGAGCCTGTTTTGGAATAGGTGTGCGTCTGTGGGAAAAAGCCTGTAGTAGTTTGGCCGTCTCCCCAGTTCCATATAAGATAATCTGCCCCGCTTACATATCCATTGACGACTACGGTAGAATTCTTAATCGACTGCAGATTGATGCTGAGTGAGGATGAAGAAAAAGCATGCGCTTTCTGAAATACATAGGCACTCTGCAAAGGCCCTGAAACGTCTCCTGACAAATACAACGCTACTGATACAAACGCGATTGCTATGACGCTAAAAGTAAGAAGGAGGACTATAGGTCTAACATAAGTCATATTAGACTATAATTTCCTTCTTTTTTATACTTTTGTCAGACTATATGGTTTTCTTTTTCGCGGTTTTGATTTTTTCTTGATCTTATTTTGTAGGATTTTCTTCGCCAATTCTAGTTCTCTGCGTCTGCTTGCTGAAAGTTTCCTGCCAGACCTGTTGATGAAATATTGCACCATCCGTATCGCAGAGCCTATCCCTTTCGGGGAGACGTCTCTTCTTGCCATTATCCGCGCTATTTCCTTCCCGGATTTCGCAAACGTGCCGCTTGGAGGATACGTTGAAACGGTCTTTACGTCCTGGACCCAGTATCTTTTAACGGACTTTCTCATATAGAATAAAATTATTAAAGATATTTATTTCTATACAATCTTAGAACAAGATTCCGATTTAGAGAAGGCACGCCAACTGATAAGAAACTCTATTATATCCTTTGGTATATTTTTGCCGAATTCTATAAGTTTATCTCTTACGTTTAATAATTTATTTTTATCGGGATGATTCCTCATAAATTAATTTTTGCGGAAAGTCTCGTCATTTTCATGCGGAGAAGATAGAAATCGTTTTTAAACGTCCTTATATACTTAGTCTGGTCATAATAATATAATGAGGAATTAGGTCGATAGTCCCTTCTATTTTTATAGATGACATAGGAGACTGCCTGTATTTTTGTTATGAAAGTTACGCATATCAAGGGAAAGTTTTCTGTCAAGACGCTGAACGGTGAATCGGAGCTGCTATATATAAATAGAGATAACACTGCCATCCGAATATACCGCACGTTCACACCTGAAAAGGACAAAGAAAATGGCGTCGCAGAAATGCTCACGATTGCAGCATTTAATTTCGCCAGAAAAAGCAAGTTAAAAGTCAGGCCCGACTGTCCTTTCATAATAACGTTCTTGGAGAAAAATGAGGGGTTCAAGAAGTTGCTAGTCAAGGATTAAGCATCTTTGTTGTCATTATCGACATTAATATTATTACGCGAAGAAAACTGGAATGTCTTCTTGAAACGAATGAAAGCAAAAATAAAGATTAATCCCTCAGCTTGAAGTACCTGAAACTGTACCTTCCGCTGGAACAGTAGACGTCAGTCCTGCTGAAGTATAGGTGTAGTTCATCGTTATAGAAGCGCTGTAGTGCACTCCAACTGCTGTACACTTAACATCTGTCCAGTTCGCTATAAATGTGCTCCCAGGTGTTACTGTAGTTGTAGACACGGTAGATGCAAAACCAGTACCTGTCAAACCACTAGCAGATGTGATTTCAGTTGTGGCAGCACTTATGGTAGCAGACGAAGCCCCTGCTGGAAAACCGCCAGCACTAAATGACACCGCAAAATAATTAGGTGTACAACTTGAGGATGTGGCAGTAAAGGGAGCGAACCCTGTCTGCGTAGCACCTACGCTGCTCGTTGAGTTGCTGCTCCTGGTCGTGTTAGTAGTGTTCTTGGTCGTATTAACAGGTGCGTGTCTAGGAGGCGAGAACGCCGATGATATCCATGAGCTAAGCGCACGTCCTATGCCTACTATGCCATTCCTGAAGAAATTACTTATGCTTGTTAGCAATGAAGCTACAAACGCAGGGACATGGGATATAGCGGTCGCAAGGCCGCTGCCTCTCTTTGGATTGTTGACAGCTGCTGACGAATTAGAAGTATGCGTGCTTGTAACTCCTGGAGAGGCGTTCTTAGCCGGGCCTGGCAGCGCGTAGACCGGGGCCAGGAGGAACAAAACCGATATCAATACAATGAACAGATACAATCTCATGTCAATACAGTGATTTTCACCTAATAAATATCTTATAACGCTATAGTGATAGGCCTATTTCTTTATGCTCACTAACTCTATCTGGAAAAACAGCGTGTCTCCCGCCAGGGGGGAGTTGAAGTTCAAAGTAGCACTGGTCGAGTTTACAGCGGTTATAACCGCAGACTGTCCCGATCTGTCAGTCACATGTTCTCCTACGTTCACAGTGTTATTCCCAAAATCAGAGATCGGCACAGTGATTATAAGAGAGGAATTTTCATAGCCATAAGCTTCTGTCGGAGGTACGGTAACATTCTTTGTTTCACCGACTTTCATGCCGATGATCGCATTATTGAAGCCAGGTATTACTTGCCCTGATCCCAGCACAAAACTAAACGGAGTAGAGCCGAAGTTTGAACTGAAAACCGTACCGTTGGATAGGCTTCCTCTGTAGAATACGCTTACATTGTCCCCATTAGCCGCTATGGCAGGGCTTGAAGAGGAACTATTCTGGATAACAAAATAAATCGCACTGACCAATGCCAGGACAATTATCACTGATACTAGTAGATATCTTTTCTTGGATTTTCTTGTCTGTACGATTTCTTCCATCGACATATAAAATAATATGCTCCCATTTATAAAGATTTGATAGGGCTAAAATTCTGATTTATTCTGTGGCCTCAAGTCGACAACAGACCGTGGATTATCAAAAGCAACACTATGACAGTCTCCGCTGAGTAAAGCGAATATATGTGTATGGACATGGATCTAAGGACGTCCAGCCGGTGTTGCTTTCTGTCTGTTACTCTGCCAGCCTCGTTTCTCGTGCCTTTAAAGTCGTATTTTCCGGCCATTCCAAACCCGGCGCAGAAATGCAAACGCCCCTGGTAGAACCCTTCAAAGCCTGCGAACAGGGGTATTATCAATAAAATGAACAATCCGACTGACACATTGTAATATAGATACAAAAAAAGGAGCACGGCGGTCAATGCAAAACCAGCAACACCGAAAGCGTACCTTTTCTTTATCTCGTTCTTCCCTATATTGCATGCGCCTGGTTTATAAAGCATATCAAAACCTTCTTCGGCTTCCGGTCGTTATTTTCATGTACCTGTCCTTTAGATCAACGTAACTCATCCAGTTCCTGGATATCCTTCGTCTCTGCTCCTCGTCTACTTCTCTTACCGTCTTTCCGGGTATGCCAAGGACTAGGCTTTTTGCGGGTATTTTTGCTCCCTCAGTGACCACTGCGCCGGCACCGATTATACACCAATCGCCTATCTCCGCTCCTTCCAATATTATCGAACCCATCCCTATCAGGCAGTTGTCGCCTATAGAGCAGCCGTGCACTATGGCACCGTGGCCTATGGACACGTTGTCTCCTACGACAGTCGGGTATTTTCCAGCGGTGCCGTGAAGGACGCTTCTGTCCTGCACGTTTGTGTTTTTGCCTATGCGTATGTAGTTCATATCTCCTCTAAGTACAGAGCCGTTCCAAACGCTTGAGTTTTCGCCTATAGAAACGTCCCCTATTATCTCAGCGCTGTCAGATATATATACTGAAGGATGAACCGTAGGTTTCTTGCCGAGGAATTTTCCAAGCATAATCGTGCATGCTCAGGCTGCCAACAGCCTGCCGGATAAAAGGACTCCCCACAATAACAATGGGTAGACTATCATGCGCTCCATTCCGCCGGGGCCTATGCCAAGGTAGATGTCAGAAGTGAAAAGTCCAAGCGCTATAAGGCCGATGATGCCAAGCACTGCAGAAGGGTATTTGATCACGTTCTTTTCTCTCGCGGAGTAATATACTGCTGCTATCCCACCGAAGAAGAACACTATAAACGAAAATATCACATGGATCACTCCAAAATGCTCATTGAATATGCCTACTCCTATCGCAGCGATGCCTGCTGTCCCTATCAGTATAGGAAAGACCTTCCCCTTGATCCCCTGGCTGTAGAAATAAGCGCCTCCGGCCAGCAAGAGACCAAGGACTATTATAGAAAAATTGAAAACGTTGGCTGAAGGACCGACACCGAGGTCGCTTATGTAATTATTATATATGCTATAGCCGGGATAAAGAGCCTCAGCGACAAACAGGGAAACTATGAAGAATATTATACCAGAGCCTATCAAAAGGCCGGCTGTCCTCAGTTCCTTGCCTTTGTTCATATATTTTAATGTAAATATAAGGATTTAAGTCTTTATTGCCGCTGGCGTTTTGATCATCCCTCTCTCCATCTGGAACGCTTTATGCCCAAAAACAGTATGAAAAATGATATCCCAAGGAGTATAGTCCAGCTAAGATAAATCCCGGAGCTGGAAAGACTGAGGAAGCCTATACTGTTCTGTGCTATCATGGCAGAATAAGTAGTAGGAGAAAGGTAAGCCAGATATCTGAATGGTAAAGGTATATAGGTTATAGGATAATAGACAGGCGGCAATGTGGCCAAAAGCATGGATATCAGTCCCATAAAAGCCCATCCCTCTATTATGTCCCTGCTTATCGTGGATATGAAGAAACCCAGGGAGACCGAGAATGCAAATGTCAGCAGCATCACGGCAGCTATTATTGCGGCGGAGACGTAAGACATGTGTATGAATACGACCGCCAGCAGCCCAAGCACGACTATGTTAGGGATGGAGAAGACTATCTCGGACAGGGCCATTCCCGCTATATATATTATTGGGGAAACAGGAGAGCTGACAAGCATGTCCTGCAGTTTCATGTCATTCTTTAGGTGGGTAAGATCGCCCTGCAGCGAGGTCCCGCTAGTGACCATAGTCATTATAAGCGCGCCTATTATAGCCACGTTCAATAGCGTCCCGTGGCTCACAAAGAATATTATAAGCAAAAAACCGAAAGGAGCCAGTATAGTGTTGATAAGCATCACAGGAAAGTTCTGCATCGCGTATATGGCATTTGCCAGTACAGACGCCGACAACTGACTAAGCCTGCTCCTTTTCATGTATATCCTCCTTTATGTCGCCTATCAGCATGTAAAATATGTCTTCCAGTGAAGTAGGATTTATGGAAAATCTTGCTTTGGATCTTATAAGCCTGTCGGCTATCCGGTCGGCTTCTTTCTCCGTACAAAATATCTGCAATGTGTCTTTGTCTTTCTTGATGACCTTACCCCGTATACCAGGGATCTTCAGGCCGCCGTCGAATATCCTTACTGCATAGGGATAGCCTATACTTTTTCTAAGCTGGTTTATGCTGCCGACCCGCAATAACCTGCCGCGATCCAGTACTGCTATATCGTCAGAAAGCTCTTCGGCTTCCTCTAAGTAGTGTGTCGTGAGTATTATCAGTTTATCTTCTTTCATCTTATTAAGGATATTCCAAAGCTCCCGCCTTGAGACCGGGTCCAATCCAGTCGTAGGCTCGTCCAGGAAGATTATCTCAGCTTCAGAGGATAGGACGGTTGCCACCATCACCTTTCTGCGGGTTCCTCCTGAAAGTTTTCTTGGAAGCTTGTCAGCGTATTCCCTGATGCCCATGGTATCCAGGGCAGATTCAGCACGCTTCACTGCATCCTTATATTTAAAGCCGCGCCATAGAAGATAGACAAGAATGTTCTGCTTTGCGGTCATCCAGGGCACAAGAGAGCTGTCCTGTGGTATCACGGCTATCTTATTCCTTATTTTTTCCGGCTGCGAAACTACATCTACACCGTCTAGGATGACCTTTCCCCTTGTGGGCTTCAGCTGGGTGGAGAGTATCCTTATAAATGTGGTCTTGCCTGCGCCGTTCCTGCCTATCAGGGTCAATATGCCTTTGGCGTCTATATCCAGATTGACGTTTTTGAGCGCCTTTGTTCCCGCTTTGTCATAGGTCTTGTAAAGCCCCTTGCATATTATTCTTACCATATGCTTTATAACAACTACTCTCTTTTAAATCATTGTTTAAAACGGCATTGAAAACATCAGCCAACCCCGTCCTATTGGTGCTATGGCGATAGGATGTCAATCGTGCTTTATCCGCATAAGATAGAATAGTCCGTTTTTCCTGATAAGCAGATACCATCCTGCGCCTATGTAGGCCAAAGCGAGTATACCTGCTGCATTCGCCCCTATCAGCCTGCCAGCAAAAAACAGTATCAGAAAGAAGCCTATGAAGAAGTAGGCTATGACTATGCCCAATAGAAGGAATTTCTTCCTCTTAGAAATCTTTTCTGTTATCATCTGAATCTATGCAGGTTCTCGTATTAATCTTTACCTTCCAGAGATAGGATTTATTAATGCACAGTATTATAATTATCATGGATGAGGACAATATAAAACAGATAATAGAGAATGATCCTTTCTTAAAATACGTTGGAATAAAGATATTGGAGATCGGAGAGGGCCGTTGCAAGCTGTCGATGGGATTCAGACATGAAGTCACGAGATCCGGCGGCATAATGAACGGAGGGGCTATATCCACATTGGCTGACGCGGCCGGAGGATGCGCCGTAGTAACGGTGAACGGCGGTAAGAACCAGGTGACCGTAGAGCTTGACGTGTCCTTTATGAGACCGATAAAGACAGGTCCTGTCATTGCCGAAGCCAGGGTCACAAAGACAGGGAGATCCATGTCTTTTGCCGATATAGACGTATATGACGGCAAAGGTGTGAAGTGCGCTACTGTCAAGGGTATATGGTACTTTGTTGATTTCTGAGCCTATTCAGTATTTTGCGTTTGGAGCGTCAAAGCCAAGGTTGGAAGTCTTTATCCTGTCTTTTATGTAGTTGCTTGTAAGCGCGGTCAGCATCATCGAATCCCTGTAATACCTTTCTATCTGGAAGTCTTCCAGGTATCCGTAGCCGCCGTGTATCTGCAGAGAAAGTTTGGATGCACTCCTGGCGAAATCCAAGGCTGCGATCTTGTAGTCTATGGCCTTCTTCTTGTCTTTGAAGTCGTCCAAAGAGAACAATGCCTCTTCAAGCCTGTTTAACTCAGCTGATTTTTCTTCCAGCTGGAAGGCGAGAGGCTGGAATTCGAGCAAGGTGGACTCGAACGCTTTCCTCATCTTGGAATACGATACTGCTTTCGACAGGGCAGAGCCCGCGATCCCGAGTGCGATGGCAGCGACGTGAAAGCCTGCCATATCATATATGTTTTGTAATGCTTCGAGGCCTCCGCTTTTTAGGATAACGTCGCTATCGGATATTTTAGAATCGAAAGAGACGGCTGAGAAATCAACGGCGCGCAGGCCCAGCTTCCTGACATTTGACGATATAGAATAACCATTATCCACGGACAAAAGCCAGTCTTCCTGTCCGCTTTTAGCTACGACCAGCATAAAGTTGCCATGCGGATTGAAAACGAAGCTTTTACTGCCTGTGGCTTTTGACGAACCCTCTATGGAAAGGCCTGTCTTGCCTATGTTTTTAAATAGGTCTTCGAATGCTACCCCTGCGCTCATATCTCCCGCGGCGATAGCAGGCAGTGTCTTCTTTGCCTTTTCTTCCGCGCCTTTTATTGCGAAAACGCTGCGCAGTATGGAATCATGCATGAAAATATAGAATGCAAGGGAGGCTGAATGCCCGGCTAATCCCTTCAGAAGGATCATATAACCCTTTTCGTCCAGGCCGGAGCCTCCGTACTCCTGTGGTATAGACGCGCCTAAGAATCCAGCCTGCGCTGCCTTCTTGATGAGATCCTGACTTATCCCTTCTTTCTCTATTCTCTGGGAGACTGGGTCTATTTCTTTCTCTGCGAACTCGTTTACAGTCTTCTGAAGCAGCTGCTGTTCCTGGTCCAGTATCATTTGCCGGCCTCCTTTTTCATCAGCATCCTTGATATCACAAGCTTTTCTATCTCAGTAGTGCCCTCCCATATCTCCGTTATCTTCGCGTCTCTGTAAAGCCTTTCAAGGTCAGTCGTTACGCCGTCAAGGCCCATGAACTCAATAGCGGAATTCACGCAGTAAGTAGCGGCTTCTGCAGCGAAGTACTTCGCCATGCTTGTGAATGTCGGATCAGGGTCGAAATTGAAGAGCCTTTCAGCCGCGCGGTACGTAAGAAGGCGTGCGGCTTCTATCCTGGTAGACATCTCAGCAAGGATAAATTTTGTGCTTTCATAATCATATATCTCCTTGTTCTCGGTCCTGCATTTCTCCAGATATGATGTCAGCCTGTCAAGCGCTCCCTGCGCCGTACCTGTTGCCTGTGCGGCTACAGGTATCCTGCTTATATTGAAAAAGGCCATGACATAATAGAAACCGTTTCCTACCTCTCCTATTATGTTCTCCTTTGGTATCTCTATGTTTTCAAACTTCAATTCTGCGGTATCCGTAGCCCGCATGCCCATCTTTCCCGTGATCTTTGTAGAAGAGAACCCCTTCATGCTTGACTCTACTATGACCAAAGTCAAACCATGATGCCTCTTTTCCTTGGAGATTGGAGAGGACCTTGCAAGCACATATAGATGGTCGGCAACACCGCCATTTGTTATGAACATTTTGCCGCCGTTCAGTATCCATTTATCG
>JAMCRN010000010.1 GCA_023380585.1 Candidatus Parvarchaeota archaeon | reverse complement strand
GCATCCTTCTTTTCCTACTCAGAAAGACCTGTTCCAGATGAGACCATAATAAAAATACTGGACGCTGGAAGGCTCGCTCCGGCTGCCGCAGGTATAAGTGAATATGAATTTTTGGTAGTGACTGAGCAGGAAAAGAAGGATGCTATAAGCAGTGTATGCCTCACTCCGAGAATAAACTCAGCGCCGTTCATAATAATGGTATTCTGCGACCCGGCCAAGCTGGTAGCTACATTCGGGCAGGAGGATGGAATGACCCTTTGCGTTGAAAACGCAGCACTGGCGATAGAGAACATATTGTTATATGCGGCAAGCCTTGGTCTCGGCACCGCATGGATAGCCACAGTGAAGCAGGATGAATTAAGAAAAGTAGTCGGCATACCTGAAAAGTATATTATAAGAGGCGTCATACCGGTAGGATATCCTTCTGATGATAGCCCAAGGCAGACGCCGCAGCGCAAGCCTGACCTTAAGGAGATAACTCACATAGACAGCTTTGACACGAAGGCATGAATCGGCAGGCATGCTTTCCATGACATAAAAGTTTAAAAAGAAACAGACATTACAATATTCTGTATCTATATGAACAGGAAAGCACAGGCGAGAATGCCGTCTTCATTCGGGGGATTGGTGCAGTACTACTCGGAATACAAGAGCAAGATAACGATAAAACCGCGCACAGTCATAATACTTGGGCTCGTGCTCGTGATAGTGGTGACGGGCCTAAAGCTTGTTTTCGGATAGAAAAGCAAAAAATAAAAAGTTGGTTCTTGAGTCCGAGCACACAAAAACCAACTTTTTATTATTGAAGATTTTGTCTTTGGACGTATTAAAAACATTCGTGGAAACTATTGGAAACTGTCGACCTATATCTTTTTTATAAATTCTTCGAAATCCACCCCGTCATCGGGGCTTATGACCTTCTGAGGGCTCAATACCCTCACAGAGCCGCGGCCGAAATCCACGACAAGCCTGAACGGAAATTTTTCGTATTCTTCCTTCATGTACCCATAGTAATAAAGTTTTGGTTTGGTGGTAGATTTTATCTGGAAAAAGACGCACCTCCCGTCTTTAAAGGCTATAAGATCGTATTCGCCGAGGCTTCCGCCGGCCCTGACGACCTTCCAGCCAAGATCCATCAGCTTTAATTTAAGCTTTCTCTCTATCCTGTAGCCTTTTGATTTGTTGGACATGTTCTACGTCTTTTTGAGTCTTTTGAATCTGCCGTCGAATTTTACCTTCACTAGCCTGTAATTAGAAAGTTTTGACACTATCTTGCTTACCTTGGACTTGGAAAAGCCGGTTAGGCTTAAGCTACATACTTCAACTCCACCACAGTCCTTTTTTATTGCGCTTAGGACTCTCTTCTCATCCGAGCTAAGTATGTTATAGAATGGGTTGCGCTTCGCGCTCTTCTTCTGCGGCATCCCATTCCCTCTTTTTGGTTTCAGAAGCAGTAGGGCAAGGAACACCAGAGCTATTCCGATTAGGATCACGACGTAATAATCATAGTTTGCGGGCTTTGGGAAGCTAGCGCCGTAAGTCGCGATGAAAGGCACCTGTATGTACCAGGAGGAATTAAGACTTGGGGTCTGTGATGATATGGACCAGTTGACTACTAATCCGTTTGGTACGGGGTGGAACGAGCATGAAGAGATTGGGAGACAGTAAGGCATCGGAGGTATGAAGGATTGCTTGGGCAAAAGCATGCCTACAGACAGAGGGGATATCCTTGTAAAGGGCAGGCCTAAGGCGAGAAAGACTGTGGTGGAGTTGAAGTATGTAGCTCCTGGCTGAAAACTGGTATTGTACTCGTATCTCACTGTAAAAATGCTGTTGTTAGATACGCTGTTGAGCTGGAATATAAGACAGTTCTGCCCAAGATACTGGGGGAATATGTGGCAGGACGAGGCCGGAAACTCCTTGAAGTCATTGTATACCGAACCGCCTTCCAAGATTTCGATTTCTACCGAATTCTGCGGAAGGCTTATGTTGACGCTGGACGGTGGATTGAAAAATTCTATGGTGTAATTAATGTGGGAGAAGGATATTGACGGAGACTGCTGGGTTATAATCCCGTTTATGCTTACGCTCGCATAAGGAGACGCATGTGATGCCCCAAGAGAGAACAGTATAAGAGGGAGCACAGCGATCAATAGATACATTTTCATATTCTCGGAAAAACTTTTTTTACACTAATCATACTCAGCACCTATTTATAAACGATTAACAGTCTTGCCAAAGAAAGGTAAAAATAAGATATGCAAAGATGCGAAAAGGTATTTATATCTAGTAGGTGCATATTTTCTGTCTATGAGGACGACTAAATACGGCGTAGGTGTGAGAAAGAGGCTGGATGAAGTATACAAATCAGAAACCAAGAGATATAAATGTCCTAGATGCAAGAAGGTCTCATTATCAAGACAGGCAAGCGGTATATGGGAGTGCAGCGCATGCAGGCTCCGCATGGCGGACTATGCCTACAAGGTGTCTGTCTCCTCTCTTAGCTGATTTTTATGACAAGATACCAATGTTTTTCATGCGGGGCATCGGTCGATTCGTCCGAAATAAAGGATGTGGTAAGGTGCCCATATTGTGGTGGACGGGTGCTGATAAAAAAAAGGCCAGATGGCGGACATCATGTCAAAGCAAGATGAGTATAGGTTCTCTTTTGTATTGATGATAAGATTCGAAAATGCGAAAAGTCTGCTTTTGATGAAAGCTGCTGTGTCCAAGACTATTGATTCAAATAAGAGGATGTCGGCTTCTATAAAAAAAGAAGGTAAAAATCTTGTAATAAACATAAAAGCAAAGGATATAAATATGTTGAGAGCCACGGTGAATACTATCTCCGAGACTGTAAAGATGCTGGAGAGTGTAGATAAGATATGAACGAAGAGGAAGAAGAGATTTTGCAGCAGCAGTTCCAGGCGGTAACAGCACAGAAACAGTCCATGCAACTGCAGCTAAACGAACTTAGTAGGACGATCGAAGAAGTCGAAAAATCGGGCGAAAGTGCGGAGCTGTTTGAGATAGTGGGACAGGTAATGCTTAAGAAAAGCAAGAATGAGATAATCAAACGCTTAAAGGAAAGAGAGGAGCTTATCGGGATTCGTGTTAAAAGTATAAACAAATCGATAGAGGAAATAACCAAAAAACTCCAGGAGAGCAAGAAGCCCTGATCAGTTCCTTTCTTCTATCCCAACGTATTCTACGTCAAGAGGTCCCTGATATTCCTCAAGCGGTCTGAAAAGTTTATTGTTTTTCCAGTATTCTATTACATGCGAGCACCAGCCCACAGTCCTGCTTGAAGCGAATACAGTATCGAACATTTCTGGCTCTATTCCAAGATACATGTACAGCGGGCCGGAGAAGAAATCCACATTCGGCCAGATGCCATGACTTTGCCCTAGCTTTTCTATCATCATCTTTTCAGCGCGCAGAGAGATATCTATTAGCCTTTTTATGTCCTCTGTAGACTTGTTCTTTACTATGTCAAGGTAAGACTTTAGTATCCTTGCTCTCGGGTCGTAAGTCTTGTAGACTCTGTGCCCGAAGCCCATTATCTTCTTCTTTCCAGCCAACGCATCCTCTATATATTTCTCAGTGTTTTCTGGCTGCCCGATCTCTATCATCATCTTCAGCGCGGCCTCATCTGCGCCACCGTGCAGAGGTCCCTTCAACGCAGCCACTCCCGCTGTTACTCCCGCGTATATGTCCGCGAGCGTGGAGCATGTAACGAGCGTAGCAAATGTAGAAGCATTAGAACTATGCTCAGCGTGCAATATGAACATCACATCTATCAGTTTTGCGGCGTCTTTGTCTGGTTTCTTTCCGGTCAGCATAAAGAGAAAATTTTCTGCATGCCCGAGTGACTGATCAGGCTCCAGTATCTGCTCGCCTTTTTTTATCCTGCCTATTGCCGCTGCCATCGTGGCCGTCTTTGATATTATCCTTATCGCCTTTTCTATGTTCTTGCTCTCTTCTGAGCTGTATGGAGTTTCGTCATAAGCTGATATCGAAGACATAACAGTCCTCAAAACGTCAAGCGCCTGTGCCTTCCTCCCTAAGCTTGTTATTATCTGTTTGGTCTGGTCAGTTATGCTCCTTTCTTTTTTTAGCTTTTCGGAGAAATCATCAAGTTCCTGCTTCTTTGGAAGTCTGCCGTAAAGAAGAAGATAGCACACTTCTTCGAAACTGGATCTTTCTGCGAGGACCTGTATGGGATATCCTCTATAGTAGAGCTTACCGTTGATACCGTCTACTTTGCAGATGCTTGAAATATCTATATAGATGCCACTCAACCCTTCGTGTATCTCTATGTTTTCTTTAGATTCCATCTCAAATGGACAATTCGTCTATCACCCCTTTTAAGTCAACATTTGACTTGCCATTTTCATCGGCGATTGATTGGGGTATCGGCGGCTTTATGTTCCTTTTTATCAGTCTGCTCTCAAAGGTATCAGGGTCTTCGAACTCGAACAGTACTCCTGTGTTCATTTTTTCTGGGGTCTCTTCCATAAGAAGCTTTAATGCATTAATTTTCTTCTGGTAAACCTCTTCCTTGTTAGTAGGGTCCTTTACAGAACCGTCGTAGTCTTTCGGAAGCTGGACTGTATGTTGTGAAAACCATGTAGCTGATGTGAACTCCGGGTTATAAGTAGGGCAGCCCTGTAGTATATCGACTATCGCTAGACCTTTATGCTTTATCGCTCTAATCATTATTTCTGTCTGCTCCTTTACATTGTAGCTCTGCGTCCTGGCAACGAAAGTATACCCTGCAAGTATCGCTATGGATAGAGGAGACAGTGCTCCGTTTATGTTTGGCTCAGGTATTCCTTTGACTTTTGTTTCTTCCGGAAGCGTAGGGCTTGCCTGGCCCTTGGTTAGGGCATAAACGCCATTATCATGAACAAATAATTTTATGTCTACATTCCGTCTACCTGCGCTTACGAAGTGGCCAGCTCCGATGCCGTAAGTATCACCGTCCCCGCTATCTATTATAACAGTGAGTTCCGGATTCGCTAGTTTTATCCCCTCTGCGAACGGTATCGCTCTTCCATGAAGAGTATGTATCCCGTTTACGTTAACTAAATGTGGGAGCTTTGATGAACAACCTATGCCGGATACTATCACAGTCTTGTGCGGGTCCAAACCAGCGCCTGCAATCGCATTCTTTACAGCCATTACTATGCCGCTGTCTCCGCAACCAGGACACCAATCATTTAGCTCATTTGAGGTAAGGCTGGCTGGTGTCAATGTTTTAGTTTCTGGTATCTGGTCAGTAGGCATTTAATATCACCTTCTTTTCGCCTTTCATTATTCTGGCTATCCCTTCCTTGAGTTCGTCGTACCGCATAGGACGGCCGTTGTATTTTAGTATCTGGTTCTCTATCATAAGACCGCAAGATGAAGCTATGTGCTGCCTGAGCTGGCCGGATATATTCTGCTCTATGCATACTAACTTCTTCGCCTTTTTCATTATTTCTACGGCTTCGAGCGGGAAAGGCTCTATTAGTCTTATCTGCAGAAATGCGGCGTTTACATCCAATGCCTCCTTTATGGCCTCAGAAGGACCACCCCAGCTCACTAATAGGATGTCCGCGCTTTCCAGGCGGCCGAAAAGCCCGAATTTTTCTTCCTGAGTAAGGTCCTTTAAGATGGCTTTCATTTTCCCGTTCCTCTTCTCCATCATCTTGTTGCGATTAGTCGTCTCTTCTGATATGTGCCCGAATTCTTCATGCTCATCGCCCGTGGTCCACATTATTGAGGTAGGGTCACCGAGCTTTATCCTCGGAGATATGCCGTCTGTGGTGAAAAGATACCTTTTGTAATCCTTGCCGCCCTGCTCGACTAGCTTTCCTCTGTCTATCTTATACTCCTGCATTATCCTGTCTATCTCTGCTTTTTCAAGGCTTAAAGAGACCTGGGAGATAGCCTTCTCACCAAGGACAATTACAGGAAGCTGGTATTTTTCAGCATAATTGAATGCCATGGCAGTTATCTTTATTGATTCTGGCACGTTGCCTGGAGCCAAAACGATTCTACCAAAATCCCCGTGGCCTTGGTGCACAGAGAACATCAAATCACCCTGCTCAGTCCTAGTAGGCTGGCCAGTCGCAGGGGAGCCGCGTTGATGGTCTACTATGACCAGAGGCGTTTCTGTCATGCCAGCCCAAGTCACTGTTTCTGTCATCAAAGAAAGACCCGGTCCTGAAGTCGATGTCGAGGCCCTGGCGCCGGCTAGTGACGCTCCCGTCGTCATAGCAGCTACTGCCAGCTCGCTTTCAGGCTGGATTACTCGGATGCCAAGTTCCGGGTGGGCTTCTATGAACTCGCTTTCGTCGCTAGCTGGTGTTATTGGATAGTATACTTGCATTTTGCACCCGGCGATAGCCTTGCCGATGGCCGTGGCTGCGAATCCCTGCATATAGAGAAGTTCTTTCTTATCGAGAGGTTTAAGCGAAAAGATCGGCTGCAGATTTTTCTTCTTAAGATACTCTATTGTAAGGTCGCTTACGGTGATGTTCATAGTGACTATCTTTTCAGATTTCTTTGAGAACACGTCTTTTATCGCTTCCTCTATCTCACCCACTTGCAGCCCAAGCATAAATGTGGAGGCAGTAACACATATTATGTTTTTAGTTATCACTGCATCGCTAGCCCGTAATCCTAGCTTCTTTGCAGCCTCTGAGACTATCTCATCAAAGTCTATCTGTATTACTTTTATGTCCTTTCTTGTTATCTTAGATGCGTCGGTTTTTGAATCTATGATCAGGACTCCGCCGCTCTTCATGTCTTTGACGTGTCCTTCATGTACTGTCTCTCCCCTAGTATTTTTTTCCCCTAAAACAGACTCATTGTCGAAAAATATCGCTATGTCCACTAAACTGGACATGGTCGTCTTAGGCGAATCTGATACTCTTGCAATGAAAAAGCTGTGCATTCCCTTTATGTTCGAAAAGTACTCCCTATACCCGAAAACGTAATAGCCGTGCCTCATCATTATCCTTGAGAAAACTTCCAAAGCAGAATCTATACCGCTTCCCTGTTTTCCACCGGTCATCCAATTTATCTCTGCCATCTCTCTACAAGTTCTCGTCGATCCACTTTTTTAGTGCATCCTTCTGCATCGCACCGACTGCGCTGGCCTTGACATTACCGTTTTCGATAAGAAGCGTAGTTGGTATCGCCTCAACACCATACTTTGAAGCTATTTCATTATTCTTGTCGACATCGACCTTAACGAAATCCAGTTTGCCTTCATATTTACCAGATAGCTCCTCTATGATAGGAGAATACCACCTGCAAGGACCGCACCACGTAGCCCAGAGGTCCACAAGAACTGGTTTTTTTGACTCCAATACTTGTTTCTTGAAATTATCCGATCCATCTATCTCTTTTACGCTCATTTCTCCTCCATCTGTTTGAAAAATCTAGTCAAACGCGACAATATTGAATATAAATTCATTCTATTTAAGTTTTCCCGTTCTACGCATCTTACTGGGATCTTTTAACGGGTTCTTCCTCTTTATATTCCTGTGAGGCCTCGGCTTCTGATTCTTCTTCGTCTATTTTGTCTTCTTTGTCTTCCTCCTTTGCCTCCTCATATTCATGCCTTAAGTCGTCGTTTATCTCTACATAGTCCTCGCCATCCTCTTTTTCTTCAGTTTTTTTCTTCTTTAGTTTTGCCATAGTCATATATGTAGATGTTTATTTAATAAGTTTCCTCAGAAGGTATATGTCCTCGACTACTTCAACGCCGGCACGTTTCAATGCGTATATCTTGCTTTCTGCGCTTCCCTTCTTGCCAGAGATTATCGCGCCTGCGTGTCCCATCCTTTTGTCTTTTGGCGCGAACTTTCCTGATATAAAGGCGAATACTGGCTTTGATACGTTTTTCTCTATGAATCTTGCGGCATCCTCCTCTGAGCTCCCACCTATCTCTCCCACCATGACCACTGCCTTAGTCTTATCATCGTTTTGGAACATCTCAAGTATATCTATGAAGGATGTCCCAGGGACCTTGTCCCCCCCTATTCCAACGACGGTGCTCTGTCCTAAACCGGATTCTGACAACGAATTTACTATTTCATAAGTAAGGGTGCCACTGCGGGAAACAACACCGACATTACCTGGTCTTAGGGCAGAGTTAGGTATTATCCCAAGTTTTCCGTATCCAGGAGAAGCTATACCTGGGCAATTAGGCCCTATTACCAAAGTATGTTTGTAGCCGGCGTACTCCTTTATTTTAAGCATGTCATGGAAAGGCACATGCTCGGTTATTATAACGATTGTCCTTATGCCTGAGTCTATATCTTCCAGGACAGCGTCCAAAACATATGGAGCAGGCACGAACACTACCGCAGAATCGGCATTGGTCTTTTCCACCGCATTTTCTACAGAATCGTAGACAGGCACTCCACATACCCTTCTTCCCCCTTTGCCGGGAGTGACTCCAGCTACTATTTTGGTACCAAAGTTTATCATGGCCTTTGTGTGAAAAGAACCTTGGTGTCCAGTTATACCCTGCACGATGACTCTAGTGTTTCTGCCGATTATTATTCCCATGTTTTATCATGACTTAGACATGGATATCGCAGCCTTTATAGCCTGATCCATGTCTATAAACGCGTTTATGCCTTCCTTTTCGAGTATTTCCCTGCCTTTGGCTTCATTGAATCCTCTTAACCTAGCGACTATTTTGAAATTCGGCCTTAGTTTCCTGACAGCTGCTATTATTCCCTCAGCGACGGTGTCTGCTTTTGTCACACCTCCGAATATGTTTATCAGCAGCACTTTCGGCTTCTCCCTCATTACCAACCCTATCGCCTGTATGACCTTTGACGGGTCATCAGTTCCACCTAAGTCCAGAAAATTCCCTGCATCACCACCCATGAGATGCATCTTGTCTATAGTCGCCATTGTAAGACCGGCACCGTTGGCTATGAGTCCAATGTTTCCGCTAAGCCTTACGAAAGATATGCCAAGCTGGCGCGCCTCCGATTCCAAGCTGTCCAATAACTTTGGTCTTGGTATTTCTTCCTGCCGGAAGAGAGCGTCATCATCTATGCTTATCTTTGCATCCAGTGCTACCAAGCTGCCACTAGATACTGCCAGAGGGTTTATCTCCACTAATTCTGCGTCTCTTTCGGAGTAAAGCTTCCATAAACCGTTTATCATCGAAAAAAATGCGCTTCTGTACTTCTCTTCTAAGTGCAGAAAAGAGAAAGCCTCTCTTTTAGTGTACTCTGTTATCCCGATAAGCTCCTCTATCTTAAACCTCGCTATCTCATTCTTTGGCATGGCCTCTATGTCTACCCCTCCGTTTCTTGATACAAGCAAAACTGATTTGCCTGCACTCCTATCTAAGGTCAGAGCAACGTAAAGCTCGATATTATGTTGTACTGCTTCTTCCAAGAGGAACCCTTCCGGTTTAAAACCTGAAAAAGCCATTCCACTCATCTTATTTATCGCTGAAACCGCTTCCGCCCGGTTCTTCACGATCATGACCCCGCCGCTTTTTCCCCTGTGCCCAGTGGGTACTTGGGCTTTTACAACAGATTCCATTATCTTAGGCGGAATTTCGTCTGCCGTCCTTACTAGCATACCATCTGGCACTGTTATCCCATACTTCTTAAAAAGAGATTTTCCACTGTGCTCTAAAAGGTCGACCATCCTTAAGCTACCTCTGGAATAATATGTGCTGTAAAGATTTATGCCTTATCTCTTGTAAAAACATTGTCTTCATAGACCTAAGATTGCTTTGGCCTCTTCAGACATGTCATCCTTGTTCCATGGCGGGTCAAAACTGAGTTCGGTCTCTACCTCCGAAGCCCCTGCTATCTCTTCTACCTTGTTCTTCACATCCATTAGCAGATAATCCGTAGTGGGGCAGAAAGGAGAGGTAAGCGTCATTTTTATCCTGACTTTCTGGTTGGTTATCTCTATCTCACGTATCAGTCCAAGGTCGTATATGTTTACAGGTATCTCGGGATCGAAGCATTCTTTCAACGCTTTTATCACGTCTTCTTTTTTTACCTGAACATCCATATCAGACCAGCGCAATCAAAAAGTATGCTCCAAGAAAAAGCAATTCGAACGGTACTATAAATGACATTGCAGGATAAAACTTCCCTTTCTTGCCCACTATGAGGACTGTGAAAAGACCGGCAAGCGCGCCGACAGACGCCAGGGCTGCTGCAATCGGAGGGTACCTAAGGAGCAATGCATCAACAAGTATCGCAGGAAACACTATATCCCCTCCGCCGAGGAAAAGCCCGACTCTACGCACTTTCTTTGGCTTTTTTACTGACAAGGATATTCCCGCTAAGAACCCGAAGTTTCCGAGCCCCTTGGCCAATGTCACCATATGTTTTGTCACGAACACGGATATGTAGTCATAGACCGCTATGACGACCAGCAATATGATGGAGGGCAGTACTCCCAAAGCCAGGCTTATTATCGAGGACACTGTGATGAAGACCATCACATTTATAACATTTCTGCCGTTTTTGCCCGCGAACTTGAAATAATATACTATGGAAAGTATAGCAGCAGCGTAAATTCCCAGTATCACAATGGAAGCCGCAGTAGAGCCGGACAGCAGATTGAATCCAAAGCCGTAGAGGGCCGCTCCCTGAATAATTATGGAGAAGAATTCCAGGAGTATCAGACCGGTTATTACCAAGACTATGCCGAGCATCACTCTCCTGAACCTGTATTTTATAAGGAGCAGAAATATCGCAGTGGTGGCGAAAAGGGCTATTACCAGCGTAACAAGCTCCTGGTAAGCAGAAGAAAGAGAAGGGTTTGCGACAGAGACTCCGTAGTTCGAATAAACGTGCACCAGCAAGACGGAGAACGCCTCTGAGCCGATGATACTTATGGTGAAGATAAGAAGCATTAGTCCTATGACGTTTGGTTTCCCTTTCATAGATTAGATAAGACTCTTATCGTTATATAATTGAGCTTTCTTTCTGATCAAAGAGGGCAGAACATATAAGCAGCGCTATCCTAGGATTTCCGCCTGACTTTTTGTATATTTTATCGTATTCGTCTTCTGTGAATGGGTCCATGTTCTCCGTAGGTACGGAACGCGCTTCGTTCAGCCTGTCTATTATCAACTGCCTGAGATCAGAGCGCTGAAGCCCATAAAGATGGAATCTCTCGAAGTATCTCTTAGAGTTCTTCAGTTCATTACTGACTCCGTCTGTGCGGTTATCTATTATTATGACCGCTATCTTCTGCGAAAGTTCATACGTCACGTCGACGACACTTCTCTGGCTTTTCTTGTCCAGCATCTCTATGTTGTTGAAATCATCAAGTATGAGGACTGTCTTCAGTGGTGGTTCGAGATTTATTGACCTTAGCTTATTGTAGGACACTGGCGTGAACTCCTCGTTGATTACCTTTATCTTCCTCGACCTCTGCAGGTCTTTAAGTATAAGATTAACTAAAGTGCTCTTGCCTATGCCTGGCTGGCCCTCGACCACTATAAGTCCGCCCCTGGTTATAGCGTTGTTAAGGAGTATCTGAAGCTCTACTTTCTCCTTCACCCTATCTACCACTTGCTCCTTGCCTGTGGACGTTATCTTTATAAAAGGGTTGTTTGCTAACATATAGATAAGAAATATTGGAATATATCTCTTATATATCTTTTATTCCCTTCGCCGGACAAACTTATTTATCCGATGCGAGCGGTATCAAGTCTATGCCCCCGTAGTTTAGTTTGGATAGAACGTCGGTTTCCTAAACCGAATATCGCAGGTTCGAATCCTGTCGGGGGCATATGTTTATCAACATCGAGACTGATTGATTGTTTGAATATGGGGAACGGATACAGGTACGAATTCTACCTGCCTTTGAAATACAATGACGGAAGGCTGATAGAAAAAAGAAAGTTCAAGCATATAAAGAGGGTGATAGAAGAACGGTTCAACGGCGTGTCTGTCCATTACATAAAGATATTAGGAGAATGGAGGGATCCGGTGACTGGGAAGATGATCGAAGATAATAATCTAAAGTATGAAGTGACTGTTTACAAAGAAGAGAAGAAGTTCTTTCTTGACCTGAAGGAGGAGCTGAAATCCGCCTTCGACCAGAAGGATGTCTATATAATAAAGACAAAAGTAGAATCGATTTAACAAAGCGCCCAGATATCCGGCCTTTAGCGTTCCGCCCGTTCTTAAGACTGATTATGTGGGCACGCGTGCCAGAATGACAGGCATAAATACTATACGAACGCTTTGGATACAATGCCAGAGTTTGAAACGATGGGTCTAAAACCGGCTTTGTTAGCGGCTATAGACAGAATGAGATTTGTAGAACCGACGGATGTGCAGAAAGAAGCGATACCTGTAGCTATGTCTGGGAGGAGCCTTGTAGTAAGAGCCAGGACTGGAACAGGAAAGACAGGGGCCTTTCTAATACCCATAATACAGACTATAAAAGTAGAGGATAAGAATTCCGTATTGATACTCGTACCAACAAGAGAGCTAGCGCTCCAGGTGACTAAGGTTGCGGATGGCCTATCTTTCGGAAGTGGTCTCCGTATAACCTCCGTGTACGGCGGAGTATCGATGTTCCACCAGATAAAGGACCTGAGGAATGGGGTCAATATAATAATAGGGACTCCTGGGAGAGTTATAGACCTGATGAAACAGGGTGAATTAAGGACCGATAAGATCAAGATACTCGTACTGGACGAAGCTGATACGATGTTTGATATGGGTTTCATAGATGATATAACTTACATAATATCGAAGCTGCCTAAAAGCAGGCAGTCTATGCTCTTCTCTGCTACGATGCCAAAAGCCATACTCGAGATAGCGAAGAAACATATGGACAATCCGGTTTACTTGAGCGTGGGGAAAGAGGAGGAGGTCACAGTAAGCAGCATAACGCATTATTACGCTGTAGCAAACGGAAGGGAAAAGTTCCCGACTCTACTTGCCTATATAGAAGAATACAAACCTAACAAGGCGATAATATTCGTTCAGACCAAGAGAAATGCGGACTATATCCATGACCTCCTTAAAAGGCGCGGCTTGGACGTGACGCTAATGCATGGTGGGTTAAGCCAGGCGCGAAGAGAATATTCGCTTTCTGACTTCAGGAGAGGCACGCGATTCTTGATAGCGACGAACGTGGCTGCGAGAGGTTTAGATATAAGAAACGTTTCAGATGTTATCAGCCTAGACGCCACCGATGATCCGCTCATATATATACATAGAGTAGGGAGATCTGCGAGGATGGGTGCAGACGGGCGTGCTTTTACAATATTCTCAAATGCCCAAAGGTACCTTGTAAGAGAAATAGAGAGGATCGCGAATATAAAGATGCATGAATTAGAATTCGATCTAGCGCCGTACAGGCCGGAGGAATCTCTGGATTCGGTCTATTACAAGGGAAGACAGTCAAATCCTGATTTCAGACAGAAATACGGACAGGACAGGGACTTTAAACATAAAGGACCGTATGTAAGCGGCAGATATGGACAAGATAAACACGGGCATGGTTATAATAGGAACAAGATTGGAAATAATGGTCGCTTTGGCCACAGTGGTCACAGCCAAAAAAGATGGAATTGATGCTTTTTTGACATACGGCTTCAAGGGATGTCTACCGGTATGGGAAACTTTTTGTACTCCTCGAGCAGCGGCTTCCTTTCGACTATCCTGCTGAAAGCCTCTGCGCATAATTTGGCGTCTTCTAGGGCGTTGTGGACGCTTCTCCTCGGCAAGCCTGTCAATGAGATTATGTAGTCAGAATCTATATTCGTTCTTTTGTTAGCCATCGGGATTTGGCGTCCCTCTGAGAGTAGATAAGCATAAGTTATGGAATGCGTATCAACATATCTATGGCCCAGACCGAGCTGTACCCCGTATATACCTGCGTAATGGTCTATAAACCCTATATCGAAATGCACGTTGTGGCCTGCTGGAGTCCTGTCTTCTACTGACTGCAACCATCCTGAGAACGACTTTAAAAGACTCTCCAGGTCCTGTTTTTTAGTGTCGCGAATCTGGTTTTCCGAGAAGCCGTTTACTCTAAGGGCCCTAGGGTCCGCATCCATATCGGGTCCTAGTCTGGCCTCTGAATAGAACTGATTACTCGGATTTTCGTACTCAAGTGCACCTATCGAAAGTATGCCATGCTTTCTGAAATCCAGACCGGAAGTTTCTATATCTAAGAAGATCATAATCCCTTACTACTACTTATTTCTTTGAAATCCGAAGTTTATATATATTTCATACGGTTTTCTGTCTTCTGGGCCATAATTTTTATATGTTGTAAATATTATAACAAAGAGAACTATTTATAGTATTTATTATCAATAATTTAAGTGAAGCGCAATGGAAACCGTACAGGAAAAGGCGTGTTCGCTAGATGACATTCTCTGTTCTGGGCTCATAAATCCCTCCGATAAGGAAGTGCTGAAGATACTTGATAAGAACCCTGAACTGTCGTTACTGGAAACGGATGAAAGCATGATTTGGGGAGAAGATTCCGGTGATTTCCAATATGTCGTCGGTCCTAAAAACTTCGATAAGTACAAGACTACGGAGTATAACGCATCATTGGATATAAACAAGATAAGGCTGGACAGCATAAAAGATACTGGTAAGACTTTTCTTGTAAAAGGTAAACTTAAGTACGGCGGCGAGGAAAACAGAAAAAAAGACCTTGTCCCTGACCTCTCTGCTATTGGTTTAAACTTAAGCTACAATGGCAGGCTGATCGATCTTGGGGGCTATTCTCTGTATAAAACAAGAGTCGCTAGGGAATTCTACGGATATGAACGAGCTGGTGAAAAAGATAATGTTTTCAGCCAAAGAAGCGTGGTAGCCGACCTTGTATCAGAGAAAGAAAACATGAAGATAGTGTATAGGATGACTTTCAATGGAAATAAGATGGTAGGCTCTAGGTTATACTTAAACATGGGGGGTAAGATGACTTTATTGAAAAACGAAGAAAACTACAGACTCGTAGACTTTATGAACGCGATATCCATAATCCATGATAGAGGATTCAGAGAATCTGAATGCAGTGTGGTGGACCTGTCTGTCCGCGAAAAAGAAAGGCCCGATCAGCAGCTATTTTATATCAGATGACCTTTCTTTGCCCTGTCCCGGCACAAGCCCGTTGTTTAGGGCTATGTTTACAGCTATTATATGGGAGCAGGTCTTGTTCTGGAGCGTGTACCATTTGCAGTCGCACTGCCATTTCATTCCGTCCTGTTTTTCCTCGAAGTACATTACGTTATGCACGCTTTCCTCGCCTTCCACTATAAATGAAGCATGTTTTTCTGTTTTGTAATCTAGTCTTACGGTCTTTGCCAGTTTTACGCCTTTT
The DNA here is from genome assembly GCA_023380585.1 of Candidatus Parvarchaeota archaeon. Classification (GTDB taxonomy): domain Archaea; phylum Nanobdellota; class Nanobdellia; order Parvarchaeales; family Parvarchaeaceae; genus Parvarchaeum. Next base: position 16,988 of record JAMCRN010000010.1, on the reverse strand, counting down.
ACGTACTTCCTGCCGTCCTTTTCCAATGCGCTCTGCGGTATTAGCTCCATATTATATGGATATAATCAACCGTGTTAATGTATAAATACTTGAAAATATTATACTTGAAAGCGGTGTCGTATACGACTGACCATAAAAGGAGGAAGTCCGTTCACCTAAAAGACCGCACTGCAGTAATGCAGTACACTAAAAGTGTAAGAACTGAGCAGAAACGAGACCACGACCAAGGTAAAAAGATGACGTTGAACTGATTGCTTTGGTCTTTGGATGAAACGGCAGACTTGCGGGGTGAAAGCTGGTTTTCCAGCGCTTAGTCTAATGTCGTAACGTATTAAATGAGACTGCGAACGCGGCGGAAATGCGACAAAAAACGGGCTATTCGACACCGTATACGGTTATATGGAGAAGAAAACAATTTTAACGCTGACGGTTTTAATCCTGATCGTTATAGCTGTTTATGGCTTCATGCCGGTCAACGTCCATTCTGCGGACCAAAATGATCCAATAAACGCCTTCTCAACCTCTTCTAACAGCACATCTGCACAATTCTTCTTAGGTCCGATAGGGACGCAGCTTAACTCGTCTTACTTGACAGGATTATCCAGTCTGTCATCCCAGCTTGCACAGATAGGACAGGAGCAGGCAAATGGCAGCATAAAATGCTATCCTGCCCAGACAACGAGCAACGGACCTCAACCCCCTATCTGCCTGCTTATATTACCAAACCAGGATTATGACCTGATACCTATCCCGCCATCTGCGTCTTTCAACGCTCCCAGCCTTGTGCAGAACGGCAAACCTTCCGTAGTTTACATAGGCGCCCAAGGCTGCCCTTTTTGCGCACAGGAGAGGTGGGTCTTAGTGACAGCATTGGACAGGTTCGGAAATTTCTCCAAGTTATTCTATGACAGGTCTGCCACTGTGGATGGGAATATACCTACGTTCACTTTTAACTTTTCAAATTCTACGTTCCAGTCTGCAGTAGATAAACCGCCTGTGAACGGGGGTCCATATGGGGATTCGAATCCGACTGGGTTCTTCTACGGTAACTATTACACTTCCCCTTACATAAACTTTTATAGTCTTGACCAGGTAGGCTCGTCTTTCCTCGTCAATGAAAGTGGGATTTCTTCCGCCTATCCTTTTATATACGACAACGTAGTTTCTCAGGCCAACCGCGGTTTCGGGATAAAGGATTTTTCCCTGGGGGGTGTTCCGTTCTTCAGCATAAACAATCAGTATGTTTTTGATGGAGCCACCCTTAATGCAAACATAGTGTTCGGAGACACTTCAGCTTATTCTACGCACCAGGAAATGCTAAATTCCATAGAAAGCCCTTCTTCCCTCACTTTTGGGGAGACGGCACTCGGTGCAGCTAATATATTGACTGCTCAGATATGCACGGTGATAAAAAATGCCGCCCCAGTCTGCAAACTACCCTACATTTCTGGGATACAAAATAAGATCTCTAACGTCTATTCCTCCAGCGTTTCCGCAGTACCGCCATTTGATTTCCAGTATTACTACATATTCATAGCTGTCGCTGCGGTTGCCGCAGTGGTAATATTCCTCTTTTTGAAAAAAATGTATAGACCGAGCAGTAAAAGCTCACACAAATCAGAAAGTAAACCAGCGGATGGCGTCGAACATCAGCAGAAAGAAGCAGCAGCGAACGAGAGCCTGGACAAAAAACTGGATCTTATATTGAATAAGATGGATGATATAAACAAAAGAGTAGAAAAAATAGAGAAAGAAGAGAAGAAGATAGAAAACACTGAGAATATGAAAGAGCATATGCATGACGAAGAAGGACTAGAAGGGCACAATTAGTAACCGTCTGAATATTTAAATTAAGGATGCTGATAAACATTATATGGTAGACAGTTTCCCAGAGCTGGGCAAGGCGATAATGGACAGTTCGTATAGATTGTATGACGACATAAAATCAGTGTCATCCGCCTTTGACAGGATAAGCTATCTGCTTGGAAGACAGCCTACCACGCAAAATGAGAAAATAATACCTCCAGAAGCGCCGTTAAAACCACCATCGGAGCCAGTTAAACCGGAAACGGTTAAACCCAGTAATGTAGGACTGCCAGTCATCAAAGGTAATGTACAACAGGAGGCAAAACCACCCGCTTCGACTGCTGCTCACCCTGCACAAACCGTTGTCATGGACAAAAAAAATGCGCTTTTCCCAAAAATCGGGGATATCTTTAACAGGATCCCGCTGAAACCGCCCAAAAAGCCTGCAGAAACGCAAAAGCAACTTGATAAGAATATCTCTCAAAAGGCTTCGAAACCATATTCTTATAAACCCACCGAGGAAAACAACGGCCAGAAGGACAAAGAGCAGGAGATATCTAAAAACAACCCCATATCCAAACTGTTGTCGCTTGTGAAGGAAAAAAGATCCATAAAGTTAGGCGACGCTGCTAGAGAGCTCAATGTTCCAAGAGAGGTGGCTGAGATCTGGGCGAAAATATTAAAGGAGAGCTCTCTTATTAATATAAAATATCAATTTATAGGAGACATAATACTGGAGGCTTAAGAGATGGAAACGCAGAATGACAATTCAAATATACAAAAGGAGTCTTCTGGCGTGGAAGGGCTCGACGAAGCACTGCGAGGAGGACTTCCGAAAGGAAGTGTTATACTTATCACGGGCTCGGCTGGTTCAGGTAAGACCCTCATCTCGATGCAGTTCCTGGCTTATGGAGCAAGGAATGGTGAGAACGGGATATATTTCACCCTGGAGGAGAGCGCAAAAAGTATAATAGAACAGTTCTCAGTCTTCGATAAAGACGTTGAGAAACTTATAGCCGACGGCAAACTTAAGATCGTAGAGATACCTCTCGTTGACTATGAATCTCTTAGGGAGACGATACTCTCCGAGATAGAAGCCTCGGACGCAAAAAGGATAGTTATAGATTCCATAACCTACTTTCAGATGTTCTTTTCAGACGTGATATCCATAAGAAAAGCCATAATAGAGGTAGCATCCAGTCTGAAAATAAAGGGCGCCTCAGGGATACTCATAGGAGAAATACCTTTCGGAGAAAACAAGCTCTCTACATTTGGAGTGGAGGAATTCGCTGTAGACGGCGTTATAGCGCTTTATCTTCTAGGAAAGGGGAATTCATTCGTCAGAGCCCTTAGAATAATAAAGATGCGCAATTCCAACCACATAACAAAATTCATACCTATGGAGATAACCAGCAAAGGAGTGGTAACCTATCCTTCGTCCGAAGTCTTCGCTGACATTTGATACTATGGTTCTCTGGGTCGAAAAATACCGTCCTTCCTCATTCAAGGACATAATAGGACAGAAAGAAAGCGTTGATAAACTATCTGCGATGGTCTCAAAAAAGGAAATACAGCACATGATACTGTCCGGCCCGCCGGGGGTGGGAAAGACTACTTCTGCCGTGGTTTTGGCAAAGTCGCTTTTTGGGGAAAACATGTGGAGCCAGAATTTCATAGAATTGAACGCTTCCGACGACAGAAAACTGAGTGTCATACAGGGAAAAGTAAAGGAATTCGCTAGGACGAAGCCAATAGACGCGCCATTCAAGATAATACTGTTCGACGAGGCCGATTCACTGACGCAGGAGGCGCAGCAGGCGCTTAGGCGCATGATGGAGGAATACAGCGGCACCTGCCGATTCGTGTTCAGCGTTAATTACCAGAATAACATAATAGAGCCTATACAGTCCAGATGCGCTATCCTTCGTTTCCACCCTCTCACAAGAGAAGACGTTTTCACATTCATAAGAAGAATAGCGAAGGAGGAGGAGCTTGATGTAGATGAACAATCCATGGATGCTCTTTATTATGTATCTAAGGGCGATCTTAGGGCCCTGACTAACCTTCTTCAATCGCTTTCGAGCGTCTCAAAGAAGATAACTGCCGATGTGGTTTACACGCAGAGTGGAATATTAGACGCAGGGCGTATAAAAGAGGGGTTGAAAAAGGCGGTATCGGGTGATTATGCAGGGGCAAGGAAGGTGTTTCTAGAAATAATGGACTCCGGCGTAAACATAAAAGAGCTGCTGGCGTCTGTGTTTGAGATCATAGTCTCTTCAGATGACATAGTGGACCGAAAATTCAGGAGCTATGTCATAGAAAAGCTTGCCGAGACGGATTATCGTGTCATAGAAGGAGCTACTCCTTTCATACAGTTCCAGTCCTTCTTAGCTTTCCTGTCCACTGTAAAAGGATGATATGCCACGTAAACTTTCTCCATCTCTTGAGAATTTCGTGGAAAACTATAGTGGAAGCATAAAGAACAAGGTTATCAACGGGATAAGATCAGGCGAGAAGAGATTCATATTCAATGGCCCTTCGGGAAGCGGAAAGACTTTCCTTGCGGAAGCAATGGCGAATTCTATGGGTCTGCCGTTCCAGAGGATAAACGTTTACACCCTTGAAAACGTGGAAGACCTGAACATCTCTGACATAATATTCAACACGGTCTACAACGCAGCGGTATCCTCATCTCTTCTACAAGCTAATGGCAAGCTTATACTGATAGAAGACTTGGAGAAGGTCCTGTCTGTGGATCCTTCCATACTTTCCAAGCTGGGCGGCATAGAAAACTCCATCATAATATTCGAGTCGTCCAGTGGAGAGATTTTCCGTTCAAAATACAAGAAGAGCCTTCAGGGGTACGAAATAATAAGGTTCTATAGGCTTAACGAAAGGATTATGACAGTATACGCTAAGAAGATATTAGCGCTGAATGGGATGTCACTCAATGACGGCACTGTAGCAAGGATAGTGAAGAATGCGAAGGGGAATATAAACAGCATGATGAGCGATATATACACACTGTACATAACCGGATCTATCGAAACCGGGATAAATGACAGGTACTCCGAGAACACAATATTCGAACTTATAAATCGGGTACTTTTAAGCAAAAATCCAGATCGTGTCCTGGATTTTTCCACAGATGGTGAGGCAAAGAATTTTGAGATATGGCTTAGCGAAAAACTGCCGCAGGTATTTCATAAAGACAAGCTTTTCTTATCCTATGATGCGATATCCTTCTGCGATATGCTGCTCATGAAGATAAGAAAACAGAACTGGGGGCTACTGAAATATATAAACTTCATCCTTTTCGATGCTATAAATTCCCTATATACTGGGGAGAATGTCAACATAGATTTTTCTGCCCCTAACTGGAACGCGTACTACTCTTCTTGATCTTTATATCGAAGCACATTCTGTAAAGGTACGGAGCGGCTTCTCCCGTGACGTGTGGCTTTATACTTACCTTATCGCAGTACGCCGATAATATCCTCTTTATACTAGAAATATCTGTCTTTTCCGCCTCGCTTAGGCCATTTTCCGCTTTTAAAAACTCATAGAAGAATATGGTGCACCTGTCTTTTGCTGCACGCACTGCGTTTGGGAGAAAATTCCTGCTCATTGTCGGATTGTTCATTATTATGACGTCGAATCTTGTCTTGATACCATTTAGGATCTTCTTTGCGTCACCGAGGAAAAAGCGTACGTTTTCTACTTTGTTCGCCTTTATGTTCTCTTGAAGCAGAGTTATCGCGTCCTTGTTGATGTCTATTGCTGCTACATAAGAGGCTTTTTTAGCGGCTTGTATTGTGAACGGACCGACCCCACAGAACATGTCAAGGACATTGTCCGACTTTTTTATGCTTCTGGCCACTCTTGCCCTTTCCGTCGACAACCTCGGGGAGAAATATACCTTTTTTATATCTACGTAAAAAACACAGCCGTTCTCCTTATGGACAGTCTTCTGGTTCTTATCGCCACATATGAAAACGAATTTAGAAAGTCTTTCCTTGCCTTCTGTCCTCCCTACCCTCCTGAATACGCCGCGTATGCTTCTGTTATTGCGCATTATGGCCTTGGCGGCTTTCCTCTCTTGCTCTAAGGTCTCTCCTGGCCTGTGCCGTATTATGGCTATGCTGCCTATGGTATCAAAGCTGACCTTCATGTGTTAAACCTCTTTTTCTTTATGCTCTTTAACAGTCCAGAAAACGGTATGAAAAGGAAAAATATGAATACATAAATATGCAGTACGAAAACCAAGAAAAGAGTTAGCGCTATGCTCGCTAATGTAACGTAATAAAGGACCGGTATCTTTTTCATGATAATCTTATAGACGGCTTCCCTGGCAGTGCCTTGCCTTCATGCTCTACTTCTACAGTCACTTTTGCTTTGAATGTGTTTTCTAGATACTCTTTTGATTGGGTGAAAAGATCGAACTCATACTTGAAAGCAAGATTTGACTGGGGTATCTTATCCGGTGATTTCAGCAACTTCTTCACGGTCTCCGATTCCGCTGGCAATGCTTTTCTTATTTCCTTTATATCCCTAGTGTTTTTGGATGCCTCGACTATAGCATTGTACACGCTGAAAGCTGCCTCGTCAGAGATGCCTATCCTTACTTCCTTCGGAGTTATCTTAAGTAGCTTCATAAGGTTCCTTATGTCCGAGACAGTATTTTTCAATACCTGGACTTCGTTTTCTATGAGTATGTCTATACCTGTTCCCGGCGTATCCGGCCAGCCGCCTTCCTCAAGAAGCGTGACGTTTCCCATGCGGCGGTTGAGCTCTTCGGTTATGTATGGGAAAAAGGGGTGGTTTAGCTTCAGAACCACAGAAATGAACCCCTCTATCTCTGACCAGTTCCTCCCTCCAAACTCAAGATAAGATTTCAGTATGTCCGTAGCCTGAAAGAAACTGTTGAACAGGGAATTCCTATAGTTCATTTTCTCTATCTCTGCGGTCGTGCGCTCTATTATGCTCTCTTTCATCGAAGCGAGGTACCTGTCTATCAGCCTACTCTCCTGACCGAAACCTTCCTTTGCTTCTAATACGTCCATAAGCAGCTCCATCCTCTGGTAAAGCGCTTTTATATTGTCTGAGCTCCAGTCGACGTCGTCCATCCCGTTTGATCCTGAAGCTATAAGCCTGCTGCCGTCTGCGCCGTACTCTTCTACTGCCTTTCTGATAGTAAGGGTATTGCCCTTTGATTTGGACATTTTTATACTGTCCATAGTTACCCATCCGTTTATTCCCAGCCTCTTCGGCCACTTGTCCTTTGGTAGAAGAGCTATGTGGTTCATTATAAAAAACACTATGTGATTCGTCAATAGCTCCTTTGCGGTAACTCTCAGATCCAATGGGTACCAGTACTCGAACTCGTCTCTCATCAGCTTTACTTCTGTGGCAAGTTTATGCTTTATCTCCTTCCCGAGGAACACCTGGTCAAATAGCTCATCGTCTACTTCTGATATGTTTAGTCTCTCCAGGATATGAGCTATCGTATAATAAGCCATGTAAAGGGTAGAGTCGCTCAGCGGCTCTATAAGCCAGTCCTTGTCCCACGGGAGAGGCGTTCCAAGGCCTCCCTGTCTAGCGGCAGCTTTGTCCTCAACATTGTATACAAAATTAAGTAGCTGCGCCCTGGCTTCCTCCGGGAATATCTCCATATTCTCCACGGCTTTGATCGCCTTTTCCTTCAGCTCTTTGTCAGAATACCTTATGAACCACTGATTCTCCAGCAGGTTCACCACTCCTCTGGCGCCGCATCTGCATATCACTTCGCCGCTTGTCTCGTATATCACTGCATAGGCTGCCTTTTCCTTAAGCATGTCTACAATCTTCAACTTGGCTTCCTTCACACTCATCCCGTCCAATCCGTCTGCACTGCTGTTCATAACGCCGGAATTGAACTCCTTCTTATATAGAGCTTTTGTGGCCTCCCTCAAGCCAGAAGTGTTTTTACCGTACACCCTTATTACTTCCTGTATAATTTCGCCTTCGCCGTTTACTTCTATGACCTTCTTTGGTTTTTTATACATCTTTTCATCCTCTTCTTTTACTTTTTCCCATCCAATGTAATCGAAAGGCGCATGCATCGGGACGCTCATAACGACACCTGTTGTAATTGAAGGGTCCACGAAATCCTCAGCTAATATCGGTATGCTCTCGCCGGTTACCGGATTCTCTGCTCTTTTTCCTATCAACGAACCTACATCGAAATCTTCCACCTTCTTCAGTTTTATGAGCTGATATTTCATCTTATTGCTGAAGCTTTCTGAGACTATCCATTTCTCCCCGTCTTCTAGCTCTACTTTTTTATAGCCACCTTTTCTACTTACCCATATGTTTGTGGCGCCGAACACCGTTTCTGGCCTTAATGTTGCAGCAGGCAGGACCATACCTTCATGTTTGAACTTTATCACACTGAACTCTTCTGGGCTTTCTCCTTCTCCGCTCGCCCTGTCATGGTCCCCGAGCGGAGTGTCTTCCCTAGGACACCATATCACTGGATGCGTGTTCTGAGTTATCAGCCCGGCGTCTCTTAACCTGTTGAACTGCCATGATACGAACTTAGAAAAATACGGGGAATTGGATATGCTGAACGTCCTTCTCCAGTCTATCGACATCCCCGCAGCAGAGAGGTCTTTTTTCAGGTTTTTAGTAAAGAAAGTGCCTATGTTCAATGGGGACCTCTTGAAATCATCTATCTCCTTTTCGCTTATCCCTGAATCCTGGAGGTCCTTTATGACTTTTTGATCCCCATTCTTTATCTTCAGTTGCATCCCGACGAGCGGTCCACCTGTGAAATGCCAGGACTGAGGGAAAAGAACGTTGTATCCCCTCATTCTCATGTACCTTGCGTATATGTCTGCTCTTGTCCAGGTATAAAGATGACCTACATGTAGAAAGCCGTTAGGGTATATTACAGGCACTGTCAGGAAGAACTTTTTCCTTCCAGTATCTCTGTCAGCCTGGAAAAGCTTCTTTTCCTCGTATCTCTCTCTCCACTTGCTTTCTATCTCTTTAGGCTCGTATTTTGACATACTAGATTAGATAGATGGTACATGATATATATTTTAACTTATTTACAAGAATAAAAACAGGGATTAAAATGACTTGGTTTTACGGCCAGGGATGTATTCTAGCTCTGACTAGGACTTTTGCAAGGGATTAATACAAAACTAAGGTGATACCCACTGAACATTGTATGACACGCCATTGTTATTGTTGCCAGAATAATCATTTGCGTTGCCGTCTAGAGGTAGCCACGCTATTAGACCAGTATTTGGAACTGGGGCCCCTCCGATACCCCCAGAATATATTTTTTGTATCTGTGAAGATGAGAGTGCTTTGGAATAGATCTGAAAATCCGAGACGGAGCCATTGAAATAGAACCCCGTATGACACTGATTATTCCCCGAACCAAGATATTGATTTCCACTTTGAGTATTTATTATCGGAGTACCCCAAGTACCCCCTCCTGAATCATTTACGCCATTTACAAAAAATGAAGGGGAGCCGTTACCAAACCAGACTATGGCTAGGAAATACCACGTGTCCAAATTTATAGTTGCTGATGATAACCAACCATTTCCGCATGTTTCAAGGCCAAATTGCCCGGCCGAAAATTCGTTCAAGGACAACCCAAATTCAGAATCTGAAGACGAACCTCCGTAATCTACAACATAAAACCGTGTAGAATCGCTTTTTTCGTAAATCCACAAGATCGCTGTCCTGGGAGATGAGCCATTAGGAAATGAGTTGCCTGCAATGAAAAAATCGGCATTTGTTCCATCCAAACCTGCGACTAAATTTAGATTTGATAAAACGGGTACATTCGCAATCTTTCCATTCGATAGATACGGCCCTGGCAATGGCTGTCCCGGTTCTGTGTAGGTTATGGTTGCCGAGCCGGAATAGGCGGAAGAGGACTTGTTGCAGCCTGCATTAACGTAGAAGACGGCAGAGGAGCCAGGGGAAAGCTCTGATCCTATGGACTGGGATGCTGAGACTCCATTGGTGCTTGTGGTGTTTATACTTGTTATATTTATGAGATAACCGGTGTTGTCTGTTATGGATAAGGCTAGTATTTGGTTGTTTACGGAGTTTATGCAGCTTGCCGCCGTGACTCCTGCCCCTGAGAAGCCTGTTATTGTCGCTGATATGCTTGAAGAAGGGGAGAAGATACCGAAAGAGTAGAGGACGGCGGCCACGATGACTATGATGAGGATGGCCCAGCCATAAGTCATCATATATTCCAGTGCTGACTGGCTTCTTGGGTTGAGCACCATGTAAAATTCACAGATGTGCAAGAATATATGCCTTTACAGAAAAATAGGCTACGATACGTATCTTTCATGATTTAATGGTATTTGTCTTACGCGCCGATTAAAGTATTAATTATAACAGAAATCTTAAAACAAATGGTCGAACCACTGAAAACGCGGAAGAGAGATGATATAACCCAGTGGTACAATGAAGTCCTGGTGGCGTCGGAGGCGATGGATTTCTCCGGCGTTAAGGGATTCCCAGTATACAGACCTTACGGTTACTTCATGTGGGAGGTCATGCAGAAAGCTTTGGACGAAGAAATAAAGAAAAGAAACGTCAAAAACGCCTATTTCCCGCTTTTGATACCTGAATCTACATTATCCAAGGAAAAAGAGCATATAAAGGGCTTCAACCCAGAGGTCGCCTGGGTAACGTTGGGAGGAGAAAAGCAACTCGAAGAGAAACTTGCTATACGTCCAACTTCCGAGACAATAATGTACGAAAGCTACTCTAAATGGATAAAGAGCTACAGGGACCTCCCAATTCTGATAAACCAGTGGAACAACGTGGTAAGGTGGGAAACAAAGGAAACGAGACTGCTGCTCCGAGGCAGAGAAGTGCTTTGGCAGGAAGGCCACTGTGCCTTCGAAACAGAGAAAGAGGCGGAGAGCAACGCCAGAGAAATGGGATTAGTATACAAAAAGATCATGGAAGAAGTCCTTGCAGTACCTGTACTATTCGGCAAGAAAAGCGAAAGTGAAAAATTCGCCGGCGCTGTTTCCACTTACACCGTAGAGGCAATACTACCAAATAATTTCATGTCGCAGGCTGGGACTTCCCACTACCTGGGTGAAAACTTCGCGCGGCCTTTCGATATAAAATATCTTGATAGAGACAACAAATGGCGGTTCGTACAGCAAACTTCATGGGGAATGGCCATGCGAGCGCTCGGTATAATGATCATGGTATATGGAGATGACAAAGGCCTGGTACTGCCTCCTGCCGTGGCGCCTATACAGGTAGTAATAATACCCATAATCAAAGGAGGAGATTCTGAAAAACTTCTGGAATACGTTAAAAAAGTGGAAAAACTGCTTGTAGGAGAAGGTATCAGAGTCCTTTTGGATGACAGGATTGAGTACTCTCCTGGATGGAAGTTCAATGAATATGATCTGAAAGGCGTGCCTATAAAGCTTGAAATCGGAGAGAGAGAACTCGCCTCCGGCAGTGTAACTCTAAAATTTAGATGGTCTGGCGCAAAAAAAACCATAAAACTGAACTCCTTACAGTCTCTTAAAGACGTTTTAAAAAGCATTCAGAAGGACATGCTGGAAGCGTCAAAAAAAGCATCAGAGGACAGGATCGTCCAGATAAAAGACAGGGAAGGCTTTGTATCCGCGTTGAAAGGAGAAAAAAATGTGGCAAAAGCCGCTTGGTGCGGTAGGATAGAATGCGAAGAAGAGATAAAGCAAGCCACTGGAGCTACATCTAGGCTTATACTCCTTGATAAAGAGAAGCTGATATCTGACGTATGCGTCTTCTGCGGCAGAAAAGCAGAAAATAACGCGGTATTTGCCAAATCCTACTGAATGTGGAATCTTATGAATATTACACTGTTATATCAAATAGCTATGAGAGCTTATACGGCGCAGAGCAGAGAAAAAAGATAAGTGGAATAATAAGTATCATCGGCATAAAAGACGGTGACTCTATACTTGACATCGGCGCAGGTAATGGGATACTTGAGAAGATTCTCCATGAGAATGACATACTTGCCGTAGAGCCGTCATCTTTGTTCTCATTCATACCTGTAAACAACCATATAAAAGCAGAAAACAAAAGGATATCGGATTTCTCCACTAACCGGAAGTTCGATGTAGTGATGTGCGTAACTGTCCTGCAGGACCTGAACGAAGAAGAGCGAAAGATATGCATAGAAAAAGCCTTTGAATACTGCAAGCCGGGCGGGAGGATAGCGATATCGGTCCTTAAGTCGTCTGGAATAGATCTTGATTATCTGAAGCCGAGGATAATCACGGAGATAGAGAACGACAGGGTTTTTATATTTTATAAGACAGAAAAGGTTTAAATTGAGCATTTACTTATATCATAATCAGAAGGAGGCGATTATGTCAGGCACAACGAAAGGAGAACGTATAGATTCAAAGGTAATAATAGGTAAAACTGTAGTTGGAAAAAGCGGAAAGAGGCTTGGTGTGGTCGCTGACCTAGTATATGAGATAAGGACGGGGGAGCTAGTCTATTTGTCTATAAAGAGCCCTACAGCCTACGCCAATACGTTCCAATTCGAAAAAGACGAGAACGGTAACCATAGGATTCCGTACAATTCTGTCATATCCGTAGGAGACTTCGTAGTAGTAGCGGAAGAAGACATAATCTGATTTATATTTTTAGCCTGTGGAGTGCTCTATAATATACTCTTCTATCTTCTTGGCCTTTGAAAGGCTCGTTATGAAGCCTGCTATCTTGTTCCTTGTGGTTTTATCGGCGTATACCAGCTCATTCAGTATCTTCTTATTTGCATCGTAATTGTCGGTAAACTGATTACGGTATCTCTTTAGTATCTCTAGGGTAGAAAGCCTTATCATTTTTCCACGTACTCTTCCCATCCTCTAATTGACTTTGTGTTCCTATTTAAATCTAACCCTGCCGCATACATGTGCAAGGCTTGTTTGATTAGACAGAAAGCAGCATCTATAAAATATACAGGCCGCTTTGAAACATATAAATCAATGAAGCATGAGAATTTGTATAGCGTGCAGAAAGAAATATAAAAACGCCTCGGTGGCTTAGTGGTATAGCGTTTCCTTGGTAAGGAAAAGATCGCGAGTCCGATTCTCGCCCGAGGCTTTGATTCCCAGTAGAGAGCAAAGTGCCAAATAAACGGTTTTATTTAATAGTATATCAGACGAGTGATTATGAATGTTCATCGGCATTTTGCACGATAAATTTCGTTATACTCTCACGGCTACAAGGTCAGATTTTTATCAGACGATTTATCCCTTCTATGTATACTACTCCCTCTGACCTTAGCTTTTCTGAATAACTCATGTCTATCTTTATAGCCATGCCTGAGAAGTAATGCAGAAACTTTTCTAGCCTGTGAACCCCTGTCCTATCAGCATCAAACATTGGTATGTATACATCAAAATTTGCTATGAGCGGCTCTAATTTGTCGTAGCTTATCTGTGCAGACTGGAATATCCTGGATTCTGGTATACCAAGTTTAACAAGAGCTTTGGCATCGTTCTTGCCTTCAACTATCACGCAACATTTTTCGCTTAGGATTGGCCGTACTATATTCAATATATTATTGAGACAAGGACGCCGTCCCATTTTAACTAATGAATGAGTGTATTATTTAAGCCTTCCGCATGTCGGTGTCTTTTATGGAGCATTTTCCCTGGGGCAAAAGCCGATCTATTCGATCTCTTTCAAGTAGAACCCCTTTCGTGTCAGATATTATCTTTATCATCCTTTTAAGGACATCTTCTCTGGTTTTGTTACCTGGCGTTACCAAAAAATAGTCTTTTTTAGGTTTGAACGAAGAGACTGTCAAAGAATAGCTCTCGGATGAGATGTCTATCCCTATGTATAAGTACAGCTCAACGTTCTTCACATATTCCCTAGTACCGCTTATGTAAAAAGCCCCTTTCTTCAATGACTCTCCTGACGGAGGGCTTCTGGTTACTTGATATGGCTTCACATAATACACATCTATATTGCCTGCACCGTTCTTCCACGCCGAAGAATATGAAGCCACCATATGTGCAGCCTCGTCTATGTCGCCCATGCTTGCCGACTTTCCATTGCTTTTTATAAGCCCAAATGGACTCCCAAATACGTCCGCGTGCAAGACTATGTCGTCTTTTTCCATGTACTTCTCTATTAGTTTTATATTTTGAGCATTATCCCTGCCTATTACCACTAGATTGCCGGAAGATGTGAGTCCCCACCTGAATTTCGAGTACCAGGCATCTCTCTCCAAGTATCTGAGTTTTTTTGGTCCTTGTCTGTTTTCCGGACGCACCTTAAGGCCGCGGCTTAATTTCTTCATTTCCGCGTAATAGTGGTCTATGTTTGCCCTTAGACCCTTCCTTATATCTAATATAAGACCCGGTAATTCTGCAGAGGAAATTGTGGCGCCATCGAGTCTCCAACCCCTCTCTTCTAGCGCCTTCTTCCTGTCTTCAAGCTTCATTCCGGAGTTCCTGGCTAAATCGAATAGTTGCTCAAGTCCCTCGTAAGAGGAATTCACCTTTTCTATGCTATCTTTCAGTTCCTGTATACGGACGGAAAAGTTTTTATGTGAATCGACCTTTTTTCTGCTGACAGGCTGCTCTTCTGAGAAGAATTCTATTATGGCGCTGTTTATGTCCTTAAAGTATCTCTTATCCGCGTTTATATGCTCAAGGTCTATGACAGAGAGATAAGCGCCGTCGAATATGTTGGGTTTAGAAGGCCTTTCTATGATTTTCCTCAGCTCTAAGTATAATTTATCCGCTGATTCGGTGTCTATTTCCGTTATTTTGGCGGCTTTGTCTATGTGAGCACGGAAACATAGCTCTTCTGCGTATACTCCTCCTAAGGAAAAGTCAAGAGCTAGGGATTTTACGAGGTTTTCCTTGTCTGATCTCTTCAATGTATCGTAAAATACCTGTTTATCCATGGAAAAAACATCGGATACCGCCGGAGGATAAGACATCGGCTCGCCCTCCGCTACTTTCCTGCTGCTGTAGTCCCTGCTGAAAAGCGAACGGACTATCCTGCCGTGCTTAGACAGTATGATATTCCCTTTGGAGAAAAGCTCTATACTGAGCAGACTTTCTGTAAAATCTAATTCCACTATCCTGTCCGCTCCGTGCATGTTTATAGCTGCTTTTTTGTTCAAAAGCTCCTTTTTCAGCAGCTCTGTGAAGGGATAGTTTATGTTTTCCCTCGGCCTTTCGTTCTGAATACATATGTACTGCCCAGGCACCGCCTTCAGCCATCTCTCAGACCCTTTATAGAAGAGGAAAAAAAACTCATTCTTCCTGCTTTTCACGTCTCTAAGCGTAGCACCTTGCAGAAAAGAAGTTTCCTGTAGGAACTTGTATATGTCAAGGGAGGCCAGGGACTTTTTTGGCATACACACTTACCCAAAGTGTGATTGTATGGAAGACTTTATGTTCTGTATCTCGTTCTCGAAAGTATTCCTTCTCTGCACCAGTACGTCCTTGTTCATCTTGTCAAATATGGGCCTTATCAGTTTTGAAACGCCTACAGCCCATTTGTCCAGATAATCAAGAAGTATGTCTGAAACTAAAGTTATCTGAACTGTGCCAGTCTTCATCTTTATCTGTTTTCCATCCTTTGTTGCCGTAGTCTCCGTCAATCCCCTGTAATCCAGTTTTATGGTTATCCTGTAAGCCATATAGTCGTCTATGAACTTCTTAGCTACCCATGTTATTGCGTAATTCTGACCTGCAAACTGTATGTATGAGGTCTCATTTACTTTATAACCTATTCCCTGCAGGGTGTCCTTCATGAAATTGTAAAAATTCTGGTCATCCATAAGACCCTGGTACTGGACCGATGTTGTGCCGACTGGTATGATTTCCATATTTATTCTAGAGACCTCAAAGGTTATTAATATTTAATTGCCATGTTTTAATAAAGTAATACTAGAAGACCTAACGCAGCTATAGCGGCTTCCAATACGGTCAGCATAGAGACTATCTGCATTTCCGTGTATTTTCCGCTCCGCATGAAGACGTGCGTCAAGGAATATATCTTGCCACCATTAGGCGACTTAAGCTTTCCGTCTTTCTGTATTATGCCCCAAGAGTTGGCGTGGAATCTTGCCCTTGCCTTGAGGAAGAACTCGATTATCCATGGTATTATCAATATGAGGCCCAAGACCTGCATTTTGCCTATTATGACTGTAGCCGCAAATCCTGCCCCAACAAGATAGGTAAGACTATCACCTGGTAGGACTTTCGCCGGATACGAACCGAAGTAAACATAAGCCAGAAGTACAGCGGAGAATATAACAGATAGGGAAAAAGCTGTATAATTTTGTGTGTAATATGAAAATATGGACAGCGCGATGAAAGCTACCAGTCCCATCTGGGAGGCTATCCCATTCATCCCTTCAAGCATGTTAAAAGAATTAGCCGAAAAAGCTACTGCAAGCGGTATGAATACTAAAGTATAAACTATCGGATTTATTGATATGACTCCTATGAGTGGGAATTTTATATTCTCTGAGCCCAAGTTGATCACCATCAGAGGGATTGCAGCTATCAGCGTCAGAACGGGCTTTTGCCATTGCTTTATGCCCCCATTGAAAAACTTATAGCGTTTTATCGCAGCTTTCACATCTCCGCGGAAAGTCCTTATCCTGCCGCCTATGAGGTCATCAAGAAAGCCGATGAATGTTATCGCAAGTATGCTCATTAAGCTTATCAATATCACCTCTGAGTCTACACTCGTGCCTACTATGTAATTCGAGGCAAAAACAAGGCTTAGAACGCCGAAGAAGAGCCCTAAAAGAAGTATGGTCCCGCCACTTGTGGGGAGAATCGGCGTATTTTTTTTGTTTATGTCCCTAGCTAATAGTTTAGCCTGCAGAAGCACGGGTATTATGAACTGCCCTCCGATCAAAGTCGCCACGAAGGCTATTAAAGCTGAAATAAAGATTTCAAGTATCATCTGATTTTTACCTTCGCGTCGTATTTAAGCCTTTTAATCGTTTGATATTTTACTAGCTTGATTCATTTTATAAAAGACCGCTGATAAATGATAGATAGAAGCCCCGTAGTGTAGCGGCCAAGCACGTAGGCCTTTGGAGCCTGAGACACCGGTTCAAATCCGGTCGGGGCTACTTCATGCAGGGGATAATG
>JAMCRN010000009.1 GCA_023380585.1 Candidatus Parvarchaeota archaeon | reverse complement strand
CAGTTACGTATGCTATTTTGACAGCAAAATTAAATTAAAATTTGAGAACAGTAGGAATTAGAAACAAATGCGAGATCTAATACTCATCAAACACTGTGTAAAATTCTTTGTAAAAGTTAATTATATTTGTATCTGTTTTGTCTGTGTATATAAGTATTCCGTTGCATAACTCAGCTTTAATTTTATAGATCGTTCTAATGGTTCTCTTTTTTGCGCTGTCGGCTGACCAGCGTCAGATTTTCAACAGTGCGTCATACAACAACAGCTTCAGAGTCATCTCGTTCTTCACCCTTCTCCAGGTTATGGAGGAAGCGTAGCTTCCATACACTCGTTTGAACACGGAGAAGAATGCTTCGACAAGCCAGCGTCCTCCATATCCCACTTTTTTCTTCCAGATTTTCTGGTAATGTCTTCTCTTTTCCTCTTCATTCATGGACACGGTATCTTTATCAGGAGGGCGCGTCTTCGCCCTCCCGACGTCGGGATAGCCGAACTGCTCCCTTACGGCGATCCTTCTGGAGACGCTTCCCCTGCTTTTCGAGGAGGAATTCCTGTCGGCCTTTATCCCCGCCTTTATCTTATGCGCGGATAGAAAGTCAAAGTTCTTCTTTGAATCGTATCCTCCGTCGGCATGCAGGACGGAGATCTTGGTATTCCTCACGATCTCCCTGATTAGCGGGGAGAACTTCGCATTGTCCCCCACGTGCTCTGAGGTAAGTCTGAAATCGACAAGTTCCATATCGTCTTCGTCCATCACCGCATGCAGCTTGTAGAACTTCGGCTTAGAGCCGTATCTGGCGTCCCTGTATCCCCCTCTGTTAGCTATAGATATCCCAGAAGCGTCTATAGCCAGATTTCTCCCTTTCCTATCCTTGTTTATTATGGTCCATTTGATATTCAACGTAAGAAGTCTTCTGTCCAGCGTTGAGTGATCGGGGAATGACCACACATTCTCCTGATCAGGGCTTCGGTCTGCCTTAATTTAAGGCAGAAATAGAACCTGAAGAAGCTTATCGCTATTATCAGCTCATTCGAATAAAGGAAGGGTCTTCCTTCCTTTCTTTTATTCATCAAAGCAAGCTTTTGCGGTTCCCTACGCAAAGCATCATCTATTTTAGTTATCACTGCCTCTGATTTTCGTTGGAGGGCGTCTTTTTCCATTGGTCTCACCTTTGTTAAAGGACGCCCCCACACAATTCGTCCTTCTTTTAGCCTATTAGAAGCCATGTAATGGTAGAAGCGCCGATTCTATTAAACAGTTGTGCAACGGAATAGTAGTCTAAAAAGCACATATACTCTCCGCGTGCGTATTTTAAAGCCAAGGCTCTGGCCCTGAATTCAGTGGTGTTATTGTGGAATAGGATGGACAGTGCTATTTTCTTTGATGCCCCTAGATTCTCCTTAAGCACAGATATCAGCTTGGATAATGTTCCGTCGGTCGTGCCTCTGCCGTATGCAACAACTATTTCAAAGGGTTCTTTAAAGTCCTGCAGGAAAAGAGAGCGAATAGCGTCTCCAAGAAAGCGTTCTGAGTTGTAACACAGAATTATACAGCTTACGCAGGGTTTTTGGTTTGAATTGCTATATATCGTCACTTTAGTGACGGGTCCATTTTTCCTTAGAATATTTAGTTTAGCTATCGACATTTTTATGCTTTTTATATGCTCTTTGCTATTTTAGCTTTCATAAGATGAAATTTTCCCAGAAACTATAATAAAATTTCAGTATGTCTTGCTTTGTTCTGTCGGTAAAAACTATAAGATGGCGGTTACTTCCAAGCTTAACTCTATTAAATCCTAATCTAAAAAGGGCGTCGAGAAGTTTGTTTATAATATCTAAACTAATTGGCCTTAACGCCACATTCCAAACCCAATACTCTTTAGGTATTCCGAATTTCTCTGGGTCTAAAAAATCCATATTTGCGTGAAAATATTCCTCATTTGAGCGGTAATCGGAGTAGGAATAAGTTCTTTTATTAAGAATTTTCAATTGAATGTATGCCAGCTTGGCGGCAACGGTGCCGCTCGTTCTTACACCAAACACGTCTTTAAGTCGATGGAAGCCCAAAGCCATTATTCTGTCCTTAACAATAGAATACCGCCTTTTTATTCCATTGAGCTGATTCGTGTAGTAACGCCTTTCTCTACTGCCTTTAACGACGACGTTCTTAAACAGATTAATCGGAAGAAAGCGTAATTTAACATGTTTTGACAAAGCCCTGCCATAAAGTTCCCAGTCTTCTGCTCCTGAGAACGGCCCCCAGTTGCCAATTTTGTCCATGGTTTTCCTATCCATAAAATTATTTATTATGGTGTCTGTTTTGTAAAACTTAATGCAACCATAAATAAATTTAGAAAAAATCGGCTCGTAGACCTGGTCCAAATCGATGCTTAATATGAATTTGCCAGTGCTATTATTATAAGCGACGGCTCTGCCTTCTCCCCTATTACAGTGAAGTTGTAATGCTACTATATTATCGTGTTTTAGCATATATTCTTTAATTATATCCCACGTTCCGTCCGTTGAAAAATTGTCGACAATCACCAACTCAAAATTTCTGGAGAAGTCCGGCAACTGCCTGATTATAGAATCGATCGATTTCCTGATTATTTTTGAATTATTAAAAACCGTAGAATATATGCTCACTAACGGTTGCTTTCCTTTCATTTTAAGATTAACAACTATTACTTTTTATACTTGATAATTATATCTATCGATGTGGGGTGGTGATCTAACTTGGCTATGATACCTGACTTGGGCTCAGGTTGTTCCGGGTTCAAATCCCGGCTGCCCCAAATCATACTCGTTATTTGATTGCTTCCACGACTATGGTTTCTAATCTATTGAAACCTTTCCTATTACGAGGCTCGATTTCACGTCTATCTATATTGTTTAGATTTTTGTCTTTGCTCTTGCCAGGCACGCATCTGACAACATTCCTGAAGCCTGCAGCCTCGAGAGATGCTTTCAAAGACTTAAAATCGTATATGAACTTGTGACCATGCCCATAGAAAGTTCTATTTATCGCATACGCAGCAAGCGGCTTTTTCAGTTTTGGGGAAGGTGGCCTTCCATTGGCGGATATAAAACTTTTGACTGTAGCATCGTTCTTCTCCGTGAAAACCTTGAAAAGCAGTTCCAGACCAGGAGTCGCTATCCTTATTTTTCCGTTTTTTTTCAATAGTCTATTACACTCGACAAAAAAACCAAATGTGCCATCAAAAGGGAGATGCTCAACCATATGTTCTGAAAATACATAGTCGAACGAATTATCAGGAAACGGAAGAGGTTTCAAAACATCTAGAAAAGGAACATTTTTTCGTGGGTAGTAGTCTGTGTTTAGCCACCCATCAAGTAGATTAGTCCAGCTGCCGACCTGTAGCTTCTTCAAACCGGGAGACAAAAGATAATCTCTTTCCAATTTCTTCCAATGAAAGTGGAAAATGATTCGGTATAAAATGCGCCTGAGAGCGACAAGTCTATAACGCAGCCATGGCCAGCGTTTTACTCCGCGGACAAATCTAGCCCTCGCCGTTTCTACGTCCATTACATAAAAGTAGATGTTAATACTTTTAAATTAGATGCGCATCGATTCAATACTTAAAATAGCACAAAAACGTAGAAAAATGTTAGCCTATTTTGCCTTCCTTGAGAATATTCTGAGCAGGATAATATTTAAGACTATGGCGTGGGATAATCGCTAGTGAATACTGCATTTGCACTTGAGAATGCTGTGTTGCTTACCAGATACGATGAAAGGCTACCGTTTAGAGGATACCACGCAACTAAACCGCTAGTTGTTACTGGCGCACCGTAAATACCCTCATTTACTAATGTTTGTATTTGAGCCTGAGAAAGTTCAAAGTTGTATATTTGAATGTTTGTTATATAACCTTGAAAATAATAGTTTGATCCGTAAGGATTCGCTATGTCTATTCCAGAAACAGAACTAGTACTTATATTGTATGGACCGTCCTTTGCTAACACTAGATTACCACCATACGAAGCTGTATAACCGGTTTGGAAAGTATCTCCATTTGGAGTGCTGGAACCATTAATTGCATATGAAACAAAATACCACTTTCCGGCTACAACACCACTAATCGAAGTATCAGTGCACCAAGCATTCATAACTATATTTGGCGCGCTGCCGTAATTGATATACACATGAAACATACTATCTGGATTACAGTTAGTTGTGCCATACACAAAAACATTTGAACGGCCGCCACCGCTTGAAGTTAGGTTAGTGGCGTAAAACCACGCGGTAACCGTTCTTGCACTACGGCCGACCGGCAAACCGTTAAGCGTTCCTGATGAGTAAAGATAGGCGTTAACGCCATTAAAGTAGGGGACACTTGGTGGCAGATTTGTAGCCGATACCGTTCCAGAGATAGTTCCACTGGATGTGTATGGACCTGGGAGTGGCTGTCCGGGTTCGGTGTAGTTTACTGTCGTCGATATGGAGTAATGAGTGCCGGCAGGGGGACATACATTTGGAACTGAGAAGATGTAACTGCCTCCCACATCTATTATAGGATTAGGATCTACCGTGGAATTTGATTTGAATGTTGATATCTGTCCTGTGGAGGAGTCTTTTGCTGTTATACCGGTGACGTTTATAGGGTAACCTGTCGAGTCTCCTAGGTTTATCCTTAAGACTCCGTTGGCTGTGCATTGTGCTGCTACTGAACCTAGATTGGAGAATCCCGTTACTGTTGCTGATATGCTTGAGGATGGGGAGAAGATACCTAAGGAGTATAAGACTGCGGCTACGATGACTATGATCAGGATGGCCCAGCCATAGGTCATCATGTACTCCAATGCTGACTGAGATCTATGCGTCAGGCTCATATAAGAGATAGATATATAGTGAATAAATAGTTTTATGGGAAACGTACTACGAAAAAGAGGAAAATTTATAATCTGCTATGATACTTACTTAAAACTTGCAGTCATCGATGGAAGCCAATTCGTTGATCCTATGTCGTAGCAGACTTGTATAAGACGCTGCTGCCGGAGTCTTCAAAGCGGAAGTCCTCCTGCCTGAGAGATGGCAAAGCGGACATTATTGCATCGTGCCTGCTTTTATCGGCGAACAACAGAAGAAAGCCGCTGCCGCCCGCACCGACCAATTTACCGCCTTCCGCTCCCTTTGAAATAGCAGTATTGTAAGCATTGTCGATAAAACCGTTGGAGATGCTGTCCTCAAAACTCCTTTTTATCTTCCAGTTCTCATCCAGGTATTTACCAGTGGATTTCCAGTTGCCCATTTCTAAATCAACATAAAGGCTGTCGGTCAAAGTCCTCATCTTTGTGTACTGTTCCGTCTTATCAGATATGGCCTTCTTCTGTTTTTCCAAGATGGCCGAGGAGCTCCTGTCCCCGCCAGTATACAGCAAAAGAAGGCTTGCTTCTAAGGACTTCAAGTCCCTCTTGTTCATGCGTATAGGACGGACTTCCACGCTCTCGTCGCTTTTGAACCTCATATAGTTAAGGCCGCCGTATGCCGCAACATATTGGTCTTGTTTTCCGCCCGCTTCCTTAAGTATTTCGCGCTCTATCTTTACGGCTTCCTCTGCCAGCTGTCTCGGTCCCGGCTCTTCCCCGAGCCAATTATGCAGGCCGTTCAATAACCCTACCAGAAAAGTGCTGCTTGAGCCGAGGCCAGTGCCCTTGGAAGGGATATCGGATATGCTGTCTATCTCAATTGAATTCTTTATCCCTAGGAATTTAAGGGATTCTCTTATAGAAGGGTGCTTTATGTCCTCTACACTGTCAACGTTTTCCGTCAAAGAGTATTTTATCCTTAAATTGTTCTCGAACCTTTTGTTTACCGTAACGTAAATGTATTTGTTTATGGCTGAGTTGACGGCACAGCCGTAAGAGTTGTTTTTATAGTATTCAGGTATGTCCGTGCCGCCTCCGCAGAAAGTTATCCTCAGAGGGGTCCTAGTTATAACGATGTTATTTTTGTCCATGATATTATAAGAAAAGACGGGGTTTAAATATTTTGAATGGAAAAGTTATTAAGCGATCCTATACTATTCTAAGGATAAAAATATGGGTGATCGGCTTATCTCGGTTGTCATACCGACTTACAATGAAGAAAACTATATAGAGGACCTTCTAAAGTCGATAAAAGCACAGACTTACAATAAATACGACATAATAGTGGCTGATTCTTCCAATGATTCTACGCCAAGCATAGCCAAAAAATATGGTGCCAGGGTAATCAAGGTACCTAAGACTAACATAGCGACTGCACGAAATGCCGGTATAAAGAAAGCGGACGGTGATATAATCGCCCTTATAGACGCAGATTACATCCTCTCAAAGGACGTATTCAGGAGAGTAGTAGCGGCTTTCGACAAGAATAAAAAGCTGGTGTGCGTGGAGCCCTCGCCGAGGATAGGCCTGAAAGACCTGCGGTTCAAGGACAGGCTTAAATTCAGGGTAGTGAATGCTTTCGTCACCCTCAACAAGACGATAAGTTTCTTCGGGCCTCTGCCTGCAGCATACGGGTGCGATTTCTGCCTTAGTAGCGCCATAAAGAAAGCAGGCCTGTTCAACGAGAACATAGACGTGTGCGAGGACAAGGAGTTCTTTTCCAGATTAAGGCTGTACGGAAGGTTCAAGCTGATAAGGAAGACGGTAAGAGTCTCCTACCGCAGGCATGCAAAAGAAGGGGTCATAAAGACCGGGCTTATCTATTTTATGGCGGCTTTGTCCGCATTGCTTGCGCGACGATTTAAATTCAGGTTCAAGGCGATAAGAAGAAAAAAGAAGGGTTAGCCCCTGTTCTCCCTTGCTAATTCACCTAGGACGTAGGCGCTCTTTTTTGGTATCCTTCTCTTTGTCTTCATGTCGAAACCAACGACTCCGAAGTTTTTATTATAACCATAGGTCCACTCAAAATTGTCTATGAAAGACCAGTGCAGGTATCCTAGTACTGGCACGCCGGATCGCCTGGCAGACAACACGGACTCAAAATGGTCCTTTATGAATCTGCACCTGAAATCGTCGTCCAAAGTGTCCAGGCCGTTTTCGGTTATCATTATCGGCTTTTTGAACAGGGAATACTCCCTGCGTATTATGTTGTATAAGCCTTTAGCATCAAGGAATTCTACCCTTTTCCTGCCCTTGTATATCTTGTATACAAGGTACCTTATTGCGTCTATGCTATGATAGTAGTTTATCGCAATGAAATCGAACCTTGTGAATAGAAGCGGCCTCTGATTCATAAGGTAGTCTATGAGCTTTGTCACTGGAGAGAATATCAAGTCGCTCTTCATGTCTACGAAGTTATTCGCAAAAGAGACCCTGTAACCGTAAGATTTCAGTATATCATAAACTTCATTGTGCAGGGCAAAAAGGTTCAGCATTACCCTGTTCCACTTGATGAATGATCTAACGAACGGAGGATACAGGCCCGACAAGTATGCGGCTGTGGAGAATATTACCGGTTCGTTTATGGTAAGTATGTACCTTACGTCCAACCCTGCCTCTAGGAGCGCGTTTACGTAGTCAAAAAAGTATTTGAAATTTTTCCTCTTTTCGAACCCGCCCTTCCTGGAGAACCAGAGCGGCAGTGTATAATGCCACAGCGTCGGGATAGGCTCTATATCCTTCTGCTTCATGTATTCTATCATGTCTTTGTAATGTTTTACGGCCCCCTGGTCTATACTCCTCTCGTGGGGCATGACTCTGGCGAATTCTATAGAGAATCTATAGGCATTGTATCCTAGAGATTTCATTAGGTCTATGTCTTTCTTGTAAAGCCTGTACTGGTCGCATCCGGAGCCGGATTTATGCTTCAGCCTGTTTGTCTGCTCGAAATGCCACCAGTCGCTGCTCTTATTGTTGCCCTCCACCTGGTGCGCAGAAGTAGATGTCCCTACTAGCATGTTTTGCTCCCGTAGACGTCCGATGAGATAATATCCATATGATTCTTAGAAACTCTTATAATAATACCATATATATTCCATGGACCATGTAGCGTTTGCCATCCAGCCAACGATCGGGACATTTTGACTACAAACGGACGGGCTCCAGTTCTCCCTTTACTTTCCCGGTCGTGGCCCACCCTATCTCGGCCTTTATGTAAGTAATTGTCGAACGCAGAAAACCTTTACCGACCTGTCGCCTGAAGGAGATCATCGCGGTCGCATTTACCATTTTGAAACGTCCATATTTCCTGAGTCTCGAATAGAAGTCCTTATCTTCAATGATCAAAAGATGTTCTTTGAATCTGCCTGCACGTTTCATGGCCGACGCCCTGCAAAAAACACAACCAAAAGCGAATGGCGCCTTGGTATGGTAAGAAAATCGTTTTAATATGTTGATTATCCTTACAGCCATCCTAAAGTAGGGGAGCCTGTCCTTTCTGATGCTTCGTGGGTTGAGTGCCGACCTTGGCTCTATTCCAACAACGTCCTTTTCTTTTCTGAACATCTTTACGACAGATTCAAACAAGCGTTTGGACAAGATGAAATCTGCGTCTACGAATAATATTATTTCTCCTTTAGCGATATTTAGCGCTGCGTTTTTTCCGGCTGCCATTCCTTTTTTATGGCATTTTATGACTTTTGCGCCGTATTTACGGGCTATGGGTATCGTGTTGTCAACGGACATATAATCTCCAATGATTATTTCGTAATTCTTGTAGGTCTGGGCTTTTATCGACTTAAGCAAAAAAGGCAGGTATTTTTCTTCGTTTCTAGTCGGTATCAATACTGATATCAATGGATACTCGTCCATTCTAATACCGAACGAAGCTTATTAATAAAACTATCCAGCCGTCGGCTTTAGCTATACGTAAGCCTTGAAAAAGGGACGCCGGCAACGGCCTCCTAGGAGGTTCGTACATCTTCCTTTAAAAGCGAATAATAGACCTCTAAGAGCCTGTCCACGGAATTTTTTATAGAGTACTCTTTCGCACACCGCTGAGGATTGTATTTATCCAGATTTCTAAACATTATTTTAAGCTTTCTTATGAAATCATCCGGGTCGTTTTGATTGAACTTTTCGCCGCATTTTCCTTTTCTCAGGAACTCTTCCTGAGAAGTCATAGCCGGCACTAGTATAGGCGTCCCGTTTACCATGGCTTCTATGTCCACCGTGCTTAAGATTTCTATATTCGAGGGGTTTACGAAAACATCGGCAGCTTTGTAGTAGGCATTTTTCTCTGACTCGCTGACGAATCCAAGGAATTTTATATTCGGCAGCCTGTTCTTTGAAACATAGTCTTCGAGTCCGGATAAAGCCGGTCCGGATCCTCCGATCACCAATGTCGCGCCTAATTCCGCAATCTTGTCGGATACAGAGACCAGAAAGTTTAGGTTCTTTTCATGCCCTATCCTTCCCATGTACAATATTATCCTTTCCTTCGGTCTTATCCCGAGCTTCCTCCTTGCATATGACTTGCTTATTTCGGAAGGGGGATTTACTCCATTAGGTACTACTACGACATTTTTTACGCCGATTCTGGAGAGGATTCTTTTTGAGTATTCGCTTGGCGCTATCACAATACTATTCCTGGAGTAAAAATATCGCATGTACTGTACCAGCAGCCTTTTAGATATCCTAAGAAGTGCTTTGTTTTTATTCAGATATTTCTCGATAAGTTCATCGGAGTTTATGAAGGTATGGAATGTGCTTAGCATCTTTATCTTGTATCTTCTGCTTGCGATAAGGCCGAGTAACCCCATAGAAAACGGTGTCTGTGAATGTATCAGGTCCGGTTTTATCTTGCCTACTATCCTTGTCAAGATCGGATTAGCCGCTAAGGTATATTGTTTGTACTTGCGGAAATTTATCCCATAAAAGACAAATAGCTTTTTGTCTGCATTCGATAACTCCCTGGTTGCTCTATTGCCTGCCGCGAACACGTAAACTTCATGACCGCGGCTTTCAAGTTCGTTCCTGATGTTGTCTATATACTTGACGACGCCATCCACTGCAGGATGATAAGTATCCGTAAAAATAGCGATTTTCAGGCTTCTATCGTTATCCATGTCTATAAAAACAGATTTTTGAATAAATAAATCTCCTTCTGGCTTGGCGACTGAAAACTGGTCAATAAATCCGTCAAACCGTCTTCTTTGACCACATGTAACGCCTTGAAAACAAGAATACTCCGTATGAGGCCAGTATTGTCAGAAAAGTATTGAAAAAACGCAGTATTATGTCTGCTGAGACGGCTATTGCCCCTGGCACTCCGGAAATGATAAGCAGGGTTATTATAGAAGCGTCGGCCGGTCCTATCGCCCCTGGGAAGAAAAAGAGCAATACTCCGATTGAGAAAGAGAAGGAGAAGATGAAAACTGCAGACAAGAAGGATATGCTCTGGTTCAGCGCTACCAACGCGAAGTAAAGGATGCTCGCTTCCAAGAGCAGGGGCGGAAGAAAGAGCAGAATCTGTGTTATTATGTCCTTTTGAGAGAATATGCTCTTATTCTTTTCCAGCTGTTTAAGGTATTTTGTGACGTTCTTTATAAACCTTCTTTTCTTCAGCTTAAACGGCTTGACTACATATCTGTCTATTGCTTTATAGAACAGGCTTAGCTTTAGCATCGAGACAAAGAAATATAATATAGCAAATATCGCCACGATATACAGAACAAGATTCGATACGAAGATAGCGGTTATCATGGCCATGGCTATGATGCTAAGTAGGTATGTTGAGTTAAGAGACAGCAGTATCCCAAGAGACAAAAAACGGGATTCCTTCTTGAACTCTTCTAAATGTTGCAGAGGTAGGAGCTGTCCGACGCTGGAAGGTATGAAAGCGAGCCCAAAGAAGGGTATCATCATGGACATGCTCTTTATGAACGGCACCTTCATCTTCAGTCTCCGTAGTACAAACGACCATGGCATGAACCTTGAAAATATGAATAGGACCCAAGCCACTGCGGCCAGGAATATGTAAAAAAGATTTATGTTAGAAAAAGCCGCCAGTGCCTGTGATATGTTGTAAGTGCTTGCCAGCAGGATTACGACTATACCTATCACTAAGAATATTACTGTATCAAAAGATAAAACCTTCATTTTTATGGATTGTAACCGCAATTATTTAAACTTTGCAGAGATAACATCTAATTCTTGAATAGAAACGAGGAAAGATGTTTGTCTATACCCAGGACGACTTCCAGTACTTTTACACGGTCCGCGTCTGCCTGTGGAGTTACCTGGAATACCGGACCATCGTAGACCACTGCGCTGAATATCTTCTGGGGGTTTTCCTCATTGAAAGAAGTTAGGTTGAAATCGTAATGTGATATGACCGGGACTATGTCTCCCTCTTTAGGCCTAGGAAAACCGTAACTGTCCGCTATTATGTCTGTTACCTTCTTCGGCACCATCCCATACGGCCCTGTTGATATCCTGTCTATCTCAGGTATCGGACGGGTTGTCTGCCCATGGTCCTCTTTCTTCATTAAGTATCCTCTTACTATCCCGTAGGCGCCTATTATATGCTCGGGGTTCATAGCCCCTACAAATGAACCTCCTTCTCTCGGAGCATTGTATTTGCTTATATATAATACTCCTGGTTTGAATTTATCTTGTATCCTTTCATCGTCGCTTATCTCTTCTTTGGAATATGTTTCTAAAGAAAGAGGCCCTACAAGATTGTAATGCGTCTTCCTGCCTCTGCCCAATTTTTCTACGACTACTATCGTATCTCCTAATATTTTTTCCAGTCCTTTCCTCGCCCAGCAAACTCCGTCGGCTATAGCTTCTTCCGTATCTTCACTTTCTATATGAAACGGCATCTGTGAGAATCCATGCCTGACGAGGTTCTGTACGCCCTTGTCATCGCTGAAATACTTATTAAGACTCATGCGTTTTCCTCCGCTTCCAGTCTTGCTTTCGCATCTGTCTGGGAAAGTATCGCTATCAATGACTTGGCCTTAGGCTCTGTTATAGGACCTGTAGAAACTGCTACTCTAGGTCCTACAATCACGCCTTTCAGCAGCTCATATGGGGCGGAAAAAACTCTCGAAATTAGACTGCGTGAGCGGGTGTCATCAGCGTATGGGCTGCCTGGATAATGATATCTATATCCTCCGTCTATCCTGTAAGGGGAAAGGAAACGTACAGATACATCAGCACCGGATATCTCTGGGTTTATCAGGTTCCTCTTAAAGTTTCCTAAATGCATTCGAAGATTGACTGAATGCTGCCATAGGTTCTTGGCTGCTGAATATATGTTCATGCGGTAGTTCGGTTTGTTATTGTAAAACCTGTACCCCCATTTGGCCCTCATTATATAGATCTTTTCCCCGTTCTTGTTCGTTAGCTGTTTTCCCTTATTGTCTTTGTATGGGGTCAACTGGAAATCGAGAAGGCCTAGATTAAAAAGTTCAGGCGGGGCTTCTATTGCGCCCTGCTCGAGTATGTTAAGCTCTTTTATCTCTCTAAGTTTCTCTTCTGTGCCGACTACCTCTGCTTTCGGCATCTCTGCCGCCTCGAAAACGTTGCCTACGGCCTGATTGGAATATATAGAGCCTATTCCTCCTTTGTCAAGCTCTGTTTCCAACTGAGAAGCGAAAGAGGAGAGCCGTCTTGCTGTACCGCTCCTGCCTACCTTAGTGGAAGGCGCAGATTGGACGGAAGTGTCATTGGCTGCCTGAGATGGTTGGGATTGCTGTTCTGTAGGACTCTGCTCCTTGACCGGCGGTTCTCCTGTCTCTTTAGAGGCACTACTCGGTGCCGTTTCTGCCGTTTCAGGATACATCCCTGCGATTTCCATCTTTATCAAAGATACTGTTGCGATTTAAATATTGAAAGGCCTCATGAGAGGGAGGTCTCAAGGCCTAAAAACAAGATATCCAGCCGTCGAGGCCTTATGCCTCGTTCGGCTGGCTCTTTGACTGAAGAGCTAGCAGCAGTCCCTCGTAAGGAGCCGCTGCGCCTATCTTGCTCTTTATGTGGCCTACGTCCACGTTCTTCACATGCTGTGAGAACTTGTACGAGGCTATACCCATCATGTCTTTCATATGGGCTTCTCTCGCCTGTTCGGTCATGCCGTTCACTAACTTCGTGTAAGTGTCTTTTGCAGATTTAGCCAGGTCCGATGCCTGTGCATCTGTGAATCCCGCTTTCTTGTATACGGAGAGATCTATGTTATCCACCATACTATTGTAGTATTGCAGCATGTTGGAAGTGTTCCTTGCGCTCGCGTCTTCCGACATTTGGTTAAGCATCACGCCGAAGAACGCGGCATTCTTTGCTGTATCATGCGAAGCCAATTCATTGTGCAGATTCGGGAAATCTTTCTTCCTTACGAAAGCTATTTCCGCCATCCTCTTATATTCACCGTCTGAAAGGGCGTTCTTTACGTCCTCCCAGTAAGGCGCTATGAACTTCATTGCATGCGACCTTACTGCTTCGAATTTGGCGTTGTCAAAAGTGCCGTAATCGATGTTGTTCTTTATGCTGCTCAAAAGAAGTGCGTTTTCTGGCTGCCTGTCCATGCCAGGATGCTGCTGTATTATAGAGCCTAAAGAGTTGTAAAGGGCCGTGCCGACCTGGTTTACATTGAACTTCGGTTTATCTTTATGCCTGTCATATATCTGCATCGCCGTGGCGAGCTGCATATAAGGCTGAGAATTTGTATGAGACAATAAATCGTCTAACGACTGTTTTACTACCGGAGCAGTTGTCTGTACCACTGGTTTCGCCGGCGCATTCCCGGCTTTCGGTGATTGTTTCGTCTTGCTTGTGTTTCCTGCGTTTTGCATAACTGTTTTCCTCCGGAAGACCGATGCATCTAAAGTTTTAAGAGATTAACTACTATAAATACTTTACTATTATAAAGTGAATAGTAATTTTTAATAAAATATTCGATTGGCGCATGCACAACAACACAGTTACATCCCTACTATTTTTTTAGCTTCTTTCAGGTCCGCAAGGAAAGTTTCCCTGGCTTTTGGAAAGCGCATCGGGAAGGAGGGATGAAAGGTAACAAAACATTCTATTTCTAATCCATAAAACTTTAGATGCATCGGTCTTCCTCTGACTTCAGAAAGGTGCTGGTATCTTATTTCCATGGAATTGCACGCGGAAGTGCCTAAACACAGCAAGAGTTTGGGTTTTATCAGGGATATCTGTGATATCAGATATGACCTGCATGCGCTTATCTCCTCGATAACGGGCTTCCTATTGTTCGGGGGCCTGCACTTGACAGAATTTGTTATAAAAGTACTCGATCTGTCTATGCCAGCTAATTCTAAATATTTATTTAAAAACTTTCCAGACATCCCGACGAAAGGTTTTCCAAGTATGTCTTCATACTTTCCGGGGGCTTCTCCTATTATCATGAGTTTTGCATTTGCCATTCCCTCGCCAGGCACGGCGTTTTTTCTGCCGTTGGAAAGGTCACATAAAGTGCACTTTACCACTCTTTCTGATATTGCTTCTAGTGTCTCAGCCATTTTTGCTTAAAGAGTTCCGGGTTTAAATCATTAAAATCCTGGCTGGCCATTTTTCTTGCATTCCTAAAATGACGCGATTAAGGCAGACCTGTCGAAGGATAATTACTTGTGAAAACTACACCATTGTTTGCTGGGATTATATTTTGCGCATAGTTCTTTATGGTCCCATTAAGAGGCCACCACTGAGCCAAACCTGTGCTAGGTACTGGTGTATAATCCAGCCCTTCTTGGTACAAGGAAGCTATCTGTGACTGTGTTAAAGTTGAATTGTATATCTGAAAATTTGTTATGAACCCGTCTAAAGATCCTCCTCCTAAAACTGGCCCGTCTCCTATGAACAAGTAGGTGGGGTTACTTATATATACACCGTTTCCAACCGGCGAAGCTCCGTCTATATAACCTGTTTGTGTCTTAGATGGGTTACTAAATGTCCAGCTTATAAAATACCATTTACCGGCAGTAGACGGCTCATAAAGATCTGCGTCCCATACAAAATAATGGAAGTTATTACCTCTTGTATCAAAGCCCAAAATCTGACAAGAAGAACCAGTGCATCCTTGAAAGGACGAAAGAGTAAAAGCTTTTGATTCACAACCGTATGGGCATGATGAATTGTATGTTTTTAGATAAACCCAAAATGTTATCGAAAAAGACTGGTTTCTAAACGGAATTGCCGAGGTATTAATTCTAGATGAGCTGCTGCTAAAAGTAGCTACATATTCAGGCAAATCTATAGGAATTGTAATCCCTGTTATAGTCCCTACAGAAAAATACGGACCTGGAAGTGGCTGTCCGGGTTCGGTGTAGTTCACTGTCGTCGATATCGAGTAATGTGAGCCAGCCGGAGGACATACATTTGGAACCGAGAAGATGTAACTGCCTCCCACATCTATTATAGGATTAGGATCTACTGTGGAGTTTGGTTTGAAGGTGGATGTCTGGCTTGTAGAGGAGTCTTTTGCTGTTATACTGGTGACGTTTATAGGGTAACCTGTCGAGTCTCCAAGACTTAATCTTAATACTCCGTTGGATGTGCATTGTGCTGCTACTGAGCCTAGATTGGAGAAGCCCGTTACTGTTGCTGATATGCTTGAGGATGGGGAGAAGATACCTAAGGAGTATAAGACTGCGGCTACGATGACAATGATCAGGATAGCCCAGCCATAGGTCATCATGTACTCCAGGGCTGACTGTGACCTACTCATGATTTTATGATTTATTGTTAGATATATAAAATTATAAAAAATAAAAGTAAATTTTAGCTGATTAAAAAGATGACAGAATTTCAAAATATTCTTTTAAACTTTAAATAGACAGAAACTAAAGGACCGACCATCTGGTAAAGCGATTTTGACTGGAACTTTGCTGACACTTCATTTAATTTTGCGATGTCTCCCTTTGTCATCACAAAATCTGCTGCTCCCGCATCTTCCAAAACGTGTTCTTTGCTGCTAGCCTTTGGTATAGCTATTACATTGTCCATTGATATGAGCCAATTTAAAGCTACCTGCACCGGACTTCTTCCGTATTTTTCTCCTATCTCTTTGAGAGTCTCCGTAAGTTCCGGATGCTTATTCGATACTAACTTCTTATGACCTAAAGGACTGTATGCTATGAGGCTTAAACCTTTTTTCTTGCAGTATGGGAGAATCTTCTTTTCCGCGCCTCTTACTATCAGACTGTATTCTACTTGGTCCGAAACTATTTCGCTTTTTTTCAGCGCTTTATTGGCCTCATCCACCTCTTCTGGTCTAAAATTGCTTACGCCGATGTACCTTATCTTCCCCTCCTCCACTAATCTCTCCATGGCGGACATGGTTTCTTTTATAGGGATGGATTTATTCGGCCAGTGCAGCTGGTAAAGGTCTATTTGAGGTACACCAAGCCTCTTAAGGCTGGATTCGCACGCTTTTATAACAGAATCATACTTGAAATTAGATGGCCAGACCTTAGTAGCGATAAAAGGCTTTTTCCTGTTTTTTATTGCCTCGCCGACAAGGTCCTCCGTACCGTAGATTTCAGCGGTGTCTATGAAGTCTATCCCGTTGTCAAGTCCCGCCCTTATGGCGTCTACCTTGCTTTCAGTAATCTCGCCAAGTTGCCATGTGCCAAGACCTATAGCAGATACTTTCTCCTTGGTTTTTCCTAGTTCTTTGTATATCATCTTTTATATTCTGCTAAGTATGTCAAGTATACTCTGTCTCAATTTTTCGCCGCTGAGTTTGATTTGTTCTATCTCGTGCGCTACTTTTATTTGTTTTAGGTCGTTTAACCACGGCGTGAAATGGCGCCCTGAGAAGTGGTATTCTATTGATTCCAAAGGAACTGTCCTAATCTTAGAAGCGAACTCTGCTAGGTTGCCGGCTCTACCGACCTCTTTTCCGTTTCTGAGCCTAAATATAAATTCTTTTCCCTTCGATGCTGATATACTCGAAAGGTCCGTCACTTTTTTCGGTTCTTCTTTTTTAGTTATACTTTCTCTTGTGAAAGGGAAAGGAAAAACCCCTTTTTGCTCCATATCTTTAAATCTATAAATCAACCGTAATTTAAATAAATATGTATTCTGTTAATCTATATGGACATATTCAAAGAGTACGACATACGTGGTGTCTATCCAGAGGAGATAGATGAGGACAAAGCATTTAAAATAGGGCGGGCGATAGGCTCGTATCTTCATGGAGAGAAAATATTCGTAAATCACGACACCCGACTTGGAAGCATTAGAATCAGAAATGAATTTGTCAGTGGATTAATGCTTTCTGGTGCTGCGGTCTTTGAGCTTGGTATGAATCCGATAACTGTAGCTGCATTTGCTTCCTTTTCGGAAAAATGTTATGGTGTTTCTATAACAGCGTCTCATAATCCGCCGGAATATACAGGGATACTCGTATATCACAAAGGCATTGGAGTTTCCCCGACGCAGACGAAGAAGGCATTTCTCAGTGGCGGTTTTAAAGAAAAATTGGGCAGGCTGATACCTTCAAATTACCAGCAAGAATATATAGATTATATAACAAAAGATGTAGGGAAACTTGATTTAAAAGTGGGATTTGATGGGATGGGCGGCGCAACCACGTTCATTTTCCCGAGAATGCTGACAGACTTACACTCAAAGGTATTTTCCGTGCATGATAAAGTCAGTCAGAATTTCTTCGGGAAGACACCTGAACCAACAAAAACAAATTCTGATAGCCTTGGCAGATTGATAAGAAAAGAAAAATTAGACTTGGGGTTCCAACTAGATGGAGATGGTGATAGGATGATAGTCAGAGATGAACGCGGCAGGTTTATAGACCCAATGACCACAGCTGCGATTTTTGTAAAGAATCTTAAATTCAAAAAGATACTCGCGACGGTTTCCTGCTCGCCTATGCTTGAAAAGTATGCTAAGGTCACATATACGAAAGTCGGCAGGCCTTTCATAGAGGTACCGTTGG
Organism: Candidatus Parvarchaeota archaeon; assembly: GCA_023380585.1. Classification (GTDB taxonomy): domain Archaea; phylum Nanobdellota; class Nanobdellia; order Parvarchaeales; family Parvarchaeaceae; genus Parvarchaeum. The sequence continues at coordinate 49,751 of JAMCRN010000009.1, read as the reverse complement.
GCAGAAAGGGCCATGATTTTGGCGTAGAAACCTCATCGCATTTCTATTTTGGATCTTATTACCCATTTTCTGACGGACTTCTAGCATCGCTACTGATGCTAAAAATAGTAAGAGATAGTGGCGTGAAATTAAGCGAACTGGCAGAAGAGATACCAAAAATATATTATGGGAATTATAATTTAAAATACGGTTCAGAAAAAATCAGGGAAGCAAGCATGAAACGGATAATAAAATCCTCTTCCAAGCTTGGCAAAGTCAACAAATTAGATGGCATAAGAATAGATACAGAAGACGGCTTTATGCTCTTCAGAAAGTCCAACACGGAGCCGATTATACGTGCGTACTACGAAGGCAATAATTATAAGTCTATGGCAAGACTCAAGAAATTGATGAATAAGGTCCTAAAGTATGGAAGATGATGGCTGGCTGCTTGAAAGCATAGAGAAGAAAACCGGGATGGATAGAGAAAAGGTGCTTTTTTTGGTAGAGAAGAAGATGAACGAATTCCCTTCATTGACAAAGAATGCAGCTGAGAGGATGATCGCAACTGAAATGGGTGTCCTGCCGATCAGAAGAGAATACAAGATAAAGGATATAGCCGAAGAGATAAAACACATAAACCTGACTGCTATAATGAAGAGAAAGTTCGAGCCTAGAACAGTTATTGTTCACGGTAGAAATGCAAAGGTCTTGAGGATAAACATAGAGGATGATACTGGCTCTATCGGAATTACAATCTGGGACGAAAACATAATAAACAAGATTATAAACGAATCTGCGGAAGGAGACGAGATTTCAATAGCAAATGCTTATTCAAGGGTTAATAAATTCAACAATGAAATAGAGCTAAACCTAGGGAACGGAAGCGCCATTGCGATAAAAAAGAAGGTTGATAACAAGCCGGTAGATTCTTTCGTCGCTATAAAAGATGTAAAGGATAGTGAAAAACTTTATCGCTTGAGGGGGTTTATAACGAGACTTTTCTCCAATAACGTATACCTTGTGCGATGTGATATATGTAAAAAGAAAGTCGACAGAGTGTGCGATTTACATGGGGATAAGGCGATATCAAAAATATTGATGATAAGCGGGATATTGGATGATGGGCTGTCTAGCATAAGGGTTTCTTTTTTTGATAGATCGGCTAGGAAACTTCTTGACATGTCAGGAGAAGAAGACACGATCAGAAAAATAAATGATATAAGCTATGGCCTCATCCATGTTGAGATTACAGGTTCGGCTAACAAATTTAATGACAATCTATCTATAAACGCAAAGGATATAAAGCCGTTTGTATACGCTCTTTGATCAGTTTTCTATTTTCTTTATCGAGCCTGATTTTCCTACATTTATCTGTACTTCTCCTCTGAACGATTTGGTGTACCCGCCCGTTATTTCTATACGGTCCCCTACCTTGAACATGGATATCTGCTTGCCCCACAAGGACAATGATATAACACCATCCTCGTCTTTTACTTTTGCAGTAGCGACGGAGCTGTTACCGAACCTGGTTAGCACCTCCCTGGGCTCTGAAATCTCTGTTATTTCTCCAGAAATGCTTACGTCATTCATTCCTTCCTTTACTTCACTTATTTTCATATTCTCCTCCTCAATTTATTACAGACGCATACAGTAGCGGCAGAAGAACCGTTGCGTCGCCTTCCACAGTCACTTGTTTTGCCTTTGGTTTTACTTTGCCCCAAGAGACGGCCTCGTTCAATTTAGCACCTGACAGGCTACCATCCCAGTCTACCGCTGTGGTTATGTAGACGGCGTAATCGAGCCCGTTCTTAAACTGGTTCCACCATATAGTGTGGTGTTTTGATATCCCTCCGCCAATCATCAGCGCCCCGCTCTTCTTTGCCTTGAAAACTGTGTCTGACAGCATGTTTTCATCGGCGATCAGGTCCACTCTAAATTCTTTTTCTCTCTGGGCAAAGAACCACAATTGTGATCCGAAACTGCCATCCATTATCCCAGGTACTATAACTGGCACCTTATTTTTCCAGGCCCAATAGATTATTGAATCCTCCGCGTGCTCTTCTCTGCTTATACTCTCCCCGACGAAACTTATAAGTTCGTGCGTAGAATATTCCTTCTTATTTTCTGACGCCGCCTTTAATATCGGCAGCAATTTCTCCTCCAGGATGAGGCCATAACTTTCATTCGGTATGAAAATATTGTAAAGACGGTTTATGCCGGCATTGTGCAGATGCACATCATCTGCATATTCGTTGCCGCTGTAGTAGTCCTTCCAGATCCTAGCGAGGTCGTGGTCGAGCGTTCCGCATGTAGTTATTATGATGTCTACCATCCTGTTCTTTACCATATCCTTTATGACGCCACGTGTGCCAGTAGACACTATGTCCGCTGGGAAAGACAGGAACTTAACACATTCTTTGTCTTTGCCCATATCCATGAGTATCTCAGAAGCCTGGGCAAGCTTTTTAGACGAAAATCCGCCAGATACAGAAAATTTTTTGAAAAGAGATTTTACTGTTTCGCCGCCTTCTATGTTTATATTTTGTACTTTCTCGCCTAACATCCATATCGATAATTTCTTGTAGTTTAAATATCTTCTTTGGAGCCGGTCGCTAATCCAAAAAATCCTTATATGTTTCTCTTAAATAAGAAAGCAATCCATTGAAATCCTCGAAAAAACGTCCATGCCCGGCGAGTGCACTATTGAATACTCCTATGAAACTTATCCCTGCATTGGACGCAGCCTCTCTGTCTGCAGGGCTGTCGCCTACGTATGCCGTCTTCGCTCTATCCATCTTTAATTCCCTTATAGCCTTGTTTAATATGTATGGGTTGGGTTTCTCGTAGAAGAAGGAAGGGGAGTTTATTATTACTTTCGACAGCGACCTGAGCTTCAGTATTGGGGAGAATTTTTTCAAGGCTCTAGTGTTCATGGAAGTGGCTATGCATAACTTAACATTTTTTGATTTGAGGAACTTAAAAGTATCCCTTACGTATGGGAACACCTTTACTTTTTCTATGTCTCTTCTTCTAAACGCGTCGTCTTTTATCTGCATTATCTCTGCCGTTTTTTTACTGGATATGTCTATGCCGTACTTCGTACGGAGTATTCTGAAAAAGAAGGAAGTCGGGTAACATATGAACTTTTCGACTGTGTTGTACTCCACTATATCCTGACCCAAGACTGAATCAAGCCCTTTCTTCAGAAGCCTTGCGTGCAAGCTTAGACTGTCTATCAATGTACCGTCTAAATCGAATATCACTCCCATGATGCGGACTCTGACTTCCTCCTGTTTACTTAATATCAGCGGTATTTATAATGCCCGACGAATATCCCGCTTTCCAGTGAATCGCCCTGGTTTCCAAGATAATCTGTAATGTCAGCGAACCCTTCTGCAGTGCCAGTGCCTTTTCTTTTATCCCTCAACAGATTGTATATGTGAGTTATCAAGTTTTTACTCTTTATATGACTGATGACCGGCCAGATAAAACCCATCGCTATCTCGTTTTCTGCCTCCTCTCTATCCAATCCCCTAGACATCAGGTAGAAGACCTGGTCCTTGTCAAGAGGATGAGAAGATGCAGAATGGGTGGCCTTTACATCGTCCGTCTCTATTTCGAGGCTTGGCACTGCATTAGTCCTGGCCTCCTTGTTCAGCAGTAGCGAATGCTCAACCAAAAAAGCGTTCGACTTCGCTGCCGGCTTTTCCAATTTTATTATCCCTTTGGAGACCGCTTTCGAGCGGCCGTCCAGTACGGATCTTGAATGGAAAGTGCTGTTCGTTGACTTGGCCATATGCCTTAGTAGTATAAAAGAATCCATATACTGCGAACCAGACCCGAAAAATCCGTCGCCAGCTGCGAAGGACGAGCCCTCTGACAGAAGATTTATGCTCGCTCTGCTTCGTATCCTCTCCCCTCCTAGGTTCAATGCCGTAAGTTCTGCGGAACCATGCGTGTATATTTTCTTGTTCAGTATTATATGTTCTGATCCCTTCAGGTTTTGTATGGATGTAAACCTAACTTTTGAACCCTTCTCTGAATATATGGAGATGTTATTGCCGAAATGGTTTCTGGTTTCTCCTTTTGAGTATATCTCTTGTATCAGGTCTATGCTGCTATCCTCATCTGTGATTATCACAGTCTTGTTCAAGACTGTGTTTTTGCCGTCTAGGCTGAATATCTGTCTTACTGGCCCACCGTTATACTCTTTTTTTACGCGGATTATCGTTAGACTGTTGAAGAACGCGTCTATAAGATAAGAAGAGCGGTCTTGGTTATTGTAATCCATTTTCTCATAGGAAGAAAAGTCGAAGTCATCGTCTATGTCTATGCCGACAGAATCTATATTCTTGTAATAAGAGTGCCCATCTATGAACACACAATTTTTAATCTCTGGTGCTATGATTTTATCGGAACGCTGCATCTGGGAAGCACCCTCTACTATACCGCTATAATCTATTCCATCAGAGTACTTCTTTAGCATCTCGTTTTTTTCTTCGGGAGTGGCCTTGTAACTTCTCAGAGCATTAACACGGAAATTTTTAAGCCAAGCCTCTTCCGATCTCTCTTGAGAAAGTCTTACTAATCTGTCTTCCGTAAAATCGTCTACAGTCATCCTACGGAGCCCTCCATGTTTAATTTGACGAGCCTATTGAACTCTAAAGCGAATTCTAGCGGCAGCTCTTTTATAAATTCTCCCAGAAAACCGAGGACTATCATGTTTATCGCTTCCTGTTCTGGTATGCCCCTAGAAGTCAAGTAGAACAATTGCTCCTCGCCTATCTTCCCCACCGAAGCTTCGTGCGTTATAGTCGACTCTTCCTCGTCAACCTCCATATACGGATAAGTGTCAGTCCTCGACTTATCATCTAAGATGAGTGCGTCGCAGCGGACTGCAGATTTCACATCCTTGGCTCCCTTTATGACTTTCACCAGCCCCCTGTACGTGGTCCTTCCACCGTTCACGCATATTGATTTGGACGTTATAGTCGAGCTTGTGTCCCTTGACAGATGGACAGCTTTTGACCCTGTGTCTTGGTGCTGGCCTTTATTAGCGAATGCGATTGACAGCACATTCGCTTTTGCGCCTGGCTCCAACATATAAACGGACGGATACTTTTCCGTTATCCTAGAGCCTATATTCGCGTCTATCCATTCGACAAAAGCGTTCTCGTATGCGAATGCCCTTTTTGTGACTAGATTGTATACGTCGCTTGACCAGTTTTGTATTGTTATGTACTTGACGTGGGAATTCTTATGCGCGACTATCTCTACTACCGCAGCATGCAGAGACTCTTTGGAATATATCGGCGCAGAGCATCCCTCTATATAAACTACATCCGCTCCCTCGTCTGCGATTATCAATGTCCTTTCGAACTGCCCGACGTTGGCTGCGTTTATCCGGAAGTACGCCTGCAGTGGCATAGGGACTTTTACCCCCTTTGGCACGTATATGAAAGAACCGCCGGACCAGACCGCAGAATTCAAGGCGGCGAATTTGTTGTCATTGGGAGATATCACATGTCCTATATATTTTTTAACCAGATCGGGATGCTCTCTGAGGGCGGTGTCCGTGTCGCAGAAGATGACTCCGAGCTCCTCCAAGTCCTTCCTGACACGATTATAGACTACTTCGCTCTCGTACATTACCTCCACCCCAGACAAGACCTTCTTTTCGGCCTCAGGTATTCCCAGCCTTTCATATGTCATCCTTATGTCACTTGGCAGATCCTCCCAGTTTGTGGCCTTTTCTGTCGGTTTCATATAATAGCGTATCTCATTGAAGTCTATACTTGATAGATCGGCCCCCCATTTCGGCATTGGTCTTCTTATAAAGAACTTGTATGCGTTTAATCTGAACTCTCTCATCCAATCCGGCTCTTTTTTAAGCTCTGATATCGCCGTTACTGTCGACTCGGACAAACCTTTCTCGAAGACCACCTCGTAGTTAACGGGGTTCTTGAACTCGTATTTTGTGTAATCGACTTCAAATTTCTCTTTCATGCGGCCTCGTTTTTGTAGAAGGAATAAGTTTTTTCTTTTATGTTTTGTAGAACCTCCATACCTCCTGACCCTACTATTTTCCCATCCATCAAAACGTGTATGAAATCTGGTTTTATGTAATCGAATATCCGCTCGTAGTGTGTGACGAGAAGCACGCCGCTCTCTTTTTTAAGAGAGTTTATTGCATCGCCGAGGATCCTCAGGCTGTCCATGTCGAGGCCGGAGTCGACTTCATCCAGTATAGCTATTTTGGGCCTAAATAAAATCAGCTGCGCTATCTCAAGGCGTTTCTTCTCTCCGCCTGAGAACCCTTCATTCAGGCTCCTCTTAAGGAATTCTTCGGAAAGTCCGAGTTTACTTATTACCTTTGATACTTTTACCTTTAAATCATCAATATTCTTATCAGACGGATTGAGTTTAGTATATGCGGTCCTAAGAAAGCTTAGCACGTTGACACCTGAGATGCTGACTGGTTCCTGAAACGCCAGGAAAAGCCCTAATCTGGCCCTCTCGTCTGGTTTTAACCCGCTTATCTCTCCGCCGTCCAGCTTGATGCTGCCGGATTCGACCTTGAATTTAGGACTGCCGAGTATAGTGTTTGATAGCGTACTCTTGCCACTGCCATTCGGTCCCATCACTATGTGCAGTTCTCCTGTTTTTACAGCTAGATTTATGCCTTTGAGTATAAGGTTCCCGTTTACACTGACATTCAATCCGTTTATGCCCAATTCCGACGTCATATCGCCTTTTTTGCTATCTCGAGTATGCACAGGAATGGGTCCATTTCTTCAAGCTTTATTATGCCGCTTTCCCTGGTCACTTTGCACATTTCGCATATCTTTGTATTAAGATCGATTTTGCCTTCGATTGTCTGCTTTACTAAAGTATCTATGTACTTTAACATGGTCTCGCTTCCTGCCATGTCCCTTACCATGCTCCCGCGCAACCCTTTCTTGTACTGGGAAATAGCAGGCTGGGTTATACCCAATTTGGATGATACTTCCTTCTGCGTCAACCCTGCCTCGAGAAGCCTGTTAGCGACAAGTGACCTCACAGACGGTAGTATCTCACCGATGGTCTTGCTGCAAAACAAATCTGCCATACAAATCAAAGTATTTGACTTCAGATATAAATATAACGTCGTTATATAAATGGTTATCGGTTCTCGAAAAACTTACTGAAAACGTGTTATCAGCGTTATAACACCATTTTTCCGGCAAAAACCAGCAGTCTTTCAGCTTTACCAAAGTTTCATTTTAAGGGAAATAAAGGAGAAGGATGCGAAGACAAGGAAGGCTATAAACGCCGCAAGGAAATAAAATATGGCAGTAAACGTTATGATGAGCAGAAACACAAAGATTATAATATACATTGGCAGGTTATGGTACGCCAGAAAGGCCCCGTCAAAGCGGTTCTGTGGCAGAAAGCTAATGAGGACATAGAACAATAAAAACGACCCCGCTGCCATAAAGCCAGGATTGTGAAATTTTACCCATAATGAGACGAAAAGAAGCCCGAAAAGCACTATGACCATCGAAGAAAACATGGAAAACGACCAGCTTTCGTGTATATTGACTTCTCCTTTTTTCATGCCTTTTAGTGTAAGAGCCCTTCTATGCTCACTAGAGCTTATGACAGGCACCAGTATAGGCATCCCTGCGATTGAGAATAAGACGGTGACAACTGCGGAGATCACAAAACCGCTTATCCAGGGAGACACTGTGGCCTTTATATCCATCATCTTACCAAGGAATGACCTTGCCCATGTTATCGCTCCCGCAGATAACACTATTATTATAGCATACGTAAGTATGCTGGTTAAAGCAAAGTAATAAAAGTCCACTGCGAAAAGGATGCTCATCAGTAGCAGTATATACAGGAAGGTGCGGATATCCTCTTTATCAAAACCGAAGGCCTTTACCAAGTATGCCTTAAGCTTGTAAGTCTTTAGAGCCTTTTCCATATCCTTCGTTTTCTCCCCCCTTTTTTATTGAAATTGTAGTGCATGAACACGATTATCCCTATGACGGCACCTGTCAATATAAGATACCCAAAAACCGCAAAAAAGCCCGAAACACTGCTATATGCTGGTTTATAAGAGTAAACAACCTCGTTTACCGGTTTGCCGTATTGGTTAAGGAAAGAGACTGAAACGGAAACTATTTTACTGTAAGGGACTTCTACCGCTATCGTCTTATTCTCAGGGTAAAGAGTGTAAGACCTATTATAGTAGAAAGAGCTTCCGTTTATAGACAGCAGGAAGTTAATCGTTATCGGCAGGGGAGAATTGTCTCTATTATCCAAGGAAATCGCGTACAATAAAGTCGTATCGCTTAGTCTTCTTATTGTGCTGTTGAGAAAAGTCAGATTAACCGCCGGAACAAACAATTCCGTCGAATATGTTCCCTCTATAGTGCTGTTTTTGAATCTCCCATAGAAAGAGAAGTTTAGGCTCTTTTGGAAATTTTGGGATAGGGAAAGATTTATAGGGATGCTGTAAATCTCCGAAGGGGATATAGAGAAAGACTGATGGTAATCCAGACTGAAGTCGATGCCGGAGATGGAAGGTATCGACCATGTCATCTCCAGGGGCGTATTCCCTGTGTCTAAAAGAGTTATGTTTAGCTTGGCTGAACCATTGAAGAAAGGCGTTATATTGGAAGGGTTAAAAAATGAAAATGATGGATGGGGCGCTATGTATGTATCAAAATCACTTTTTATCGGATAGGAGACGCCGGAGAAGACGGCGGACGAAGAATACTCTCCATAAAGCCTATTTGATACGTTGTATTTTATTATCGCGTACCCTGTGCTGTTAGCAGGTATTGTGCCGCTGTGCACAGGCGTGGAATTGAGGTATATAGTATAGTTTACGCTTGCCGGAGACGATACAGATACGTTGAAAAACAGATTTTGATTCATCTGTACTGTCCTGTTCATGACAGAGAAGGAGAACTGTAGAGAAGTCGCATTGGAAGCACTGAAAGTAAAAAATAGGACTATCATGGCCAAAACAAGGATAAGCGGACCAGTCCTTTCCATAAAATTAATGCTTGTTTCAATAATATTAACTTTTAATCCGTTTAATGTATAGTAATAATATGATCCAAAACGGTTTCGTGCTTTTAGGCATATTTTTGGTAGCCAGCTCCCTCGTCTGGGTCTTCACTATGGTCATAGCGAAGGCGGTAAGCCCCAGAATAAAATATGGTGGCATGGCGCACGTTGCGGTCGAAAGCGCAGAAAGGCCGTTGTTTAAGGCGAGGACAGTCGGTTTCCAGTATTTTTTCTACGCAATAATGTTCGTAGTATTCGAAGCCCTTTTCGTACTGCTATTCTTGTGGGCAGAGTACTCAAAGTCTCTCGGAGTAATTGTATTTCTGGGGGTCGGCATTGCCTTCGTTTACATGGTCCTGCTTATCCGTTATCTGATGAAGAACCAGCCTAACCTGATAGACTGAAGTATAGCCCGGTTTATGTATTGGCCAGCCGCTTTATGACAGACAGCAGAGAATCCATACTGTCGCATACCACTGCATCTGTAAGTACTGTCCTGAGCTCCCATATTGGGTTGAAGAGTATTTTGGAATTAGCTTTTTTCAGCATGCCTACATCATTGAAAGAATCGCCTATGGCTATAGTTTTGTCTCCCCTGTGCATGTTATCTTCAAAAATTCTTGCCTTGTCACCTCCCACTGTGAATACGCAATCTCTTATTATGTCATCTTCTACATGAAACTTATTCGCGAAGACGGTCCAGCCATGCAGCTTGCCCAATATCTTGTCGATAAATTCCTTGAATGAGTCGGAGATGATTATCGGATCTATCCCGTCTATTTCGCTTATCTCCCGCATCGTATCCACCGCATTATTAAACGGCCTTACCCCGTCCAAAGCGGACATGACCATGCTAAAGCTTATATGGTGTTTATTTAAAGCATCTAGCCTCATTTTCATGAGTCTCTTGAAATCTGGTGTGTCGCGAGTAGTCAATGACAATTCAGGTATTGAAAGCCGGTTTCCTATCGCTGGCCATATCTCAGGTACAAAAACCCCTTCCAAATCCGAGAATAACGCTATCCTCGCCATTTCAATTTAATATCATAATAATATAAAAGAGCGTTACCAAAGAGGCGATATGCTCTTGTAAAAGCTTTTAAAGGCAGAGGATTAGATTATACTATTGTAAAAATTACAACATTATCTATATTTTTATCATAATTATGGGAATAAAACAGAAGGACATCGAGATACTCAATCTTCTAAGAGAAGGAAAGGACATCAATTCCATAGCTGAGAAACTGAAGATACCGAAATCGACTGTTTACTATCACGTGGAGAAGCTGAAGAAGAATGGTGTGATAACGGGCTTCAAAGTATCGCTTAATTATGCGGATACGAAAAACTACAAGTCTGCGCTTATACTAGTCTCCCTGACTAAAACAAACACTAAAAGCACTGCATCCTTTTTGGATAGCATAAAACAGAACAAGCTGATATCTGATATATATAGCGTCACCGGCGACTGGGACCTGGTGCTAGTCGTCAACGGCACCAAGGAAGACGTAGCAGGAATGTTGATGAAAGAACTCAACACGAACAAGAACATAAACAGGACACATTCTTTATTTATTGTGGAGCACTTAGAGTTATAATGAGCCTGGCTAAAAGATATATAGAGCAGATAGGTAGAGAGAATACTGATTTTAAACCCCAAAAGGCATCGGCGCCTAAGAGAAAGACGCGAGAGATATTCCTTTTGATAGCCATTATTATGGGTATCCCGGGGGCTTTGGAGATCTTTGACAATTATAACTCTTGCACGACGTCTGCATACTTTTTAAGCATTGGCTCAGCCGGAGGGAGCGGCCCGTTTATGCTCAAATGTGATGTTTTTGCCTCCTTGTTCTCTATTTTGTTGGTAATATCGATATTTATAGCGTGCCTTCTCTTTTTGAAGGCAAAAAAGTATGTTTTTATTCCGGTATAGACTTTAAGATATTATCCTCGCTTCCCCATAGTTGTCAAAAACGTTGTTTAATTCTGACGAGGGGAGAAGCATCTCTTTGCCAAAGAATGTCTTGGTAATGTTTTGAGGGAAATAAAGCGTCGTGATATTCTGATAAACTAATGCGATCCCGTGCTTTTCATTCGAATTATTAGTCGCTATTGACTTGAACAAATATCTATGGATGCCATTGTAGAAGACTGTCGAATTTATCTCGTATTCAGTGCTGCTCCCCGGAAATTTAATCATCCCTATATAGGCTATTTTAACGTTGTCTAGATATACGCCACAAAAAGCGAAGTAAGATGAAACGTTCTTATAAACGAGACAGTTTCTCTCTGAATTGCTTAGATTAGCCTGGTAGTAAGACGGCGGGAAAGAGACTATATCATAGGACAGATTCAGTCCTGATGCCTTCGACAGGCTTCCTAATTGATCCAATTGCGCCATGTCTACAAGGATGAAATCTCCTTTAGGGAGAGACTTGTTCCCAAATAGGATACCTGCATACTCTGCTGCATCGCTTACCACTTTATTGCCATTTATAGCAAGTTCAGACGCAATTTTATAATATGACGGCGGCACGATTATTGTTTTATTTGACTCCACCGCATTGAAATATTCCAAGGCGTACCTTACATCTGCTGGTGTTTGCGGGGCCGCAGATATATGCCCAGATAAGAAAAAATAATACGCAAATGCAGCTAAAACTATAACGACTACTACTAATAGTATACGTCTAACACTAAACCTGATTATCATATCCCTTAAGGCGATTGTATCTCGTCTTTTGTTGAATCTGTTTCATCGATTTTTGAATCGAGCTGGGCAGGCTCCTCCGTACTGTAGTCCTTTGTGTACATCACAAATTTTCTCTTCGTCTTGGCCTCTTGTCTCTTCTTTATGAACTTCGGCATCCCCTTGTACAATCTAGAACCGTGTATCTTCTTGGCGCAGTCTGGGCAGTAATACGCTTTTATACCATCTCTGAAGAGATATACAGCCCTGTCTCTTCTTGTTGTTTGGCCACATGAAGCACAATGCACACTTGATGTTCTTCCTCTTCTGATATTTTTTCCCATTATCTGTATCTTATTATAAACTAATATATATACGTGCGAAGTACACTAAGATTACGCATATAGATCACACTTCTTTGAAAAAGGCGGCATACTAACTTCTCCTCCGGTTTTACATCACATAGGATCGTTCTGTGCGAAAGAGGCTTTACTGGACCACACTAGGTGTAGCACTTTCGGCTTCCGTCGGGATCCGCCTTTTACGTGTAATATTTTATTGTTCCGTATCTATATTTTATCGACTTTCATACTAAGTCTTAAGAAATTTGTATTCTCGTAGACTTGTTAAGACATTTTCTACCTGCTTATCGATTCATTAGCTCCTAGATTTTGGAAAGACATAAAAACATAGGCTTTTATAGATTAGAATGGAGCCGGTTGGTGATACTGCAAAGAACATCGTAGAGCTAAGAGAGTCTATAAAGATCTTTGATCAAAGGCTGTCGCAGCTCAGAGATACAATAAAGATGCTTGACCAGAATCAGAATGACAAATACAAAGAAATAAGCGACCAGATAAGGGCTGTCTCTCTTTCTTTGTCCACTTACAAGACAGAGCTTCTGGAAGTGAAGGATAGCGTAAGCAGATTGGAGAGAGAGGTGCAAAAAGCTGCCAGGCTCCAGGACATAAAAGTAATAGAAAAGTACCTCAATTTCATAGACCCATCAAGGTTTTTAAGTAAGGAAGACGTTATAAAAATTGTAGACAACTATATGAGTGGCAAAAAATGGAGCTGATATGAGTTTGATAGACGCTTTCAGGAAAAAGGAACCGGCAGACGTACCGGACGTGTCAGATATGGTTAAAAACGGCATGAGTGACCAGGATATAATAGAAAGCCTAAGACAACAGGGGTATGACAGCACAGCGATAAAAAACGCGCTTATAAAAGCGTCAATAAACAAAGACCAGGACACAGAACCGCCTTCCGGGTTCAAAATGCCGTCTTATGACACTATGCAGATGACTGAGGACGTACAAGATGAGCCACCGGCGCCGAAAAGACCGCAACAGTCTCAGACTGCGCAGACGAATATAAGCGATAAAACCCTTGATGCCATGCAGCAGGTATTGGAACAGATAATACAAGAGAAATGGGAGTCCGCTGCAGCCGACATGTCCGCTATAAAAAATGAGGTAAAGGCGAATGCGCTTTCAACTCAGAGTCTCGAGGAAAAAGTAAACAGTCTTAACGAACGTATAGACCGCATCCAGAATACTATGGTAGGTAAAACCGAAGAGTATAACAAGACCTTATCAGACGTAAACATAGAGCTGCAAGCGTTTGAAAAAGTTATAGATAGATTGGTACCGACTATAAGCGACAGCATAAAAGAGCTCAGGGACCTTATAGAAGGTCTTAAATCCTCCTCCCAAAACAAACAGCCTTAGAAAGTACTTGCTGGACGTTCTCAATCTATAAATATCCTACCCCATCTAAGATAGGATATGAAAAGCAAAATAAAAACACTTTATAATTTAGAAGACTGCCTGGCGAGTGAAGAAGCAAAAAAAGGGGACGCGAGTAGGATATTTTCGCGTATCCACGGTTTAGCCGCAAAGATAAAATCCGCGTCTTCTATCGTCAGAGACGAAAACGGGCTTTTTAACCCGTTTTATATCGTAGATTATGATGTGCTATCAAAAAGCATCCCTGAAGTAGACGAGATACTGTCATCCATGAATGAGAGGGCTCTGCGCTTTCTCAAGAATATTCTGCGCTTCGACGTTTACATCATAGACAGGAAAAAAGACACTGTGGCTTATATAGCAGAAGGACACCAGGGACTTATAGATTCTATAGAGTATAGGACATCTGGACTCAGCAAAGAGAGGCCCGAGTTTAAAAAATGTCTTTATATTCTGGATATTCCGGATCATGACAAAGTAAAGGATGAAGATTCTATAAAGATAGACAAAAAACGTGAATACATATCATATTTGGTAGCAGACCTAAAAGACGTGTCAGAATTTGTCTTGTATGGAGCATCCCCTATTGATATCAAGCAGATACTGTTCACAACGTATGATAGGGTGGAAAAGAAAGAAGATAACCTGTTAGACAAGATACTGGTATTGGACAAGGAATCACTGGATTTTTTTGGCCTATCTTTGGGAGCGTCGATGTATGTTTTAGACAAAAAAAATGATTCTATGTTCATTATCGATATAAAACCAAACGGCTCTCCTGTCACGAATTTTCTTCCCCCGGTCAAGGCATCTGAAAACTTTCCTGAACTTTGCAGATTAGAAAAAGACCTTTCTTTTGACAGCAGGATAAAACCTAAAGCTAAAGACAATTCGAATTCCGGTGAGATGTATGCCTGAAGACAACGTTACTGGTCTTTCTTATCGTAAGCCCGGCTTAGAGCAGATAATATCAGATACACAAAAACCAGGAGACGAAGATGAGCTGGACAGCGGGATACTCGGACTGGCGGCAGACATGATAGGAACTGCAGTGGTATTTCACCCTTTGAAAGACATGCACGCTGGCGGCGTATACCTTATAGATGAAAAAAAAAGCCATGAAGAACGGGTTAGAAACTATAAAAACCTTAAAATCTCTCGATTCTTACTCGCTTTTTCTTTTATACAATACAATGGGAGCACCTACCTGGATATACAATAATGAAGAAGACAGACTTACGACTGTAGGTTATGACATAGCCACCGATCATACGGGACCAAAAATAGATACCATAAATAAATTTGGCAAAAAATACCCTGGAGTAAAAAGGAAGCTAAAAAAAGAACTCTCCATCAAAAGAAGAAAACTCGATGTATCGGATTTAAGGTATGACTCGATAGGTGCTAAAATATCTGCTGATATAAAAAACAATTCTTTTTTTATTAACTACTCATATGATGAAGAAAACGAAGATGATCCCCAAGAAATAAACTCATTCGCTTATATGACGACGAAGGAAGAGCTGTACAAAGTAAACCCAGGTCTATTTCCTTATATTACAAGCGCACAAGAACCTACACCTGATTCCCACAAACTTATACTTGAGTATACGCTGCACCGTTTAGGGTACGACTTATATATATGGGACAAAGATAAAGATGAACTGTACTCGTTTAGACTCAATCCGGATACATTGAAAGCCGAGATGACCAAAAAGGATATGGCTTCGAAAACATCGTTAGTTGTTTCCATGATACGTATGCAGTTAGGCGAAAACCTTAATTACGATAAAGAAACCGACACCATGTACGCTTAAGGAGTCAGTCTGTCCGGTGTTCTTGGTAATAGTGTCGCCTCCGCCACATTTTCCAGGTTCAACATCTGCTTTACTATTCTTTCTAAACCAGTGCCGGACCCTCCATGGGGAGGGACACCGTATCTGAAGAAATCCAAGTAGAACTGGAATTTTTCTTGGTCAAGTCCTTTTTCCTTTAACTGCTTTACAAGCACATCATACCTGTGCTCCCTTTGTGCAAGTGTTGTTATCTCAAGCCCTTTGTATATCATATCAGCGCGATACGTTATGTTTGGATTTTCCTTGCTCCTCATGTGGTAAAACTGGGCGATAGTCCATGGGAATTCTGTAAGGAAGAAAATTTCGGCTCCATACCGCTCCTTAACATACTCTCCGAGGATGCGCTCTCCTTCTGGATCTATGTCTCCGTCATCTTTTGGTCTATTCCCGTATTTTTCCAATATTTTTGCGGCATCTGCCATATTTATCCTTGGAAATGGCTTCCGCGGAACCTTGAGACTAGCGCCAGTTGATTTAAGCTCTCGAACGTTTGTCTTTCTTACCTTCTTGAATAGGTATATCATCATATCCTCCATTATGTCCATTACGTCTTCATATGACTTGATAAAACTCATCTCAATATCGACACTTGTATATTCTGTGAGGTGCCTGGAGGTATGGTGCGGTTCTGCCCTGAACACGGGCCCTATCTCGAAAACCTTCTCTAGCCCTGCGGACATCATCATTTGTTTGTAAAATTGTGGTGACTGCGCTAAATAAGCGGTCCTATCGAAGTATATGACTGGAAAAACGTTTGCCCCTCCTTCCGTCGCCTGTGAAACTATTTTGGAAGAGTGTATCTGGTAGAAGCCATTCTTTTGAAAAAACTCTACTATAGCGTTACTTACTGTGCTTTGTATCTTGAATATTGATGCTACACTTGGCTTTCTAAGGCTGAGAAATCTATAATCTATCTCCTTGTCGAGGGAGGATTTAACGTTCTCATTCAGATTAAGAGGCACGGGCTGCTCTGCTTCTGACATCAGCTCTATCTGCTGAGGGATTATCTCATAGCCATTTATTACCTTCTTATTCGCCCTTTTTATGCCGTTTAATGATATAACCGATTCCGGTTTTATTTTTTTGGCTTCCTCGAATATCTTGCTGCTTTCTTCTCTTATTATTGTTACCTGGTAATATCCGCTGTCGTCTCTGACCTTTATGAAAAGTATCTTGCCCAAATCACGGAGATTTTCGACCCACCCGCATAATTTTATAGTATCCCTGTTTTCTTCTTTCATCTATATGCCCATCATTTGTGTTTTATATTACTTATTTCTACCATCGTACGTCAGTATGCCCTCTTTCCAAAAAGTGAAGTTATAAGGCTGCGCTCCGTGTTGATGGTAGAACCTTTATAATCAAATAATGGGTTCGTTTCCACGAACTCTGCCGATGTAAGAGTGGTAGAATCATGAAGCAGCTCCATGGCTAGCCTTGCTTCTCTGAAAGTGATTCCTCCATCAACTGGTGTAGAAACGCCAGGAGATATTAATGGGTCGATCACATCCATATCGAAACTTACGTGGATAGGCTTCCCAAGCGGACCTGATGCGATATCTATAGCGTTTTTTATGATATCTTTTATCCCGACCAAGTCTATATCTTGAATCGTAAATACTCTGATATCCAAATCATGCAGTATTTTGGCTTCCTCCTCATCAAAACTCCTTGCTCCTATTATAACGACTCTCGAAAGATCCACTGCCTCGCTTGGCCATTCCGGAGGAGCGAACCACTTTTTGGCTAGGCCGCAGGCAACAGCCAAAGACATCCCATGCATGTTCCCTGTGATCGACGTTTCTGGTGTATTAAAGTCGGGGTGCGCATCAAACCAGATAAGACCTACCTGCTCCGAAAGATAATCGCTGACCCCGGCCAGGGTACCTATTGACAGGGAATGATCCCCTCCTATAACTAGTGGCAATCTATTGCTGGAGAGGCTGTCTTTTACAGATTTTCTTATTCTCAGGCAAAGCGCTTTTATAGCATCTATATTTTTAGGATTTTTGTCTTTGCTTGATTCCTGCGGCACCTCTATGTCTCCTAGGTCTCGGATATCGATGTATGGTACATTGTTCTTATCCAACAACCCTGCCTCTCTTACCGCTTTTGGACCTTTCTCACACCCTTCTCGATTAGCGCCTAGACATGAAGGAACTCCAAGTAAATCTATACCTGCCATAGATTAGACATATAGAATCTGAGCTGTTTGAGATTTATATATTATGCAATCTTTTTTATCTAATGTCGGTATCAGAGAACGAGGGATTACACTCCGCAGAACACATATTCGCCAGGTCATTGCAAAACCTTGGGGAAGAAATACACGTCAGGAAAGCTGACACTTTCTCTGAAGAAAAGCTGGGCAAGATTTTCATAAAGGAGAACTTAGACGCAGAAAAGGTATTCGTGGCAGAGGCAGATACAAATAAAGTAATAAATTCTAATCTGAAGGTAAATGAAACGATGTTCGATGATTTAAACAAGGCTATAAAGCGCTTCCCTAAACTGAGATTCAACGAAGAGCGGCTTGAAAAAGAAAAAACGGTACGAGTAATCTCTATAGGCGATTTTGATTTCTCTGCTTGCATACACAAACATGTAAAAACTACCAAAGAGATATTAGCGTTCTCTATTTGCAATATATCCCACTTACGTGGCGAGACGGAGATACGTTTTTTATCTGGGTTGGACGCGATTCTTTTCGCTATAGATAAAAAAAACGACATCCTACGCTTGTCTCTGCAAAATGGGTTCGACCCTGAAAGATTATCCGATGAGTATTCACGACTTAAAGGCGCCCTCAAGGAAGAGAAGGATAATGATATATTCCTGCTAGAGTCACTACTTAACGCTTCTAATATGCCATTGGACATGGGGAATATGCGAATCTCAGATTTTTATCGTGTATTTAATAAATTCATAAAAGAAAGCCCTGGAAAAGACATAGCTGTCGTTTCTAGCTCCCAGATATTCGTCCTTGCAGGGGAAAAAAGCGGACTTGACATAAAAAGATTATCAGAAGAGATGAAAAGAATAGGTTTTGTAGGAGAGGCTAGGCAGCGCACTATAAACGGCAAAATAAATGATAAGGAAAAGGCTTTAAAGCTCTTAAGACTGTATATCAGACGCGAGGCTAAAAATGCTCAATGATATTTTGCAGGATGACCACGCAAGGATTGCGATTAGTCTGAATAATTTTTGGGACGGCCTTAAGACAGGGAGAGTAGACACAGCAGGTTTTTTGACGGCAGAAAAAGAACTAAAAAACCACATATTTTGGGAGGAGGAAGTCCTTTTCCCAGCAGTAAGAAACGGAGAAACGGAAGGATTAATAAAAAGACTGGAAGGAGACCATGGAGGGATCTGGAACCTACTTACGGCTATAAGCTCTCTTATTAAAGATAACCGACTTGAGGAATGCTACAAGAGGACGACTGCGCTCATAAACGTTCTTTTACTACATGATAAAACAGAAGAAGAGACTATTTATCTGACTTTCGAAAGCCTACCTGACAAAAAGAAGAGACAGCTTATATTATCAGAACTTGATAAGGTATCTGTCCCGGAGTCTTGGACTTGCAAGATATTGCGAAAATAATTATATTTGCCGGATATTTAATTACGGTGTGAAGATATACAGTACTTTTATTTTAAATACTTAAATACTTCTAGTCTATAAAACTTGTAAGGCGGTGTGTAAAACTCTTCTTTGAAGAAGACAATACTACCTATCAATGTATGAGAACCAAATCCCAGTCAGCCCTAGAGTACATGATGACCTATGGCTGGGCCATTCTCATAATAGTCATCGTAGCCGCAGTCCTATACTCCCTAGGTATCTTCTCCCCATCCTCAAGTATATCAGCCACAGTCACAGGCTTCGCCGGTTTAGGAACCGTTTCTGCTTCCTGTGTGCAGAATCAAGGCCTTTATTTGACACTTGGGGACTCTACTGGAAATCTTATAAACATCTCACAAATAGAGTTAATATCCGGATCTAAAAAATACTTGGACTACCCAGACGTTAATACCTTGGTACCACCAAATACCATGAGCACTTTTCTAGTCCCCGGAGTTTGTCCTTCCGTTATTGGCTCTGTATATTCATATTCTGTATACATAAATTATACAGAGCCGGGCCAGGTTTTCTCTGGGCCTTACATCTCAACAGGTTCAGTCTTCGGCAAAACCAGCAGTAAGAATTCTTACATAATAATAGCTATGGCGGATTCAAATTATACTGATATAGCATCAACGTTCACGGATACAGTAATAAAACGCTTCGGTGCTTTCGAACCTTATTTTGTTATGAAATCCCCTAATTCTAGTTACATCTTGTTCAGAAACTCTACCGATTCATTCTCTATTGTTAACATAAATACCCTGGCTCCTGCAAAAATTGTAAACATACCAAACGCTGGACAGGGCGTTTACAGTTTAAATGGGAGTTTCTTATACCTGTTCAATGGGACTGGAAAGGCTGGAGATTTGGTGGCTTACAGTTTAGATAAAAATAGTGTAACCCAAATTATCCCTATCCCTACAAATTGTATCTCTACTTTAGGCGTAAGCGATACTGGAGATGTTTATATAACTAATGAGAATGGATGGCCGACTTGCGGGCTGTCGGGACAAAATTACGTGTTCGTTGTTTCCCCATCAGCAGGCAAGATAATCAAGAATATAACTGGTTTAAGTTATCCTGTTTTTGTACAGGCTGTTAATGGCACCGTCTGGGTAGGGAATTGGGAAGGGGATACAGTTTCTGTTTTTAATTCCACAACAAATTCGTATATAATAAACATATCCACCGGGCCTAATCCGCAAGCAATCACTTATTCCAATGGAAATGTCTATTTAACAGAGGTTAAATCGCCAAATTCTTCGCTTTTAATCATAAATCCGAAAACGTATGCCATAGAAGATAATATAACATTGCCTAATTTTTTTGGCGACCAGGTACCTGGCGTCGCAGTTACTCCGAATGGGTATGTATACGTTTCATACAGGTCTAACCCAGGCCATATAGCAGTTTTATCCCCTCCTTTGTATCAAATGATAAATAATATAACGGACGATATCGGGCCGTACGACGATATAGAAATAACTCCCTGATCAGCTCAATCTCCGTTGGCTATGGCCTGCATGCACTCATTGTAGTAAGGGCAGTATTTGCATTCCCACACTTTTTTATTGTCAAAATAGTACTCTGCTGGAGGCAACTTCTTCTTCTTTAGATGATAGTCCAGATCTTTGAACCTTTGGATCACTTTGTTGTATACGCTTTCGTTGTACTCTACCTTGAACTGCTTTATCTGCAAATTCTTCTTGTCAGCATACACTATTATCCCGTAATCCGTCTTCTCAGCGGCTAGATACAGCATTATCTGCATGACATGCTTATCCTCGGGCACGGTTATCTTGTCTACGTCGCTAGTAGATTTTGCCTCTATTATGACCTTCTTTGTGTTTCCTTTAGAGACCACATAGTCGTCTATCCTGCCATAGATAGAGAAACTTGTCTCGCCATCGACATAGTTTATCTTTATCGGCTTTTCTTCCTCCACTACCTCGAACCTGTCCGAGTCTTTTAAAGCTCTGGCTATAAACTCATGCACGTTATTGCCGAGTGCAAATATCCTAAGCGCTTTCGGTTCAGTAGGTTTTGATATGAAATAGGAGTAGTAGCTCCGCCTGATACACATCCCTATTTCACTCGGGTAGTATGAGCCTATCCTTTTTGGACGCGTCTCCTCATTCAGATACTCGTCTATTATATCGCCTATGTTTATCTCTGCGTCGGAATCTTGGAGCTGGAACGCGGCGATATCGAGCTTCTTTTCCTCCATAGCTTATCAAGCGAAACAAAAGGATTTAAACTTATTCTTTATAATGTTTAAGATGGATAAAAACCGGCTTTTTATATCTGGAATCATATCTCTAGCTGCATTTATATTGATATTCATTCTCGTCAACTACAAAGTAATCTACAGCTTTGATGTCTCTGCGTTTAACTTTATAAATTCCGGTCTGAATGTTCCGGCGCTTGATGGTTTCTTCTCTTTGGTCTCTTTGTATGGAAGGTCCTATTTTTGGGTGCCGGTAGTCGCCCTTGTATGGATACTCGGGAAAGAAAACGAAAAAAAGGCAGCTTTGGCTATGGCATTAGTGTTTGTAATTATAATCGTAGTCGGTTTGTTATTGAAGACCGTATACTATAGGCCGAGGCCTTTCGATGTTATGCAGGTGGCTCATGTTCTCGTACCAAGGGATAGCGATTCCTCTTTTCCATCTGGTCATGCACTGATTGTATTCGGAGGGGCCGCGGTAGCATTGCTCTTTCTTAAAAAGCGTTATTCTATTCCGCTCTTATTCGAAGCACTTTTGGTCTCTTTCTCTAGGGTCTATGTAGGAGTGCATTACCCCACTGATGTATTGGCCGGAGCCGCTCTTGGAGTTAGCATAGCGTTTTTATTCGTATATTTCGTATTTTCGTCCAGATACTTCCTAAAGCTGTATTCTCTGATATACGGTATATATTCTAGAGTTATATCTAAGTTCCAAAGAGTTACTTAGAGTTGTCCGCCCCGGGAACTTTCTCAGTCTTATCCTGCTGTTTCGGTTCTTCTTTCTTTATCCTAAATTCATATTCATCTTTATGTGGCGCTACAAGATCAAGATATACCTTCTTGAGTTTAAATGGAGAATAAACAAGGTCTTCCCTATTCTCTGTCGATATATCATACTTATGCGTATGGTGCAGAACGTTCGGCGGACAAATCTCGCTGCATAGGCCGCAGAATATGCATTTATTAAAATCTATTGCTGGTGCTTCGTCTCTTGGGTTCCTGGGCATATGCAGGTTTATTTTTTCCATCCTTATCGCATCCGCAGGGCATATGCGAAAACATAGCTCGCAGCCTATACAATTGTCCAGATCCAGACTCAGCATGCCCCGGCTTCTGGTCTGTATCGGCAGCGGAACGTCGGGATACATCACTGTTACTGGCTTCTCAGATACGTTCTTTAGCCCATAACCTATCACTTTGACCGTGTCTTTCAGGCTCATACAAATATAAGCGCCCCTACGATTAATAAATTAAATACTGCTAATGGCAGGAGCCAATTCCACCCAAATCTCAGCAGCTGGTCTATGCGGGGGCGGCCTAGCACCCATCTAGGCACCATCAAAAGGAAAAGTACAACTGCGGTCTTTAGCCAGAACCAAACTATCGCAGGTAAGATAGAAGGACCAAGCCATCCTCCTAAGAAAAAATACACTATAAGCATGGAGATCACTGTTAGCCTTACATAGTCCGAAACGAAGAAAAGCCCGTATTTAATCCCGCCATATTCTATCTCCCACCCAGCCTGTAACTCCTGAGACGCTTCCGGGAGGTCAAAAGGCTCTCTTTCTATAGTGGCTTGACTGGCTACCACAAACGCTAAAAACGTTAGAGGGAAGTACGCTATATACCATAATTTGCTCTGGCCTGTTACGATCGTGCTGAAATTATAGCCTCCTGCAAGCATTGATATGCTTATTATGGAGAGAAGAAAAGTAAGCTCGTATGTCGCTATCTGTGCAGCTCCTCGAAACCCACCTATCATTGAATACTTGTTATTTGACCCCCATCCGGCCAAAAGCACAAAAAGTGGTGTGACTGCTACCAGCACATATATGAATATAGCGTCGAAAGGTACAGAAATGAAAGAGAACCCTGGAAGGCCAAGAGGTATTATACTAATCATCAAAAAAGATGCCGTCGTCATCGCTATCGGGACGAAATTGAATACGAGCCAGTCGACGTCCGTTGTCAGAAAGCTTTTTCCCAGCAGCTTTATCGCGTCTGCCACGTTTTGTAAAAGCCCGAATGGACCTACATAGACAGGTCCGTACCTGGACTGTATCCTGGCTGAAAGCTTCCTGTCCACCCATCCTACGAATATCGGTATAAATCCGGTAAGTATGAGAGCAGCGATAAAAGCGAGCAGAAGCGATATTATGTAAGCTATCGGCTCGCCGACGAACATTGACACGTAACCTAGAAATATGTCGACTATCATCTGTCCACTTCCCCCATAACTGGGTCTATGCTTGCTATGATTACCACCGCATCGGCAACTTTGGAACCCACAAGAACTTCTTCAAGGGCTCTTATTGAGAAGAATGTCGGGCTTCTTATCTTAAGTCTGTAAGCTTTTTCGCTGCCGTCTGTCACCAGATAGAAGGACATCTCTCCACGAGGCGTTTCATGCCTTACAAAAGTGTACTTTGGAGGTATCTTAAGTAGCCATGGAGTCTTTGTCACTACCGGGCCGTCTGGAAGGAGCCTTAGCGCCTGTTTTATTATCTTTATTGACTGAAATACCTCCTCTACCCTTACCATGAATCTGGCATATGAGTCTCCTTCTTTCTCGCTGGCTATATCAAATTCAAGTTTGTCGTAAGCAAGATAGGGCTGATCTTTCCTAAGGTCACGTGTTATTCCGCTTGCGCGCATGTTTGGGCCGGTTATACCAAGTCTCTTTACCGTTTGAGAGTCTATTACACCGACGCCTTTGGTCCTTATCTTGAAAAGCTCGTTGTTTTGGAACATTGCGACATAGTCTTTTTCCAGTTTCTTCTCTATCTTGTCGAGTATATCGACTAATTTGTCGCCGAAGTCTTTAGGCACGTCATAGAACATTCCTCCATTGGTCATATACATCGGGGCCAGACGGCCGCCGCTGACCTCTTCTACAAGCGTCATAAGCAATTCTCTCTCCCTAAGCCCCCATATAAGGCCTGTGATATTGCCTACATCCTGTCCGAAGGCGCCTATAAAGAGAAGATGGCTCATTATTCTCTGTATCTCCACAAAAATAGTCCTAAGATAAACCGCTCTCTCTGGTATCTTTATATCTGCGGCTTTTTCTATAAGACTTGCATAAAGAGTCTCCATGCTTAACGCGGATAGGTAATCTAGTTTATCGACTATCGGGTAATAATTTGAGAAGTACCTTATCTCTGCTAATTTTTCTTTTCCTCTGTGCAGGAAACCTATCTCAGTTACGGCCTTTTTTATAGTGTCCCCCTCTATATCTACTACGACTTTCAAGACGCCATGTGTGGAAGGATGGACTGGCCCCATATTCAATACTATTCCGTGACGTTTTTCCATAATTCAGAATTTAAGGTCCAAACCGGTCCAATTTCTTATCTCATCGGTGACTTTGAAGTCCTTACGCAGAGGGAATCCAGGCCAGTCCTCTGGCAGCAGTATTCTTCTCATGTCAGGATGGCCTGTAAATTTTATACCGAAAAGGTCATAAGCTTCCCTCTCCTCCCAATTAGCAGAGTCGAAGACACTGCAGATAGAATCTATCGCATAGTCTTTTTCGTCTACTACGACCCTAAGCGTTATGGTCTTGTCATCAGAGTACCTTGAAAAGAGGTAATTTAGCTCAAATTTTGGTGCTCTGTCTACCACGACCAGCATGAAGAGTATATCAAAGCTTTTGCTTATTATAGAAGCGACCGGCTTTATTGCAGTCTTGTCAGCTAATGCCACCACTGGTTCCTTAGGGTCACTATATAAGACGGAGATTTTATCCTTTAGTTTAAGCTTTAAATCGTCAATAATATCTGCCATATTTCTGGACCTTCGTCTCATTCTCTTTTATAAGTCTCTGAAGCACACGAACGGCGTCCATGAACTGCTCTGGTCTCGGAGGGCATCCAGGGATATAAACATCGACAGGTATTATCCTATCGACTCCCTCTATAGTGTTGTAGCTGTCGTGATACAGGCCTCCGCTGACGTTGCATGCTCCGACAGCGATCACATATTTTGGGTAGAGCATCTGCTCGTACATGTTCAGGAGCCTCCTAGCCATCTTTTTCGTTATAGTACCGCTGACTAGTATCAGATCAGATAACCTAGGACTGTCAGCCATAAACAGCGTACCCATTCGGTCAGCGTCCACCTTGGTAGCCCCGAACGTCATCATCTCAATGGCACAGCATGATGTGCCAAAAGTCAATGGCCATAATGAATTCTTACGGCCCCAGTCCAGTACGTAATCTATAAATTTCTGCGCTCTTGTCAAAAAAACATCTGCTAATCCTGGGTAAGAAAAGCTGCCTATTTGAAAATCGGATTCCTCGGCCATTATATTAGTAATAATTGTTATTATTAATCACTATCGGGCGCTTGGCGGAATAAAAGATCGCCTATCCCGTTCTCCACAAGTTCTTCCATGCTTTTTATGTTGGTATAGGCTCCCTCGAACTTTTCATTTTTCCTGCTGAGGAATATGCTAATCATCCCAGCTGCTTTTCCGGCTAAGATATCGTTTGGACTGTCTCCTACGGCCATGCACTCTCCCGGCCCCAGACCAAGCCTATCTGCGGCTAGCAGGAAAACATCTGGTGCCGGCTTGCCATTTTTTACCTCTTTGGATGAGGCTACTCCATCTACATAAGACTTGAGTCCTGTTAGCTCCAATAATCTCTCTATCAGATTCGGCTCCATGCTGCTTGCAATCGCAATATTCTTATGTTTTTGTTTTAATTTATCCAGAGCAGGTATTACGTCCGGGAAAAGCAAGGACCTGTCTATATTCTTGTTTATCTCATAGCTCCGCCTTTTTAGCAGCGCATACATCTCCTCTGCATTAGTGACTTTTAGAATCTTTGTTATTATGTCGCTGGATGTCAATCCGCGTCGGATAAAATCGAAATCTACCGGTAGTCTTATACCGATAGAACCGGCAGCTGATCTCCATGCTTCATTGATTATTTCTGAATCGTCTATCAAAGTCCCGTTGAGGTCGAATATGACTGCTTTTATGACCATTCATTGAGCTGACCAAAGTTTGTGCATCTCTACAGAGATGTCATATCGCTTTGATATGTAAGTCCAGTTTATAGCGTTGAAGAATGAATCTATGTACGGTTTCCTCGCTACGCCGTAATCCATAACATACGCATGTTCATAAACGTCCATTAATATCAGAGGCACGACTGTGGCCGGAAACCCGGCATTTTGTGCGTCAAGGACTATATTGTGGAGCCGTCCGTCGTCCAGTCCAAAGCACAGCATAGCCCAGCCACGGGCAGCCATACCTGTGGCTACAAAATCTTCTTTCCATTTTTCATATGAGCCAAAATCATTTGTTATGGCTCTGCTTAGAGATTCTGAAGGTTTGGTACCCGCCCCGTTCTCGAAATCATGGAAATACAGTTTGTGATTCCACATTCCTCCAAGATTGAATGACAGCTGCCTTTTGGCTTCTCCATATTCGCTGTACGTACCTGCTGATTTCGAGGGGTCTGCGAACCCGCTTGCTATCTTTTCGTATATTTCATTTGTCTTGTTTACGTAACCCTCATAAAGCTTGAAATGCTCTGAAAAAGTTTTTGCAGATATGCCCTGGACTTCTTTGTATTTTAAAGGCACGGCGGAGTATTTTGGTCTTGAAGCATTTTCCATATGCAATATGACATACATCTACAAAATATAAAACTTTTCTTATGCTGGTCTGCCGGGATTTTAACTGAGGTGTCTGTAAAACTATAAAAATACCCGTCTCCGCATGGTTTTATATTTTAAGAGATTATTATATTGTCAGGATGGACATATCACATTCGTTAGCAGAATATGCTTACAAGTTAAGATACGAAGACCTTTCTCCCAACGCTATAAGAGAAACCAAGAGGAGATTGATAGACTCTTTGGGCTGCGGGCTAAATACTTTCTATAATGATTCTGTGAAGACAATAAGAGATACAGTTTACCACACCGATGGGCCAGGGTCGTCTACTCTGCTAGGGTCAGCGTACAAGGCTCCTCCTGACCATGCGGCTTTCAGCAATGGATACGCGATAAGATATCTGGATTGGAATGACACTTATCTATCTAAAGAGCCGGCACACCCAAGCGATAATATAGCTGGCGCTTTAGCAGTTGCGGATATGCTGCATAAAAGCGGAAAGGACTTGATATTGTCGATCGTTATAGGATATGAGATACAATGCAGATTGTGCGATGCTTCCAGTCTTAGAGCAAGAGGGTGGGACCATGTGAATTATTTATTGGCCGGCAATGCACTTGCGGCTTCGAAATTGTTGGAGTCTTCCGTTGAACAGTCTGCGCAAGCTGTGAACATCGCTCTTAACAACCTCTCCACAAGACAAAACAGAGTCGGGGAACTTTCTAACTGGAAAGCTGCAGCCGCGTCTAATGCAGTAAGAAATTCGGTATTTTCCGCTATAATCGCAAAAAAGGGGTTCACAGGCCCATCAGAGACATTTGAGGGCAAATATGGATTCCAGAAAGAAGTTTCAGGAAAGTTTTCTATAAACACTGGCGATTTTGGAGGGAAAAGAACACCGTTTATGATAGAAAAGACATACATAAAGAAGCATGATGGAGAGATACATTCTCAAACTGCAATAGACGCCGCCCTTAAACTGAGGGGTAAAATAGATAGTATAGATGACATTGACTCTATGACGATAGAAACGCAAGAGGCAGGCTTTTCCATAATAGGGGACAGAAAGAGGGAGCCTGAAAAATGGGACCCGCAGACCAAAGAGACAGCAGATCACAGCATAGCTTACATAACGACAGTTGCATTGATGGACGGGGACGTAACAGAAGACCAGTTTGTTAGGAAACGGTTTAGAGATAATAAAACTCTGAGATTCCTTAAAAAAGTAAAGGTGAAGGAGAATAAAGAGTTTACTATGGCCTACCCATACAAAGGCATACCAAATAAGGTTATTTTAAAGCTCAAGGACGGCAGGACCCTATCAGAAGAGGAATATTTCCAGAGGGGCCATCCCAATAACCCTATGAGCGACAGGGAAGTCGAGGAAAAATTCAGGCATCTGGCCGGTAAAAATCTCGGAGCAGAGAAGACTGAGACTGTGCTTAAGTTCTTATGGGGTATAGACAAAGAGAGCGACATCTCCCAGCTATTCGATATCGTAAAAATACTATAGAACCGCAAACGGCAGAAAGAATATTTATCTGCAATGGCTGTAGTTCTTTGTTGGAGCGGCTTAGCTATATCTTATTTTCTTGCCTTTCCAGATGTCTTTGTCTCCCCAAAGGCCGAGTTTCCATGCTGTGAATTCTACAACTTGAGAATGATCAATGAATAGATTTACGTCCCTACTTACGTTTTTCAGATACCATTTGAAAACAGGCGGGTCGGAGGATTCGAACATCAGTTTTTCGTATCCGAACTCGGACAGAAGCCTCTTTATAACGTCGACTCTCCATTTTTCTGGCGGCAGGTCTTCTGTTATCCCTTCTGATTCGACCATTATCATATGCGCCCCGATATCAAGATAAGCTCTAGTCTCTTTTATGAAGTCTTCCATGTCTCTGTATCTCATCTCCTCTTCGTATTCTGTTATATGGGTTCCGGCGCCTGCGCCTATCATTAAAGAGACTTCTGGTTTTGGTTTTAGGCCGGCTTTCTTTATCTTCTTTACTATTGCCAGTTTATCCTCGAGTGGCATGCTTATTATCTCTGGGGCCATGCCGCTGGATACTTCTATTATGTCAAAACCAAGCTTTTTGCACGTGTCTATATACTTGTCAACGGCCGTCTTTCCATCTACAAGTACCCTCTCTATCCATCCACCAGTGTCCACGAAAACGTCATGCGAGTGACATATCTTTATGAATTCTTTTATCTTGTCTGCTTTGAGAAGGCTGAACGAACCTCCCGCGAATTTTACACCATCGACGTATTCTCCCCAGTCATCAAGGACTGCTTTCAGATAAGCCGAAGTGACTGTAGAATAATATGGGCCTCTTATTTCTATAACTCCAGTCTTATGCGGTTTCGGCGCCGGTCTGTACGTGCTTACAAAATCGAACATCTTATCTCTCATATATAAACTAAAAATTACTTTAATATATACTTGTCTGTCGACTAAAAGCCATTCATGCTAATTTATACAGGTCAAGTATCTCGTCTATTTTCTTTGGTGGTAATACCTTCATATCCTTGGCTGCTTGGGCGATGCTCTTTCCCTCGTTTATCGCTTTCTTCACGACCTCTGCCGTCTTTTCATAGCCTATATATGGGTTTAGGGCCAGAGCGACCCCCGGCGTTTTTAGGACCAACTCATGTATCCTGACAGAGTTGGCTTTTATCTTCATTATAGCCTTCTCTGCGAAGACGGTGACTGCATTTGTGAGGATCCTTAGACTGTAGATGATATCATAAGCAATCAACGGCATCATGACGTTTAACTCAAACTGGCCGGCCTGTGCCGCCATAGTTATGGCTTCGTCGTTGCCTATTACTTGGAAGCAGACCATATCCACCATCTCAGGTACGCTTGGATTTACTTTACCAGGCATTATCGACGAGCCGGGTTGGACTGCCGGCAGTATTATTTCTTCCAGCCCGGTGACTGGTCCTGAGTTCATTAAACGTATATCGTTTGATATTTTTATAAGGTCGACTGATAAACTCTTCAAAGAAGATGACAACTCCACTATATCTGTCATCGACTCTGTAGCCTCTGGAAGGTCATGAGCTTGTTTAAGCTTTATGTTAGAATATAAACTAAGCGTCTCGATAGTGAACTTTACATACTTAGGGTTTGCGTTTACACCTGTCCCGACAGCCGTAGCTCCTATATTTATATATCTTAGTTTTTCTGCCGCTTCTTTTATTCTTCTTACGTCTAATTCTATCATGTCCGCCCATGCTTTGAATTCTGCCCCTAACCGTATAGGTGCTGCATCCATCAGATGCGTCCTTCCGCTTTTTATTACGGGGTTGAATTCTTTGGCCTTTATCCGAAGAATTTTTATTAAAGTGTCTAAGCTCTCTATGAGCTTCTTGGACAGAGTCATCGATGTTAATTTTATCGCAGTCGGTATTACGTCGTTTGTAGACTGGCCCATGTTAACATCGTCATTCGGGTGTATTATGGAGTAATCTCCCTTCTTGCCTTTTAGAATCTCAATCGCCCTGTTCGTTATTACTTCGTTAACATTCATATTCGTAGACGTGCCGGCGCCTGCTTGGAACACGTCCACAACGAATTGATCGGCTAATCTGCCGGATAGTATCTCATCAGCGGCCTTTTTTATGGCATTGGCTTTATTTTTCTCGATAAGACCTATTTTCATGTTGGATATAACGGCCGCCTTTTTTATCAAGACTATCGACTTTATATAATCTTTATCGAGCTTCAAACCGGATATCGGGAAGTTATCTACTGCCCTCTGTGTCTGCGCCCCCCAGTAAGCATCGTCTGGCACTCTGACATCGCCTAAGTAGTCATGTTCTTTTCTAAAGCCCATATTCTGAAGATTTTTCCCTATAAACAATCTACGCAGTTCTTGATTAATATACTTTGTCAGCGAACCGGCAGTTTATGCTCCTCTTCTAGCTGCGAACACGCCGACTGTAGCTACTACATTTGTGAATATTATAACATATGTCACAAGGACTAAAAAGGTGCTGGCGAGGGGTATGCCGTAACTCAGGGCCAGGATGGCTAGAGTTGCCGGAGTAAGACCCTGCGGCAATAACATTATTATATACTTTTTATCTGCAGAAATTTCTGATCTTATTGTTGATATAGAAGTTGCGAGGTACCTTGAGAAGAGCAGTATCAGCAATATTATCGCCCCTACAATCGCTCCGAATTCCAGACTAGACAACGAGATGCTGAATACTATGCCTAAGAACACAAAGAAAAAAGTGCTCAATAAGAAAGTTATCTCTCCTTGGAGTGTATGCAGTTGCTTTTCCAGATTTTTAAGATTCGTCCTCCTCTTTAACAGAGAAGCTATGAATTTATTGTTACCCACGACTACCCCGAATATCAATGCAGCTAGTATGCCGCTTCCGTTAACGATTTGAGTAAAGGAGTATGTCAGAAGAAGGAAGCCGAGAGTAAGGACATATGTATATTTGTACTTTTTTACCTTGTTTAATATCGAAAGCCAGATTATAGATAGTATCAGTCCTACAACGACTCCTATAGAAAAATTCGAAGATAGCCCTAACATTGCGCTGTAGATATTCGCGCTGCCGGTCTGATAAAGCCCTACAAAAGTAACGAAAAGGACAACAAGCACTATAGAGTTGAGGGCAGCCTCAAGTTTGAGAAAAACTGCGGTCTTTTCCTTTATACCTATGTAGTCCGCTAATTTAAAGACCACTATAGTGGTAGTTTCTCCGCCCACAATCGCCCCGAATATTAGCGACTGTATCAGCGACCACCCAAGAAATACATTTACAAAGATAGTTATTAGCGATATCGCTATGGAAACATAAAAGAACACTTGGGCTATTGCGCGTCCGCTGCTGTCCAAAAGAGCTTTGAAATTTATCTCCATACCGCCGTAAAAAAGGACCATTATAAGCGTAAACTCTGCCACGGTACCCAATATCGGCGTTAGAACATTCCTTGTTATAAGTCTTAGAACAGGTCCTATTACGACCCCTATCAATATTAGAAAAAGGAAAGAAGGCACATTGGTTTTTCTGAATATTTGCTCGCCTATAAACCCGACCAGTATTATGAACCCTGCAAAAACAAATATCGATTCAGCACCTATTGTCATACGCTACTTTTTCTAAGAGTTTGTTTAACTGTTTTTTGGGGCTGATTCTGTTTGAAGACCTTGCCCATTATTACTGTTAGGATTATAGTCGTTATTATCGTGCTTGCTGCTATGTCTATAAAGTCTCCACTTCCAGCTATTCCTAAACCCACAGGGATAGCTGCCGCGACGGCTGCGCCTGTCCCACGTGTTAGCATGGATGAGATCACGGCTTTATCTTTCGATACGAATTGGGACTTCAAAAGGGCAAGTCTTGTACCTATCTGCCTGGCTATGAGCAGGGACACGGCTATAGCCACGCCTATAGCAAATGCATAATAATCTTGCAGGAATATGAGAGCGCCGAAGTAAACAAAGAAGAAAGAAGCAGTAAGGAACGCCACTAGGTCGTTAAACGACCTAGACTCCTTACTTAATGTAAACGACACCCCGTGCCTATATTTTAGCGCTTTGAATATGTCTTCCCCATTTGCGAGGAACATTCCGAATACCAATGCTGACATTGGGCCGCTTCCTTGCATACCCTGTACTATTATGTATAGAAAGAATACTATCGCAAGAGAGCCGGCATAGGAATACTCATATTTATACCTTTGAAAATGGCTCATGACTGGTACCCACCCGAGCCCGAATACCGCTCCTATGACTATCCCTATAGAAAATTCTGATATCAGCTTACTCGCTATAAATCCTGGGGAATAATCATGTAGCAAGAACGCGCTTACAAAAACTAGGACAAATATTATCGCCAATGGCTCTGCTATTATGGATTCTAGGTTTATTATCGTCTTTATCTTGTCGCTGTAAGCAGAGAGACTCCCAAATCCGGGTATTATCGAAGCGCTAAGGCCTCCGACTATCAATCCAATAAGCACAGACGTGGTAAGAGGGTACCCAAGAAAATATAATATGGTTACGGTAGCCGCTGCAGCAAGCGTTAGGTTTGTTATCGCCAGCACTACGCTTTTGGATACGCCTTTTATTATCTTTTTTATGTTTATGCTGAGTCCTGCGTTGAAAAGTACTATTATTATGACTATGCTGGTAACAAAAGGAAGAAATTCCAGCAAAACTGGCCTTTTTAAGAGGCCGAATACCGGGCCTATGGCTATCCCAAAGAGCATAAGCCATACTATATGCGGGATGGACGTCTTCCTAGCCATGGCCCTTCCTACGAACCCTATAAACAAGACAGCAGCTGCTCCTAAGAGAAAAAAGCTCACAGACAGCGAATTTATCATGTCATAAGGAGTTTTTCAAAACTTATAAACAGTATGTAGGATGGATGATTTACCTTCAGAAACCAAAAAACACATAATTATCACTTTAAACGCAGATATCGTTTTCATGCACTAAAATACATAAATAACTATAATGCATCTGACTAATATTACTTTAAAGGGGGCAGATGAAGCTTTTAACCGGTTGGTTGGGGGTTCAAATCCCCTCGAGCGCATGCGCTCGTAGCTCAACCAGGTAGAGCATCCGTTGCCCCTTTAAAGTATATAATGTAAAATTTCTAAATATTGAAATGGAGCAGCGCGTCGAAGTGCTTGAAAGCTATGACGTTATTTCTGACGGTGTATTAGCTAGGGTAAGCATCGAGAGAGTGCCTGGTAAATTTACATCTGTGTATAATATAAAAGTGCCGGCTATAGACCCTGGAATCAGAGCGGTGCTGACAGAGATAAGGACAGAATTGATAAAGGAGTACCCTCTTAAAATACAGACCCTGTCTGAGAGCTACTCCCCTACTTTGAGGACGGATTTTCTGGATCTTACGTCTGATAAGCTGAAGACGATACTTCCGGGTATGGAGGAGAGAGTTTACATAGAGTTATCCGCCACGCTTCTCCATGAGATGTTCGGACTTGGGGTCTTAGAGATATTGGACAATGACAAGAATCTGGAAGAGATAGTAGTAAACGACTCCAAAACCAACGTTATGGTATACCACATAAAATATGGCTGGCTTGAGACCACTATAAGGATAGAAACAGAGAAGATGATAGAAAACTTCGCACAGCAAGTCGCAAGGAAGGTGGGTAGGCAGATAACCACTCTATCTCCTTTGCTTGACGCAAGGCTACCCAACGGCGACCGTGTAAACGCGACCTTATATCCTATATCTGTACACGGCAACACTTTCGACATAAGAAAATTTAGAGAAGAACCATGGACAATCGTCGATTTTATCACTAAGGGCACTATAACCCCAGAATTGACCGCGTTTGTATGGCAAGCGATGCAGTACGAGCTGTCTATGATTGTAACAGGAGGTACAGCATCTGGTAAAACTAGCCTTCTGAACGTGTTCTTACCTTTCATACCTCCGAACCAGAGAATAATAACGATAGAGGATACAAATGAGCTTGTTCTGCCTAGATTCCTGCACTGGGTGCCGATGGTTACAAGGCAGCCTAATTCCGAAGGCAAAGGAGAGATAACCATGCTTGATCTTCTTCTGAATTCGCTTAGGATGAGGCCCGACAGACTAGTCGTCGGTGAGATAAGAAGGAAAGAAGACGCGGAAACTCTTTTTGAAGCGCTTATGACTGGACACTCTGTTTATGCTACTCTTCATGCTGAAACAGCCCAACAGGTTATTAAAAGGCTTCTTTCTGAGCCTATAAATCTTCCTGAGATAGAAGTGTCCACCCTAGACTTGGTAATAACAGCGTTCAGGCAGAGAAGAAGTGGGCTGCGTCGTGTACTTGAACTTGCTGAAGTCGCCGAACGTTCTGTAGTTGGAAAGACGGAGATAAAAACAAATAATCTATTCGAGTGGAAGCCAAGGACAGACACGATAGAGAGGACTATAAACATATCACAGAAGATCGCTAACAAGCTGGAGCTTTATTCCGGTATGACCGCGGAAGAGATGAAAAAAGATATAAGCGAGAAAGTGTCAATCCTCAAATGGATGTCCCATAAAAAAGTGGCTTCTGTAAATAAAATAGGACTTATAACGAGTAATTATTACATCAATAAAGAAAAGTTAATGGGAGTGGTAGCCGCCGACGAAGAGCCTGAAGTTTTGGAGACTTAGCGATATGATGAAAGAGAGGGTAATGCCGAGTATAATAGTAAGCCAAGACAAGGCTTTGTATTTTGGTAGAAAGTTCAAAGGGCTGGCCTATGTAATTATAAATTCGACGAAGGGCCTGAAAATGTCTCTAATAGAAGGCGGGATAGATATAGACCCATTGGATTACGTATCGGCCGGTATATTCGTAGCGCTGGCATTGATGGCATTGCTTCTTGTAATAGCTGTCTCATTACTGCTGATAGCGATTAAAAAAGGGATACTTACGATGAATCTTACCGCCATACTGGTCCTTATGATCTTCCTTGTACCGGGGATATATTTCGTCTACTTTATAAACTATCCTAAGTTATCTGCATCAAAAAGAAGGGCAAAAATAGACGAGAAAGTTGTCTTTGCTGTCAGAGAGCTTATGATAAAGGTCGGATCTGGTGTGCCTGTATTTAACGCACTGTTGGACGTTTCAAACGGGGATTATGGTGTTGTTTCTACAGAATTTAAAAAAACCGTCGAAGAGATCCAGTCTGGGGAAAGACAGGATGCAGCTCTCACTAATCTTTCAAAACGCGTGCCATCCCAATCGCTTAGGAGGGCGATAGACATAATAGTAAATTCGATGAAATCAGGTAGCGACATGCGCGGAACGCTTACCCTCATAAACGACATGCTTGTGAAAAAACAGCAGTCTGATATGCGCTCTTATGCCGCAGAACTTACTCCTATGTCAATGGGTTATATGCTTGTTTCGGTGGTATTGCCTAGCTTAGGCATGTCTGTTTTCATAATACTCGGTTCTCTTGCGCATTTTGACATAGTTGCACTGATATATATGGTGCCTGCATTCTTAATTCTTTTCCAGGTGTTCTTTATGGGGATGGTAAAGAGCAGAAGGCCTGCTGTTGGTGTGTGAGATGGACGAGAAGCACAACTTTCTGTTCAATTTACAATTTCTTCTTTTTAGTAAAGTAAGGAAATCCATTGCAAACAATATAATGACGGCCCAGATAAACACTGATAGAATATCTGAACTCACAGGCCTTGTAACGCTCGCTATTCTGATAATGACGGTTTTGGTGCCGATAGTCCTTTTTGTATTCACTAAAAGTATAATCTTTTCTATTGTGAGCGCGCCTCTTGTGTATTTCGGGGGGAGCGTATTGATAGATTCTGTGTTCTCAGCCATCTCTGACTCCGTAGCGACTAGCATAGAGAAGGTCCTGCCAGATATGCTCCTGTTGATGGCGGCGAACCTGCGCGCGGGGATGATACCTGAGAATTCTTTTCTCGCTTCCATAAAGCCAGAATTCGGGAAACTAAACTACCTGCTTAGCAGCGCCGCTATTGAAGTCCAAGGTGGTAGAAATTTCGCGGAGGCTTTAATGGATATGTCAGGACGTACGAGTTCTCTGTTCTTTAAGGATACGATGCGGATAATATCTGAGGGAATACGTGCTGGGGCTGAATTACATCTGATCCTGGAAAACCTGGCCGACAACATGCTTCAAAACGAGTCAATAAGGAATGATATGAAAGCCCAGGTCAGGAGTTATGCTCTTTTTATATTTTTGGCTTCTACAATAGCTGCACCACTACTCTACGGTGTCGCATCCTTCCTTATAGGTATACTTGATAATATAAGCAAAGTATCTGGTGCCTCTACGGCGAACGTTCCCTCTGTTGGGGTCGGTATATTTTCATCATTTAGCCTTCCTAGCGTGCCTGTAACTCTTATACTGGTCATTTCGGTTATAAATGTCATAATAACAACTGGCTCGAGCGCCATACTCGGGGGAATATTGAACACGGGAAAGGCAAAAGATGGAATGAAAAAAGCGCCTATTTACGCTTTGATAGGAATAGCGATATTTTTCGTGGTCAGGTTCGGCGTTTCCACTTTCTTCGCTAGCTCTCAGCTGGGTGGAGGCGGAGGCCTTTAAAAGACCTAAATGGGCCCATGGTCTAGCGGTTATGACGTTTCCTTCACATGGAAAAGGTCGGGAGTTCGAACCTCCCTGGGCCCAGACTCATTTCATTAGTTGATTACCTTGGTTTCTCTGGTAGAACTCAACAGACAAAAAAGGCGGCCGCTTGTTTATTTTGTAGGCTAAGCCGCTTATATTCAAGTTTTTTATGTCGTCTATGTCGAGTGAATGCCCCCCTAAAAAAAGCCTGAAGGGGTATCGTAATCTTTCCCGGTCGTATTCATATATTAGTATCTTGCCTTTTTGATTCAGCAGACTGGCAAGGTATAGGAGGCTCTCCTTCTTTCTCATCCAGTGATGGAAGGATAATGTAGATATTATGACATTGAATCTACGTTTTAGAGGGACGTGCCGACTGCTGCCAGTTAAATATATAATGTTTTTAGCTGTGTGCTTTTCTATCTTTTTTAATGCTATCTTCCTCATGTAAACCGAGGGATCTACACAGTAGATAATAGACGAAGGCATTCTTTTTGAAAGCTTTATTGCAAGGTCGCCCGGACCGGAACCAACCTCAAGTATGCTCTTTGGGTGTAACTTTACCAGATCGTCTACCACAAGATTATACATCCTGTCTAGAGCGATATGTGCAAAAGCTGAGTATAATTTTGAAGTTATTGCT
Organism: Candidatus Parvarchaeota archaeon; assembly: GCA_023380585.1. Classification (GTDB taxonomy): domain Archaea; phylum Nanobdellota; class Nanobdellia; order Parvarchaeales; family Parvarchaeaceae; genus Parvarchaeum. Next base: position 12,159 of record JAMCRN010000009.1, on the reverse strand, counting down.
CCAAACTTTTCTTCGCCTTTTATATATGGCTGCAATTCCATTTACTGATGGTTAAATGCCAGTGTATTTATACGCTTAGGTGGGCACCTTCTTATATCATCTTCTTAGAAATAGTTGAACCAAAAATAACACAAAACAGAAAATAAAGGTTCTAGTAAAAGGCAGTCTAGCTCGCCGTAGCTGCGGGGACGCCCGCTTAATTGCGGAACGCCTACCCGCTTACCGGCTTAGCTTTTGCCTTGTGCCGCTTAGCTACCTTGTAGCCTAGAAGACCACCTACAAGTGCTGCTATACCATAGGTCGCAAAGCCGCCAATTACCGCACCGGCTGCTACTACCAGTGGCTGGTGTATGAAAGCCTTGTACCCTGTCGAAAGGTATGAGCCGATGCCTTTTAGTACACCATATGCATATTGTGTGGCTCCTTTGAGAGTCGCGTATATGCCGACGGCAGCACCTGCTGCAGCTGAGGAACCTGCGATCACGGCAGTCCTCTTGCCTCCTAGCAAGCCTTCAAGTCTGCTTTTCTTTCCGTTTTTGTTTTCCATGCAAGTACAATGATTATAACTAGTATTAATACTTTTCTATTACTTAAAAGTAGTAATTTGAATATGCAGACCGCTGGCCTTAAAACAACGCTCCGATATAATGCGATACTATGCTGCCTATAAGAAAAGTCGCAGTGGCTGCCATGAGACTAAGAAAAAGCGACTGTGATATCCTCTTTAAAACGTTTTCGCTTGTGCCTACTGCTATTATCGTAGCGACCAGTGATATTGCTAGTGAGGTGGCTATGACGGATATAATTAAGTTCAGAAAGACCGAATCATGAAGTATCACACCGGCAAAGAAACTTACCAGGGGAATTACTGCCCCTAACAAATAAAACACGCCGACGTATAACCCGTCCTTGAATGGATTTGTCGCCTTATTCGCTTCTAGACTGTTCTTTTCTCCGAGAGTTCTTAGGAGATATTTCGTCTTCTCTTTTTCGAGGATAGTATAGAAAGGGTCTCTCTTAGCTCTTAAGCGTTTTATTAATAAGTCGAGATCCCTCAAGATATTTTTTGAATGGTCAAACGAAAGGCTAGACCTTTCTAGAACGCGCCTCTTCGCAGCTTCTAATTCTAACCATATACGCTTGTTTTCTGCGGTGTAAACGTCTTTTGCTGAACGAGAAGAGAGATAGGCCCCTACCCCCATAGATAATGTGCCTGAGATACCTATTATCAGACCTGCAAGAGCCGTTATAAGATTATCATGATATATGCCGACTATCCCGGCTACTGCGGCTAATACTTCCACTAAGCCGTCGTTCATGCCGAATACGACTTCACGGATATGAGAGAAGATGCCACCGTCTACTTCTGGGCCATATATGCTTTCATTATATAGCTCATCGCTTATCACGTTCACGACTTTCTTCAACCTTTTTCGGGGGATATAGCTTATCACTGAAAGGAATTTGTCTATGGAGTTTTTCTCGTATACAGAAAGGAGGGCAGCCAGAATTCTCCTTCCAAAAAGCCTTCTGATTAAAACGAACAGGTAGGGCAGAAGGTAATAATTCTTGTATTTAACCTCTTTGCCATATTCTTTCAGTATCTCTGCCCATATATCACAATGCTTGCGCTCTATGTCTGCGATCTTTGACAGCCTGGCCTTGAACGCACGGTTATTCTCTGTGAACAGTAGCGTGGAGTATACTTGGTGGTGTTTGTTTTCCTGTCTGAATAAGTCCTCGATTACTTTGGACTCCTTCATATTACCCTGTCATGGGGTGCGGAGGTTTTGCTTTGTCGAAAAACTTTTTGAAATTTTCCCAGAGCTCTTCTCCAGTCTGCTTTGATATCTTATCTGTTATCTTGGAGGGATGCATTATAACATTGTTGCCCTGTACCACACCATCGAATAATACAACGACGAAATCGCCGTCTTCTACTTTTAATCCACCGGTTTCGCACGTTATTATATTGTTGTCCCACATCTCCACTACAGCTTTGTATTTTTTATCAGCGCTGTCTGAATTTATCTTCGTCAAACACTTTATGACTCTCCCTATATGATAAAATGGTAAAATCTCGGTCTTTTCTTTTTCCATTAAAATAGTATTGTCAAATTAGTATAAATGCATGTTAAGCAGGCAAAATAGGTATTCTAAATAACTGCCTTCTGGGTATAAAAGCCAGTACTCTTCATTGTTTATATCACTCCTCCAAAGCTGGCGGCTGGCATAATGCCGTTTGGGGGATATGCTCTTACCCTGATCCAACGTGTATATATAGAGGACCCGTTTGTACAGTAATACCCCCCAAAGCTGAAGCTTATTCCACTTTTTATTAGAAGCTCATTTGTTGACGACACCTGTCTGTCCTGTCCATCCGCATAATACACCTGTAAATTTTCCGACGGCCAAGCCTCTCCTATTATGACATTGCTGCGCGTAATATTTCTAAAAATTTGGTTATATATTACCCCATCACTTAAAACGATATTACCGGCACTCCATCCGAGCTGGCCGTACACGCTGCCAGGCGGATACGCATAAACATAAAGATAGCCGCCAGAGCTGTTAAATGAGCCGACTGCCTCTCCTACGGCCCAGCAATTTGGTACTGAATAAGAGCTTACCTCATAATATTCTACTACAGAATCGGGGTTAAAGACACTGTTATACTCTATCCCTGCGTAATTATTGGGGTATGGTGCGATATATAATCCATTGTCTACACTTATTGTACTTTTGCTATTCGGGTTCACTACGCTAAAAGCAGAGGGCATAGACGTTCCATTAAAATTCCAATAGTCATTAAACAGTTTTGCTCCATTATCATATTCAGCGTATATCGGGGAGAGCTGTGGCGCTTCTCCAGTAAGTCTGTTGAAGGAATTTATATAGGGAGGCGCGAATCCTATATACACTGTTTTTGTTGAGTCTGCAGGAATAGAACTTATCTTTAACCAATATGTGGTTTTTGTGCTTGCCGAACTGGTGAAAGTAAACGAAACGTTGTTCACTACACCATTATTGTTGTTCCCGCTCATGTCATTCGCATTACCAAGAAGAGGCCACCAACCCGCCAATTCTCCATTCTGTAGAGGAGACCCCGATGGTCCGCTTAAATATAATTGATCAGCTTGGGTTTTGGACAGTGCTGATGAGTATAGCTGGACGTTTGATATGCTTCCGTTAAAGTCTCTATCACCGCAGCAGTTCTGCCATCCTATTATCCAATATCCGTCTCCTGGATCCTGAGGGGCGTTAGAGGTGGGGAAAGACTCTATTTGTCCGTTTACGTATAGGTTTATATTGTTGGAATCCACAGAAAACCCAACTAGGCTCCATGAATCCAATGGTACGGTTAAGGAGGATAAAAAGTTCTCTGACCCGTTCCAGAATCTCAATTGCCCGCTTGTACTGAGCGCTAGCTCGAACTGACTACTCCCTTGAGTGTTACCATCAAATTCAAATATTACCTGAAAATTGCTAGTACCATAGTTCTTATCATAGACCCAAGCAAAGCCAGATAAAGGAAAAACGTAGGGGGACGACCCTTGTATATACGACGAAGTTCCGCCTAAATTATAAGAGGTGGTCTCGCCATTAAACGTAGCTACATCGCCTGATTCAAGCCATGAAGGCACGATAGTCCCATTAGAATAAAAGAAAAAAACGTTATCTAGATTATTAGCTTCATATTTAGAGAAATGTGAGGAGTTCACGGTTACCATTTGTTGGAAAGGAGACGGCGTAGAAGTGCCTTGGTAGTTAGTAAAAGTTATAGGCACTCTGGTGACTAGCGGCCCGGAGACAGTCGGCATAACACCGTTGGGGGGCAATGTTCTCGCAAATATATACTGCCAATATTCATAGGCATTCGAGGTTGTCTGCGTATAAAATTGAAAGTCGCTCGTTGAAGAGAATGAGTTGTAAAAAGGATTACCAGAAAGCCAACTCCCTGCGCAGTCGAAAATATTGTTGAAATAAAATTCTGTCGTTAAATTACCTGATTTATAAATCGAATAAAGAGAATAAAAACCTGTTGTATTTATAGGAACGGCTGACGCACCCCAAGATTTATTTGTGTCGAAATTTTCGCAATTTACATTGCCACCGGAATTTGAGTTCAAAGCATAACTAAGCCCTGTTCCTCCGCTGCCGTCGTAAAAATCATAACCCAATGCATATGTACTACCCGAGCCGGAGTATACTGCGCCGCCAGAGTCAAACAGACCAAAAATGGTTACAGCAGTGTTTCCGTCTGGTATTGCTGAGGTAGAAACTAAATTGCCATTGTCATATATAGTAAGACCATTATCGATTTTATAGGTCCCGCCACTAAAGCCATTCAATGTAGTCCCTTTGAAATTATTATACAATTCCGGGAACACATCAGCCCCATTATCATACTCGGCGTATATCGGGGAGAGCTGTGGCGCTTCTCCAGCGTAGACACCATCGTAATTTGCCAAAGGTAAGAATACTATTGTTAAATTCAGGGAAGAATCTGCGCCTACACCGTTCGGTAAATTTACCCAGAATGTTACATTATCTGAAGAGGAGGAGCATCCGCTTTGGCACCAGCTGTATAACTCTTGTGCTCCTTCATAGAATCGTATATTGCCGAGGTTGCTGGATTCGTACTGCTGCAGGAACTGCGGATCAAAAGTTATCTCTTGCTGGAATGGCGCCGACGTCGCTGTGCTCTGTAGATTTGTTATTGTGAAGTTTAATTCTGTTTTTATGAATGGGAACTTGACAGCGGAGTTAGATGGAGAGAATAGTATACTCCCTGCTGATAGAGTGTTTATTGAGTTTGTACTGTAGTCTATGTACAAGTGTGTAGATATACGTCTTTGGGGGAAAGATCCCACAAAAGCGCAGATTGTGTTCTCACCAGGATATAGTGAATACTCTGTGCATGAGAACACAGTGAAATTCTGACCGTTGTAATCGAGCGCCATATTTGTAATGTTTACTCCAAAGTTCTCATCATTGACCATTGACAGTTCAACTACAGTGGAATTTGCTACTACATTCTGTATCGAAATACCGCTGAATCCAGAAAAAACGGGTGCGGATGAGAAGAATCCGGAGGTATTGAACACGCCTGTATAAAACAGCGCAACAACCACTAAAATTATAAGAGCAAACTCCCAGGCGTACGTTGTTAGATACTCCAATGCTGATTGGGATCTCTTCCCCAAAAGAAAACGCTTCATTATAGAAGTAAAACTTGTAGATATTTATCTTTATTTAGTTCTACGGACCTATACTAAATTATTTTTTATTATGTTTTCTATCTTATCGGACAAAGTAGGCGCGAATGCAAGGTTCAGCTCTCTTGTTCTGCCGTATCTCCCATGACTTCTTATTTTTGACATTATTATAGAATTGTAGTCCATGTCAGCGATTAAATCCGAGACTCTTCTGAAAGTAAGCCTTTTCATACCGTATCTGTCTGCTAATTTAACATATGTATCGTATACTTCTCCGCTGTAGACCCTCCCCATCCTTTTTCCTTTAGAGATAGATATTATAGAGTAAAGCACCAATTTGCTCTGTTTTGTCATTGATTTTACGACCGCTTCTGTTATATTTTGTTCCAGAACGTCAACCGCTTTGTCTAAATCTTCCTCCTCTATTCTGCTTTTTCTAGATTTTTGTGCTATATCCCCTGCGACTAATAACAAGTTCAAAGCCTTTCGTATATCTCCGTGCTCTTGCGCAGACATGGCAGCGCATTTTTGTATAACACTTTCATCCACAGTCCCTTCATAAAAGGAATCATGTACTCTTGTTTTTAAGATATTCCCTATCTCAACTGCGTTATAAGGTCTAAAGACCAATTCCAACGGACTCAACGAGCTTCTCACCCTCTGGTCCAGCAATGATTTAAGATCTGTGTTATTTGATATTCCAACTATCGATATTTTAGCATGCGCCATCGATTCGTTTAGCCTTAATAAGCTATACAGGACGCTATCTCCTGCGCTTTGGATGAGCTTTTCTATTTCGTCTATTATGAGTATAATCGATTTATTTTCTACATCTATCGCTTTTGTCATTTTTTTATACAATTCATTTACAGAAAGGCCGCTTGTCGGTACTTTTACTCCAAAAATAGAACATAAGTTCGATATTAGACGGTATTCTGTGTTGTTGTTTTCTAGGCGGCAATTAACATAAATTGGGAGTACATTTACATTCTTTTCCATAGATATAGAAGAAAGTTGTTTTGCCACGTAACGCGTAACTAAGGATTTTCCTGTACCAGAGAAACCATATATCAGGAGATTCGAGACTCTTTCTAACAAAAGGCTCGGAGCGAATATATTAGAAATAAATTCTATTTCTTCATCTCTATGCTGTATAGTGTCAGGAACGAATGAGGATGATAACACTTCCTTATCTTTAAAGATTTTTTTCTTTAAAAGAAATTCATTGAATATGTCTTTTGGGTTTGATTTATTTTTACCTTCAGTTTTCAGTCTCTCTAACTTTTGTGTATCTGAAATATTTATGTCCATATCAAAAATAATTCACTAAGTTTTATACTTTATTTAGTCAATTTCTATTTAAATAGATACTATAACTAAAGTTGATATACTTTAGTTATATAACTTTTTTTATATAAGAATGCTGACACACCTATATTTCCTATGGAAAAAAATAAGTCGTTTAAATAATTTAAAATAAAGTCTCCTATATTATATATACTATATAGAATAATATAAATATAATAAAATAAGCTTGCAGTGGAAATATAGGTCTATTCCATAGGAAACATGCTTTCTCTTAAAGAATTAAAAACAACCCATCAAAATTTCCAATGGAGAAATAATCGTTGTTGATTTTGAGCGTCTCACAAACGAAAGATTTAAATAGTATTAGCTTCCTATAAAAATAATATTTATAATAATAGTAATACACGGTGTTACGTATGATAAAAAATAATATGAAAATCATGAAGCAGGATAAAAACAAAATGTATTCCAGTGGAAATAAAGGAGTCTCTTTCCCCCTAAAAGCACACCTTCTCTCTACATTTATTTTTTTCAGAAGCCCAAGAAACATACCTCGGTATTTTACTATGTCAATTACGTTAAGGTTAGTATTATATGAACTTTATGGAAAATCTTAATATCTTATTTTTAGCTGTACTGATATTATTTTTTGTATTACCTACAGTACACGCAGAAACTATTACATACTGCAGCAGCCATAACTTAACAAGTAATAATATAACTATAGATTCTGGCCTTTCTTTGCTTTTCGAGAATATCACTACAAATGGTTGGGTTGTATTAGAACCAAATGATACATTAAATACCAATGGGTTTTCACTCTGTGCAGCTGGTGTATACATAGAGAAAGGTGCGGATCTTTTAATGACAAACAACAGTCGCATACAAACAAATATTTTGTTAAATTATGGGACAATAAACGAGACCACCGGCCTATTGGTGTCTGGAGAGAATCTAACAAATAATGGGACAGTCTCATTAGGGAGTCAGAATTTTTTGAATTTTACATCTATATACAATAAAGGAATAATCACGCATAATAACTTTATAAGAAATGCCACAAATTTCCGATTGTCCTTTGCAGGAAGTGGTGGTGGAGCCGCTGGTTTTATTTCTAATGCGGAGGAGCCAGGAGGTTACACTTTAGCTACTGGCGGAGCGGCGGGAGTGGACACAAAAGGTTATAATGGCGGGACGCCTTTAGAGAAACTACCTAGCTATTCCTTTAATTTTAGCCTGTTAGACAGCGCAAGTGGCGGTGCTGTGGAAAACGTGCCCAATTGTTGCGGATACGCGCCAGGCGGTTTCGGTGTTTTTCCTCTGGTAATACTCTCCTTTTCATTCAAGAATAATGGAGTGATAGCCAATAACGGAGGGAATGGTGGCGGTGGTCTGAATAGTTATTATAGTGGGAATACTGGCGGAGGCGGCGGAGGCGTAGTCGAGGTGCTTTTTCATAGCAGTACTTCCGAATGTAATTTTTGGCAAATCTGCCTCACAGATGCCTTCTGAGAGCACAGCAGTCAAGGTTTACGCAGATTCCTCCCTTTCAAACCAGGCATTCCTTTACTGCCGTTTTGGCAAATGACAGGCAGTCTTTTTTATATCGGTTTTCATAACCTGTTATGTACCAGGAAAGCGTGAAGGAAACCGCAAGGGAGATGGCAAAGCAGGGTCTGACGATAATGCAGATAGCCGCAAAACTCGGCGTTAAAAGAGGGACTGCGGCTTCATGGGTGACAGGGTACTGCAAAAGAGCCGGCTATCCCAAAGAGGTCAGGGAAAAGGCGAAAAGCCTGGCGGAGCAGGGACTGTCGAGATCGCAGATAAGCAGGCAGCTCAACGTTCCCATAACGACGGTATCCAAGTGGGTTATCGGGATAAACAGCAACAGGCAGTACCATCCCGTTGAAGTGAGGAAGGAAGCGGAGAGGATGATAAAGTCCGGCCTGTCAAAAAGCACTGCCGCAAAGATGCTCAACGTGCCTATCGGCACCCTGTCCAAGTGGAACATACCGAGCCCCAACCCTCCCGTGAAATATCCCCCGAAAGTCAGGAGAGCGGCAGTGATCATGGCAAGGCAGGGAATGATGGTTGTGGATATAGCGAGGCAGCTCGGCGTGCCGGAAGGGACTGTAAGCAGGTGGACGGCGGGCATAGTCAGCAGGAGGAAGAGGTACAGCGGGAGGTATTTTCTCACAGTTGTTGAATTACTGAATAAAGGCTGCTACGAGCCGAAGAGGAATGACGGCAGCCTGTTCAATGCACTGAGGCATTATGTGCCTAGATTGGAAAGGGTCAAGGATAAGAATAAAATTTTATGGAAAGCCTTTTAGTAGGAATGGAAAAGCTAAATTTAGGGCGATAGTACAGTATGGAGATTAAGAAGTCGTTTTTATATTTAATAAATCGTTTTAATATAAAAAGTGTAAATCTAATTATGATGCTAGAATAAATATGAAAACATCCATTTACGCCATAAAGAAAGAAATACTTGCTAATCCAAATTATAGTACGGAGATAAGCAAATTTACATTTAATCGTATGGATTATTTCGTTTTTTATAAAGATAGTTCTAACATGGATGAGATAAAAAATAAATCAGTACAACTTATAGTAACATCACCACCTTATTTTAATTTAAAAGATTATTCATCGCCTATTAAATCTCAATCTAGTCAATTGCCTGCATCACCAAAACAAACTAAAAAAAGTTATGATGAATACTTAAATGAGTTAATGAATGTTTGGAAGGAATGCGCTAGAGTTATAAAAGACGATGGTGTAATTTTTGTTAATGTAGATATTATAAGAATTAAAACTCCCACAGGAAACGTAATCCCACTACCTTTTCATATAATGAATCAATTTGAAAGCATAGGTATAGGGTGTAAAGATGTTTATGTCTACAAGAAACTTACTGGGGTTCCATTCCATTTCGGAAGGAAATTAAAAAATAGATCTGAATATCTTCTAGTCTTCTCAAAATCAAATAAATATAAATGGAATTTAGATGGAATTAGGACGCCTTATCCTAAAAATTATATATACCCCCCCGGACACAAACGCAGGAATCCTATAGGAGAAGCCCCATCTACAGTATGGGAATTTGTGCCACCTTTTCAAAGCGGCGGTAAAAATCATTATCACTACTGTCCATTTCCAGATGGTCTAGTAGACCGTGCAATTAAGCTCTTTACAGATGTTGGCGATGTCGTGTTGGATCCATTTTTAGGTAGCGGAAAAGTGGTTGCAAGGGCAAAATACCTTAAGAGGATAGGAATTGGTTATGAAATTAATCCTGCATTTAAAAGTGTGATAGAATCAATGATAAAAGGCACACAAACAGAAGGGACTAAAAAATCAAGCGATTTGTCTAAGTTATAATATTATGTGCAAAATTGTATATAAAATTTTGCATATAAGTATATATAATATTAATATCTAATTTTATATATGGTAGCAACAGCAACAACCAAACTTTATAAGAGTGATTCGGGATTTTATATTCGCTTAAAAAAAGGATTAGTTGAGGACAGCAACTTCCCATTAAAAATAAACGGAGATATAACAATAACTATAAATCATAATAAACTTATAATAGAAAATAAGGAAAAGTAATATGGGAAGTGAACTTTCGTTGCAATACATAAGTAGCGTTAACTCGCTCTCTAATATAAGGTCTAATGTACGTTTACTTAAGATTCTCAAAATATTAAAAGAGACGCCTTGGAAAAAGCAGCCTTTCTCAAAACAAAACTGGGGCCATAGCCTACATCATATGTCTCCTTATGTAGGAAAGATGAAACCTGCTATAGCGCATGTTTTAATAGATTTACTTTCTAAGCCCGGCGATACTATCCTTGATCCCTTCTGTGGGGTAGGAACGGTTCCATTAGAAGCAGATTTAATGGGGAGAAAAGCGATAGGGATAGACTTAAATCCATATGCATTTACAATAACCCGTGCAAAATTTGAAAGGCTGCCGTTAGAAAAACAGCTAGACTGGTTAAAAAGCGTCTCTATAGATACTAAGTCAGTCGATATATCTAAAATATCAGATTTTGTCAAACAGTTCTATAACATCGATACATTAAAAGAGATGATAGCCTTACGTAATATTCTTATTCAAGAGAAACGTTTCTTTTTACTTGGGGCATTATTAGGTATATTACATGGGCATCGGCCGGGCCACTTATCTGCTACAACTAGTTTAGTTATACCTTTTAAACCAAAAACAACGCCCGAATATCGTGCAGTTATACCAAGAGTTATTGAGAAAGTTAAAAGGCTCTATAAAGATGAGATTCCTATGAATTCAGAAGGTAAAGCAATATTTGCTGACTCTAGGAATATATCGCTTAATAAAAATGAAGTTGATGCAATAATAACAAGTCCTCCTTATTTTGATACTTTAGATTATGTGCAGGATAACAAATTAAGATTAGAATTCTTAGGTCTAAATGAGCGTAAAAGGGATGATCTCAAACATAATTTAATTCAGAATAGAAATACTTACATTGAGGATATGATACAAGTAGGAGATAATTTAAAAAGGGTCCTAAAACCTGGAGGAGTATGCATCTTTGTGTTAGGAGATATGAATTTAAGCGATAAAAAAACTGTTAATACCGCTAGAGTTGTAAGTAAAGCTTATGAAAGTTTGGGATTTTCTACATTTGGGATTACCTCAGATTGGATGCCAACAAATAAAGCTATACCTAGTGTGTATAAACGTAGGAAACTGGATAGATTTCTAGTAATGATTAACAATAAATAGTTATTAAATAATAATAGATATAAACTTGAATGGAGTTCTCCGCAAAAACCCTATACAACATAATGCTTAAGAATTTTAATTTAACGCCGGTAGAGGACGACGCTTTTGAATTTGTTATAGATCTTCCATCTTTGGAAGCATTTAGATACGCAACAATTACAAATAGCAACTTTCTTTTTAATGAATATGGTTATTCTCCCTTCGGTAAAATGGTCACTTTTAATCATAGGGATTATTCTTTAAACCCCGGTTGTTTTTACTTCTCTAAAGAAATAAAACTAATGAACGCCCCTCTCAAACTTTATAATAAATACCCTAAACTTTTAGAGGGCAATAAAAAGCTTATATTTTTAGATGTATCCAATCAAAATGTAGATTCCAATGTATATAAAAAATTAAGAGATTTGGGCCGTGATCCTAGTAATTACCTACTAACAAAAGTAAAAAGTGATGGATCTGATTTAGAACACTTTTTTGAGTTTATCGCATATAAAATCTTCTCTCATAAAGGATTTTTCTGTGAAACGCAGATCCCTTGGTCTTATCACGGTAGACCAGACTTCGGAGCATACAAATCACCAATTTTTAATGATTTACAACTAAATGGTTTAGTCAGCGCTGGTGGGCTTATTATCGACTTAAGTCTAATTTTTTTAGGCAAAAAGGAAAGGCCAATCAACTTAAAATCTAATTATGAGATAATTATCGGAGAAGTAAAAACAAAACAAAAAAATTCACAAATATTAGATTATATGAAGGTAGGGTTGGCGGATAAGGGTTTAGAGATAATGCCTTCAAAAATTAAACCATCGCCAGGATTAGGTTTACTTTCATTTGATAATGAATTTAATA
>JAMCRN010000008.1 GCA_023380585.1 Candidatus Parvarchaeota archaeon | reverse complement strand
ACGCTGAGAATACGGCTTATCTTGTCTTCGTCGCTTCCTCTTTCATACAGAAATCTTATCCCATCCTGTGCTTTCAGGTCTTTGTCATAGAACACTTTCTCTACATGTTTTTCAACTTTCACAGAATCGCTTATCCTCAGACTGTCAAGTCTGGCATTTACAGGACTTAGCCCGTTTATTCGCTCCCCTGTACTAATACCGACAGAAGATATATTCGCATTTATTGGCACTTCCTCCTTTGCTATTATAGCGAGTCTGACTCTCTCCATGAATTCCGTATTGGGGTACTCGACGTTCACTCTGGTCATAGCGTTTATAAGTCCTGACCTAGCAGCGATTATCTTAGAGACGTCGTAACCTTGTCTTATCCAGAGTTTATGGTCGTCGTATGCAGAAGAGTTACTCATATCATTGAAAAGCACGCCAATAGAGACCTTAGGATAATTTTTCTCGCCCACTATAGAAGACGGAGGGGTAAAGCCATCGACTTCGCCGTTTTTTGCGTATCTTACTATCCTGTCTATTATTGGCTTATTCGCCTTTATGGCCTCATATATGGACTTTACATTGGTTACTTTCATAAGATGCCTTTTGTCTTTTCGTCGATGATGTTTTTCTTGGACATCCTCCTGTATTTTGATACTTCTGGATCAAAGCTATATTTAATAGGGGCGTTTATGACCGTGCTGCTTCCGCACGAAGCGCATTCCAGTTTCAACGTGTAAATCCCACACTTGCTGCAAAATCTTATCTTTCTCATCACTTAAGTTCCTTGCATGAGAATTCTATCGCAAGTTCTCTACTTTTTTTTTCAAGTTCCTGCAGTATCCTCCTGTTCTCCGTCAAAGTCTTTTTAGTGTCTCCAGCATTTACTTTAAGAAGGTATATCGGCGCCTTTACATAAGTTATGCTGTACACGTCTTTATCTGAATAATCACCGGTTAGGAGCTTTTTTATCCTTTCTACCCCGTCTTCGCTGTATGACTGTATCTTTAATTCAGTTTTGAGGGTTATTTTCTTTTTTGTTTTATCGATGAAATCTGCGAGCTCTTTCTTTACATCCGATTTTAATTTAAGATCGTCCATCGGCTTTGTCCCGTTCTTGGATATTTCTGTGTACATACCGAAAACTGACCCGTACGCAGATTCTATCCTGGCCTTCACATTTTTAAAGTCCGTCTTATAGCTATTTTCAAGAATCTTCATAATCCTGTTGCTTATAGACCATTCTCGTAGAGCCTGCCTGTTCTCGCTGTCGCTTACCCTCTTTACGGACAGCTCAGGAGATTGACCGTCTTTTTTTATCAATTTACATACTAAGTTCTCATTCTCCTTCGCTACGTCTTTTATGTTACTTACCCACCTCTTGCTTAATTCTGATATGTGTATGAACCCGTCTATTCCAAGGGAATCTATCTCTACTATCACACCATGTTGGAGAAGTTTCTTTACTTTGCAGATGTATATCTTTCCTATTTCCAGTTCATTCATAGGGATTTATCTATAACTATGTATTTATAAACGATACGTATATGATCATGGTTTGGATGGACAAACTCCATGGATATCATAAAGATTTCAGCATCATTTATTCTATTCAGATCCGTTAAAATCTACAGTCACCGCTTCGAGCATGCGCCATTTTTTCCATATAGCCAGAGCAACTTTTAAATATCCTAAAAACGATTTTAAGAGGTGGTAAAAGAACTAGATGCACATAATTTCATTTCCGAGATCGGCTCTGCAGGTATAGCAGTAGTGGATTTTTGGGCGGATTGGTGCCATCCATGCAAGCAGATGTCCCCGATACTTCTGGAAATAGAATCTGAGCTGGGAAAGGAAATGTCATTTTTCAAAGTCAACGTAGATGCGTCTTCAGATCTAGCCAGCAGATACGGAATCCAGAGCATACCGACTATACTTGTATTTAAAAACGGGGAACCGCTAGTATCAATGATCGGTCTGTTATCCAAGAACAAGATAATAAGTGAATTAGACAAAGTTGTCTGATTTTGTGCTTTTATGAAAGATGTGATACTGACAAGTGACAGGGTCATAGTCCTTGACCAGGGTCTAGCTTCTACGATACATAATAAAGGCTACTTCGGCTCTTTTCAGGACTCACGTCTTGAGCTTTCATTTGAGGAAGCGGCGTATCTATGTGAGAAGAAAGAACTTCCCATATACGGCAGAGACGGTAAAAAATTGAACTTTAAACAGTTTATCACGTATGCGGAGAAGAAGCAGAGGCGTTTTTGGACAAGGTACTGCGTTTTTAGAGACATGCGTTCAAGCGGATACATACTTAAGACTGCCTTTAAATACGGTGGTGACTTCAGAGTATACAAAAAAGGAGACTACCCTGGGAAGGCACATGCGGAATGGATACTTTATGTGAGCGAAGAGAACGATTCAATAAAGTTTTCATCTTTTGCTGCTATAAACAGAGTAGCGCATAGCGTTAAAAAGCGCGTGCTTTTTGGAGTAGTAGACAATGAAGACTCAGTAACATACTATGAGATAAAGTGGGTGAAAATATAATATGGCAAAATTGATGTACAAGCACCTGTCGAAGAGCAGGAAAACTAACAACAAGAGGGAGAAAGAAAAGATAAAATTCAAGAGAGTGATCTCTGCTTATTTGACTGTATCAAACAAAAGCAACTCTTAGTTTCTCTATTCGGTTGAGTCCTTCTACATCCGAGGATCTGACGACTATGAATAGTGTTGTCGTGGTGCCTTCGTTTTCTTTTTCATAGCCTACTTTAAACTTGAAGTTACCGGAAGACCCGGCATCTATTACGCTTTCCATAGAGAAGCCGTTGAAATAAGCACCTTCTATCTTATTGTATACTATCGGAAGGAAACTGTCCCTGTCCTCTAAAGCGACATCGAACAAAAGCGGTATGTCAAAGCGATTTGTTACGTTTATGACGACATCGGTCGAGCCGCCTTTTTTCACCGATAGCTCCCCTACCGACGGTTTCACGTCTACTCTAGAAGATAATCCCTCCACGATGCGCTCAAGCAGGTCTTTCAACTTGTCAGAGTGCTGTGTCTTAATTATCAGCTCATTCACGCTGTGTAGAAGCCGGTTTGTTTTTATTTCTCTGAAATACAGTGCTTCATATAGTTTTGCGCCCTCCTCCTCCCCGAATACTTTTGACAGCGACTCTTTAACTATACGGGATATCATCCCACTGTCTCCTATGGATATGTCCATCTATTATCCACTCAATTGAGATATTTAACTTTTAACTTCGTTTTGACGGCCTTTTTAGGAAAGCGCCGACTCCCCCTAGGTTATAAAGCTGTAATCCGTCGCTTGAGTCCATCGATATGAACTCTACGTTTACTTTTTTCTCCTTCGCCATATAATAGAATTCATTCTTTTTCTTCTCATCGAGGCCAGAAGATACCAATATGAGTTCAACATTATTATCCTGAAGCTCTTTAATGACCTCGGCTTCTCCATAAGCAGCCATGTTATCGTTTCTAGCTATGCTCCCCATCATCCTCTGTATGTATCCTCTCTCTATAGTTATCCTTTCGTTTGCGAATATGTCGCTGCTCTTTTCGACTAATTCCTGCAGGCCGCTCTCATCAGTGTAGCTTATGCTTTTCACTCCCTTTATCTTCCTGCTTAATTCTGCTACAAGGTATCCGCTGTCTATAAAATTATCCTTTGCTGGTCCCGGTCCGCCTATCACAAGCCCGACTATTTTTTTTTCAAAGAATAGGTCCTTAGCAGTCTCAGCTATTTCCTTGTAGAAATCCCTTATAAGCCCCTCCCTTTCTCTCGAGAACCTCATAGCAGATTGGCCCCCCTTGGACATCTTGCCTGGGACGAAAGACTTTATGTGTTTTAGAGAGGTTATTTTAGACCCGCTTAGAATGCCGAAAGTAGCCTCTCTATGATCCATGACTATCAGACCATAGGTGATAAACTGTT
>JAMCRN010000007.1 GCA_023380585.1 Candidatus Parvarchaeota archaeon | reverse complement strand
CTTTTCCTGCTCAGTCACTACCAAAAATTCATATTCACTTATACCTGCGGCAGCCGGAGCGAGCCTTCCAGCGTCCAGTATTTTTATTATGGTCTCATCTGGAACAGGTCTTTCTGAGTAGGAGTAGACTGTAGTACGGCTTTTTATAGCGTCGTATATATCCATATGAATATTACCAAATGGCTTAATTTATAGTTTTACGGCTTAAGAATAGTTCTCTATTACTTCTCCTAGTATTTCCGCTTTTCCCCCCGTCGACTTCGCCAAATCTTCCCCACAGACAAGGCACGATATGTCGTTTGCGGCGTGTCTGAATATTACCTGCTCATTTTTGCATTTCTTGCAGCGTACCTTCAAGAATTTGCTTTCCTTTGTCTTGAATGCTATATCATCCATATTATTTTATCTCAAGTTTCTTCGCTTTGTTTCCCCTTTTCTGGGTGGTCATTTTACCGCATTTCGTGCACTTATACCTTATGTCATAGCGCTTTGACTGCTTTACGCCAAGTCTTTTTGCATGCTCAAACATCGGGTAAGGTGTAGAACCGTAGCCGTGCTTAAGGTTCCATCCCTTTCTCCTGCTTCCGGCCGTAAGGGTCCCTCTAAGCCCTCCTTTTACGTGTATGACTTTCTGCAATGTATGCTCCTTGCAGAATTTGCAGTACCTATTTACCTGATTCGGTAGTTTCATATTTATCAGACAGAAAGAATATATCATATGAATATATAAACTTATTCAGTAATAATCACAGCGAACAGGCAGTCCAGTTATATAATATGGCCGAATAAGATATTCTATGGAAACGCTGAATTACGATTTCGTGGACATACATGCTCATATGAGCGATGCCGTATTCAAAGACAAACTGCAGAATATGATGGAAAAGTTGGGCAGATATCTGGTCTTCAACGCCGGTGAATCCCCGCAGGACAACGATAAGATACTGCTTCAGGCCGGCCGTTACCCAAATCTGCTTCCATGTATAGGACTTCACCCGAACCATATATCAGTCTCTACGGAAATAGAGATATCCGCTGGAGTGGAGTATATAGCCGATAACATAAGCAGGGCAGAGGCAGTTTCTGAGGTCGGCCTAGATTATAAAGGGAAAGAGCAGAGAGATATCGATCTCCAGAAGCGCGCTCTAGAGAAGATCCTGGAGATAGCAGAACGCAATAAAAAGCCTTGCATACTGCACAGTAGGAAAGCGATCAAAGACATTCTTGATATGCTTGGCTCTTTCCATGTCCATGCCATAATACACAACTTTGAGGGTAACAAGTCGGATTGCAGCACGGCCGCAGAGCGCGGCATATATATGAGCATATCCACCGGCTTCATGAAATTCAGAAAAGATTCTATCATAAGGGCAGTACCGCCGGAGCAGATGTTTGTGGAGACTGACTCACCGGTGCTGAGTCCTGATGATAGTATTAATACGCCTGAGAATATACCTAGATTATTGGATTATATATCTGTTGTAAAACGCATGGATAAGGAGGCGTTGATGGCCAGGATCATGGAAAACTTAAAAGAGGTTATGTATGATTAAGGCCATTGCACTAGGGACCAGCTCCGCTTTCCCTACCAGGACAAGGAACCATCCTTCGATATACATAAACTTGGCAGGAAATAACATGTTGTTTGATTGCGGTGAAGGCACACAGAGACAGATAAGGATAGCCGGGTTAAGTCCGTCAATAGATTCTATATTCATAACTCACTGGCACGGAGATCATTCCTTGGGCGTAGGCGGGATCATACAGAGCTTGAACATGTTAAGGAGAGAAAAACCGCTGGAGATATACGGGCCAACCGGTACCGACTCAAGCGTCAGACACATAATATCCACCTATAAGTTTCATAATATGGTAAAGGTAAAGACAGTCTCTCTCAAATTGCCGCGCGCTTCTAAAATAATGGAAAGTAAAGATTACGAGGTGTACGGTATAAATCTTCCCCATAATGTCATGTGCATAGGCTACAAAATAAAGGAGAAGGACAGGCTGAACATAAGACAAGACTTGTTGCGCAAAACTGGCATAAAATCAGGCCCTTTCCTAAAAGGATTGAAGCAGCAGAAGGACGTTTCTTACAATGGAAGAAGGCTAAGGTGGAGACACTTCACATATCTAAAGAAAGGCAGATCATTGGTCTATATGACAGACTTCTCGTACGAAAGGAAACTTGCCAGTTTCGCGAAAGATGCCGATGCATTGCTCATCGAGTCCACTTTCTCTTCCGATATGGAAGAGAAGGCCTTACAGTTCAACCATCTCACTGTGAGACAGGCCTTGACTTTAGGTAAATCTGCAAGAGCCAAAAATATATTCCTCACCCATATAAGTCAGAGATACGAGGACAAGAAGGAGCTTGATGAACAGGTCAAGATGGAAGCCAAAAAGCTGGGTCTTTCAGGGAGAGTAAAGGTGCTTAAGGATTTCGATGTAATAGAAGTATGAATCAATAACCCACATCTGGACGGGTTAAAATCATTAAAACAATAATTATATAAATTCTGATAAATTTCAACTCTTGATGTTATGGAATCTTTGATTATAAGCGTGATAGGCCCGTATAAGTCTGGGAAATCTACCCTTGTTAGCAAGCTTCAGCAGAAGAAGGGGACGGAAGAGGACGTTTCCTTCTTCTTTTTTAAGTATGGCGGCAAGGATATTACTTTGATAGATACACCAGGCGACCTAGACAATCCGACTCTCATCGCATCGGTGCTTAGTGTTTCCGATGCTGTTCTGTTCTGTCTTCCAGCGGACGCAGGTGTGAACGCCCAGGTGGGGGAGATGATAGTATTAGTAGACAGCGCTAAAATCAAGCAAGGCCTAGTCTGTATAACAAAGACGGATATTTCTACCGCTCAGGACATACAGAGAATCAAGAGCAGCACGGCCGTGCTTTTCAAAGGCACCCCGCTAGAAAAGTTCGACGTGATAGATATAGACATAAACAGTGAACAGACGATAGCAGATATGCGTGCTAAAATAAGCAGGCTTGATTATGATCAAAGCAAGTCGTCTCGTCCTTTTAAATTTTTAGTCGACAACGCTTTTGAGACGAAAGGCATGTCCGTAGCCGTCGGTTTCCTTACCGCAGGTGAACTGTCGATACATGCGACTGGGATTATATGCCCGGCTCCATTTACCAGGGAAATGTCCGTGAATTCCATCCAGATAAACCAGGAGGAGGTGCAGTCGGCTAATGCAGGCTCAAGGCTAGGCATAGCTATAAAGGGAGTCTGGCCGTGGGACCTTCCGAGGGGAGTGGAGATAAGGCAGCCTGACAGCTTTAAAGATGTAAAATCCGGACACATAGAAGCCGATGTAAGCCAGCTTTACAAGCAGCCTATAATGGACGGGTCGAAGCTGAATCTAGTATGTAACTGGCAGGTTCGGACAATAACCCTTAAGAACGTAAAGATGGAAGGAAAGCACCTGTTCGCAGATTTTGAGTCGGATAATAACTTCTGTTTCGACGGCGACGATAGGATAATCTTGCTGAATAAGGACCTTCCCATACGGATGCTCAGGGTAGTAGGGCGGGCAGTCATATCATAATAAGATTTAAATCTCTTTGTGCATACATAATATATGAATATAAATATGACGATACAAAAGACCTTCGCGATGATAAAACCGGATGCCGTAAGGAGAGGCCTGATAGGAAAGATAATCTCAAGGATAGAGGAAGACGGTTTTGAGATAGTCCAAATGAGGAAATGCAGGCTTTCCAGCGGATTCGCGGCTAAGCTTTACAGAGACACGGAAAACCAACTTACTAACATGGGCAAGAAAACGATAGAGTCGATGACTAATGCCGGCAAGAAAGAGGAGATAAGGACAAGATTCGGTTCAGAGGACCCATACCAGATAGGTAAAGAACTTCTCAAGTGGGCAAGAGATTTTATGACGTCTTCCGACGTGGTACCGATGATTCTAAGGAGAGAGGACGCCGTAAAGAGGCTAAGACAGCTGGTAGGGAAGACCGACCCAGCTGCGGCAGATAAGGGCACGATAAGAGGCGACTTCGCCGACGATTCGATATCAGCGGCGAATTCTGAAGGCCGGGCCGTAAGGAACCTCATACATGCTTCTGATGAGGAAGGATACGAGACAGAAATAAGCCTCTTTGAAAGAGAGATATTTTAGATCGCCGGGTCTGCAGGAAAGTATATATTTTATCTCGCAGTAATCTTGTTGGTGTCCTCTTATGAGATCCCCAATATGCGCATTTCTCGGACATGTAGATGCTGGCAAGACGAGCATAATGGACTCCATAAGGAATACTTTTTTCGTGTATAAGGAAACAGGAGGGCTTACGCAGAACATAGGTGTAACAGAGGTGCCTACCGACCGTATAAATGATATAGCGGGAAGCCTTCTGAAGAGGTTTAGCGTGGATGTCAAGACCCCAAGCCTTATATTTATAGACTCACCAGGACATGAAGCCTTTGTGACTTTGAGGGAAAGAGGCGCTTCCATAGCCGACTTGGCGATACTCACGGTCGATGTGAACGCAGGGATACAGAATCAGACGATAGAATCCATAGAGATATTAAAGTCCTACAAGACGCCTTTCTTAGTCGCATTGACGAAGATAGACACCTTGGCCGGCTTCGTACCGTCTAAGGACGTCTCGTTCTTGGATCTGGCTTCTTCCCAGCCGCAGAAATATATCCAGTACCTCGATGAAAAGCTTTATTCTACCATTGCACAGCTTTCCATGTATTCTTTCCAGGCAGAGAGATACGATAGGGTCAGGGATTTCACTAAAGAAGTGGCGATAGTGCCTGTGTCTTCCATAAATAGGATAGGGATAAACGACCTATTGGTGATGATAATCGGTCTTGGTCAGAAATATATACCACTGGAAAAGAACACTGGGAACAAGGCCGCTATATTGGAGGAAAAGATGGTCAAGGGGCTTGGGACTGTATATGATTCTATAGTGTACTCGGGGAGCATAGAGGTCGGCGACAAGGTTATGGCACAGACAAAAGAAGGACCGGTGGAAAACAAGGTCAAGGGAATAATGAAGCTTGCGCCGATGGAGGAAAGCAGGGAGAACTTCGGAGAATATATAAGCGTCAAGAGG
>JAMCRN010000006.1 GCA_023380585.1 Candidatus Parvarchaeota archaeon | reverse complement strand
CTTTTATAGAATCTTCCCAAACCACGACCTCATATATGTCGTTTCTTGGTCGACCTATCTCCCTCGCATACTCGATCAACGAAGACGTAGATTTTATCCTGTCTCTAGAATCGACCAATGAAACGCGGGATTGTCTTTTTAGAACGCTGATCACTTCTTCTTTCGTAGTCACTCTGTTCATCGTGAAAAGAAGAGAGTGAAGATGCATATGCGTTGTAGGCACCTTATAAGCCATTGTTATTATATCGGTTTTTGGCAGAAGGCTCTTAACGTCATCGGCGTGATGAGACGGTATACCGACAGGGTCCAGTACAACGGAATCTATCGGGCCGTTACCGTTCTCTTCAGGGTCAAACGCTCTTCTTGCTATCACCGCTCTGGTTTTCTTCACGCCTATTGATCCGTCGAGTGGCCATAACAACCTTGAGATCCCTGTCGTGTTGCAGCTCAGTACCCTGACTGAATCCTTGCCAGCGGCTTCGGAAAAGTTGTACTCTCCAAGAAAAGACAGGCCTGTCAATGAATGTTTTTCCCCTCCCTGAAAAACCGATTTTACGTTGTATTTTGAGTAGATATCCTTGTAAAAAGCCCCTTTCCCTCCTGGTGTTGCGTCCACTATGATGTCCACTTTCTTTAATAGATCGATTAAAGAACCGCTCACACTTATTCCCTTTTCCTGAAAGTCTTTAGCAACGGACTCGTCCACCAAGAATATCTCTATGCCTTTTTTACGTGCTGCTTTTGCCTTGTAATCGGGGTTCAGCTTCGCTATGCCTACGAGCTCCATGTCCGGTTGCTTCAGGATAGCGTCGGCTACACGCCTTCCTACCGTCCCGTACCCATTGACACCTACTCTTATCTTTTTAGTTTCCATCCTCAAGGATATTCGTTTAGTATCATACTTTTATCCGCCTTGAAGCGACTTTAAATGAAGAGATATAGTATTTAAACCTTCTTACCTTCTTCAGAATAGACATCTCTGTTTATACATCGCTTTATCGCTTCTGCGAACTTCTTTGCTTCATCCTCGCTTGAATATCCCTCTCTAGGCCACATGAACCCCTTCAGGACCACCCCTTTCTTCCTGGGTATAACATGTATATGCAGATGTGGAACGCTCTGGCTCACTACGTTGTTGACCAGTAAAAGTATACCATCGCAATTGATGGCCTCCTTTATAGAGCTCGATATTTTCTTTGCAAGGAGGAAGGCTTTTTCTACCATCATATCTGGAGTATCCATTATGGTAACGTAGTGCGCCTTGGGTATCAGGAGGCAGTGGCCTTTGAAAATAGGTATCTTGTCCAAAAAAATCATGAATTCTTTATCCTCATAGACTATGTCAGAGTATATTTTCCTATTTGCTATGTCGCAAAATCGGCATGCGTCATCTTCCATTGCCTTGACTCCTTAGAAAAGGAAGTTTTGACGCAGGACAGAGGTATTCTGCTTCCGACCAAGCGAGGCAGAGTATGGGGACACCGTCGTTCTTCTCAAGAAAACAGTCTTGGTCTCTATCCGAAGCAGGGTCTATAACGACTTGCTCCGGCAGGGCGAATTTCTCTTTTGATACGTTGTACTTCCCCGCTAGCCTATATTTCTTATCGACATACGTTTCTATCTTTTCGCTGTCTGCGGAGAGAAACTTCTTGTTTATATATTCTACTATCTTATCTGCCTTGTCGATCTCAGCGGTCTCTAAATAATTACCTGCCAAACGCAGGCTTACCGGAAGCCATCTGCCGCCGTAGAAGTAAACGTCCTTATACCCATCCCCTACAAAACGCAGAGATAAGGTGTTTTTATCCATCAATGTTCTCTCTATCCTAGAGACCGTCTTTTTATATGTATTTTCATCTAAGAGATTTTTCCTCGTCCCGCTTACTATGAAGATAAATGCGCTGTCCAATCCGTTTTCAGGCTCAGTCTCGAACCCTTTTTTCCCCCATGTTTTCTTTGAGTCTCGAAGTCCGTTGTCCCTTATGAACATATCCCTTAGAAAACCGATTATGCCGGAAGGATAATTTATCCTGCTTTTTTCCTCTAGTCTTTTTACTTCGATTCCCAGCCCAAGCGCCCCAGATATCTTTGACGCAGATTCTAGACCGGCCTCTATAGAAAGCACGTCATACGAGTGTATCTTGTTCCAATACATCTCCCACGCATTTGCGCATTCAGTATTGTATACCTTTAGCATATAATCAGTCAATGCCTCTATGTTTTTGCGTATCTTTCTTTCGACCGGCTTGAAGTTGTCCACTCCGAAGGAATCGATGTATTCCCAGCATGAATTCAATATAAGAGGTATTGAATCGTACTGCCGTAGCCCCTCCATCCCTTCGTCTGTACTTGAGAGTCTGCCAGACTTGTTGACACGCGCTGGGAAATGATTGGATAATTCCCAGAAGTCCCTCCTTTCTACGTCTATTTCTATCCCATGTTTTATATTGTCGGAGAAGCTGTCTATGGCATCGCACATGAACAGTATAAGAGAAAGAGCTTTATCTCTGGATTTTTTTACATGAGATAAGTACTCGCTTCCGTCTTGCAGACCCGTCTCCAGAATATTGGAGAAGTCTATAAGTCTGGACGCCACTAGAGAGGCGTCCCTAAACCAGTGATGATCGTACGGCCTGTACGACAGTGATGCAGGCATGTATCCGTTGTCTTGTATATGTGAATAAAGATGATCTGCGACCCCGAATATGTTTTGCTTTTCTTCTTCTGACAGAAGATCATCTAAGAACGTTCTTTTATCAGTATTCGTCCTGGAGTTTTTCTCAGCCATAGACTAGATATTATAGAAACATTCGACTATTTTAACCTAATCCCGCTAATCATCTATGGTTTCATCTAACAGAAGACAAAAAGAGGATAAACGAACTTACTCCGAAAATCGCGTTAAGGACCACTAGAGGGACCTGCATATTTACCTTGTACATGTAAAAAGACAAAGAGCCGTAAACAACGAAAAGGAAGGATCCCAATGATAAGAATAAACTGAATACCGTCACATATGAAGGAGCGTTTAAAGAGAAACCGAATGCAAAGCATATGAGCGAGGCCGTAGCTATCGCGTTTATACGCTCTTTCCTATAGTAACCGGCGTACGATAGGAATGCAATTACTCCCAAAGCCGGCAAGAGTATCATCAAAAGATGGACTGACAGGCTTATCAATGGGAAAAAAGCTGTTATGATCCCCAATATTATTATGGCTTCAAGAAACGTAACCATATGGTTTTTGCTTTCAAACGCGGAAATGGCTATCAAAGCAGCGCCTATCAAGAAAACCGCGTTCTGAAGCCGGCTACCCTCCTTTAGGAAAAGCAGGCCAGATATCAGCAATATCACAGAAAACGAAGTCAAGTAGATAGAAAAATTATGCGACTTTCGCAGTCTATGCGCATCTGACATTATAATTAAAAGAGGACAGGACAGATTAATACTTTACTGGATAGTCATGGATAAAAAGAGGCTTAGAAAAATCGAAAATGGGGGGATGGGGGCAGAAACGCCCCCATTCACTGAGGAAAACTCTTGATGAGCAGGATAGGAAAACCGGGCTTCTTAGTGAAGCCCGGCAGATCCTAATGCTACTGAAGGCTTACTTCAGTATCTCTATTCCAAGCTCCTGGCTTATAGCCCCGGTCGTCTTGGAAAGACGATTCATCTCCTCCGGTCCGAGAAGATAAGGCGAACTTACTCCGGTTATTATTGTCATAACCCTAAGTTTGCCTGAAAGCGACTCGTCGACCTTCGCTCCCCATATTACTACTGCGTCCGGATCCAGGGACTGAGTAGCTATCTCGCCTATCTGGTTTACCTCTGCTAAGGTAAGGTCAGGGCCTCCGCTTATGTGTATCAAAGCCCCGTGCGCACCCTTATAGCTGACGTCAAGAAGCGGGTTGTTCAGAGCCCTTCTGACCACCTCGTTTACACGAGAATCAGAAGCGTCTGTCTCTCCGATCCCTATGACGGAAACGCCGCCTTTGTTCATTATCGCCTTTATGTCAGCGAAGTCAAGGTGTACCAGCGCATTCGCGTCGGAAATAGTTTCCACTATCCCCTTTATCATCGTAGCGACTACCTCGTTCGCTACGTTGAATGCCTGGTCTATAGGCAGGTTACCTGCAAAGCTGACACGAATGTTATTGTCGATAACTATAACCGTGTCAGAACTGTTCCGCAGTTCCTGAAGTCCCGCCTCAGCGGTCTCTACCCTCTTCCTTTCCGTCTTAAAAGGCATGGTTACAGTACTTATGACTATGGCACCCATCTCTTTAGCTAGCTTTGCTACTGACGGCGCTGCCCCTGTGCCAGTTCCTCCGCCTAACCCAGCGCACACAAAGACAAGGTCTGCACCCCTAAGAGCATCCTTAAGTTCCCTGGAAGACTCCTCGGCCGCAGCTTTCCCCTTTTCAGGGAATCCTCCGGCCCCAAGACCACGGGTCACTTCCTTACCCATAAGTATCTTCCTGTCTCCGTGTCTGGCATTTAGCTGCACTTGATCGGTATTAGCTAAGATAACCTCGGCCCCCTTTACACCTTTTTTGTACAGCCAGCTGGCCATGTTGTTTCCGCCTCCGCCAAGACCCACTACTTTTATCAGGGCCTGGTTAAAAAGCGGCTCATCCTGCGATGACGCCTCTTTACTTGCCTTTAATGCGCTTTCCACAAGCAAATCCATTACCATTTTTCCCTCCTCATGGCATAAAATACAAAACCGAAAGCTTTATATTCATGTCATGCCTTTTATTTTTATAAAGAAAAGTAAGTGTTTGGCGATACTTACAATGTAGCGTTTAAAAATTTGAATGTTTTGGCGAACATTCAAATTTCTTCTATTTAATTATATAATAATAGGATGTATTTACAGCTTAAAAAGGTTATTGAACTTAAGTTATATAACTCCAGTTTATATTATTTGCGTATTTTTAAATAAACCGTCCATAATCTTCCTGTAAAACTTAAAATACGCCACAGAATACTAATTAATATGCGAATAAAATCTTTGCCGAAGTCGATAGGGTTCGATGACTCACTAGAGATAAATTTTCAAGGCAACATACTAAACGCGAGATTCATAAAATACGAAGAAGATGGAAAAATAATCATAATAAAACTAGAATCCGGTTACGACCTTGCCATACCATCCAAACTCGTAAGCGGTTTCAAACTGCTTAAGAAGAGTGAAAAATGGCCTCTGCTTAAAAACGAAAAAGAAAAACCTGTGTCCAATCAAAAGCCTAAGCTCTCTATCATAACGACTGGGGGGACAATATCTTCGAAAATCGATTACAAGACGGGAGGGGTGTCTCCTTCAGTGCCTCCTGAATACTATTTCCAGATAGCGCCTGGCCTTAACAAATATGGTCCAATAAAGATAGAGCCTATAATGAACGTACTATCTGAAAACATGGGGCCGAAGGAATGGATACAGATAGGAAAGACCGCTTTCAAAGAGATAGAGAGAGGTGCGGCCGGCGTGATCGTCACAATGGGAACAGACACCATGCATTTCGCCTCTTCTGCCATGTCTTTCATGCTAAATCCTTTATCTGTGCCCATCGTGTTTACAGGGTCGCAGAGAAGCACTGACAGGGGGTCTTCTGATGCGAACACAAACCTCCTCCTATCGGCCATAACGGCGTCTAAATGGGACGGTGGAGAATCCGTGATATGCATGCATGCAGATCTAAATGACGATTACAATTTCATATTGAGAGGGAACAGGTCCAGGAAGATGCACACGGAAAGGAGGGATGCGTTCAGGCCGATAAATTCCCAAGCACTAGGGAAAGTTTTCCAGAACGAAAAGATAGAGAAGATATCGGAATATATAAAAAAGGCGGATAAAACGGTGCTGAATACTAAAATCGACACGTCTGTCGACATCGTGATAAGTTATCCGGGCATGAAAGGGGGGCTTATAGATTATCTTGTCTCCAAAGGCTCGCATGGACTCGTAATAGCCGGAACCGGTTTTGGGAACCTACCCATCGCTGAAAAAAGCCTTTACGACGCCATAAAGAACGCTGGCAAGCGAAACATACCTATAGTGGTCACGTCTCAGGCCATATACGGCTCTACGAACGAATTCGTTTATACTACGTTAAGGGACATGTCAAGGATGGAAAATGTGATATACGTGAGAGACATGACCACGGAGACTGCTTTTGTCAAACTGATGTTCGCTCTCGGGAAGACTAAGGATATGAGAAAATTGAAGAGCATGATGCTGCAGCAATGGGCTGGAGAAATAGGCGAAAGGGTAGAGATCGGAGAGTTTTTAGTATGAAAATAAAGTGCGGGTTCGAATGGCACGTGCAGCTTAACACAGGGAAGCTGTTCTGCAGATGCAAGCCGGTCATACACGAAGATGACAACGCGAATAAACTTATAAAACGCCTGTTGAGACCGTCATTCGGCGAGGAAGGAAAAGTCGACTCAAGCGCAAAGTTCGAGGGCGACCGTTCGAAGAAAGTGTCTTATCTGTACTTCAATGACACCAACTGCCTTGTAGACATAGACGAGGAACCTCCGCACATGCCAGACGAGAATGCCATCAGGACAGCCTTTCAGATGGGAAACGCTCTTAATATGACTCTTCTTGATGATATAATATTCATGAGAAAGGTCATAATCGACGGCTCCAACACCTCTGGCTTTCAGAGGACTGCGGTCATAGGCATAAATGGCTACTTCCATTTCGGAAAAAGCAGGATACCAGTATCGTCGCTTTCCCTGGAAGAAGACTCAGCAAGGAAAGTAAAAGATGGAGAAGGGGAGACAATATATAAATTAGATCGCCTTGGGATACCACTCGTAGAGATATCGACTGGAGTGATAGACACTGACGAAAACGAAGCTAAGGAGATCGCTATGTGGTTTGGCAGGCTGACCAGGCTCTTCAACGTGAAACGCGGTATAGGCACTATAAGACAGGACGTAAACATCTCCGTAGAGGGCGGAAACCGGGTAGAATTAAAAGGATTCCAGAATATAAGAAAGATGGACAAAGTCATACTTAATGAGGTAAAGAGGCACGAATCATTGGCCAAGATCAGCAGAGAAAAAGCATATTTGAGGGAGAGTCTGATGGACTTAAAAATAGTAGATCTTACCGACATATTTAACAATTCTGAGTCTAAGATAGTGCGTAATGGGATAAACAAATCGAAGGTAGTGGCAGGAATGAGACTAAACGGGTATAAGGGACTATTGGGAAGCGCTCTGTCTGAAAATAAGACGTTCGGCGGCGAAATAAGCGACTATCTTAATGCAAAGACTGGCGGGGGGATCATACATTCGGACGAGCTCCCCGGATACGGAATATCCCAGGCAGAAGTTGACAGCATGGAAAAGAGATTGGGGTGCAAGGAAGACGATGGCTTCGTTATCTCCGTATGTAGTAAAAACCAGATGGATGAAGTCAAGTCTGTAGTAATAGAAAGAGTGGACATGCTATTGAGTGGCGTGCCTGGAGAAGTAAGGCTCGTGAGACCAGACGATTCCACAACGTTTCTAAGGCCCCTTGGAGGTAGGGATAGGATGTATGTAGAGACGGACCTGCCAATAATAAGAGTAGACGAGCAGATAAAGAGAAGCGCTTCCAAGTTCAGAGGCATGGACATAGAGAAGTTCCTTAAATTACATAGACTTAGCGAAGACCTCCTGGAGAGGCTGATTTCCGTCGACAGGCTGGAAGAGGCTATAACGCTTAACAAGAGGACAGGCGCCGACTTCAGTATCATAGTAAGCATGATGGTGGATGACTACCGTTATATAAAAAGGAGGTTCGGTTTCGATGTACCTCTAAAAGACATGGAGGAAGCGGTAACATTAGTAGCGAACGGCTCTATAACAAAAGACGCAGCCAGGTTCATATTCGAAAAGATGGCGCTTGGAGAGACGACTGGCCCAGAGGAAGCGGTAACAGCCTTCAAGCTTAAAAAGGTTGATCCAAGAGAGTTGGAGAAAGAAGTGAAAAAGACAATAAAGAAAACTGGCACTGACAGGCATGACGCTATAATAACAGAACTTAGAAAAAAGCTTGGTTTCTCATTCGATGCAGGCGAGGCATTGAATATAGTAGAGAGTACGCTTAAAGATGGACAAGACTGAGCTTTCAAGATGCTTGACTCTGCTTAAGACCTATGAAAAGCCGAAAATAAGGTATGAGCAGTACCAGACAGATGTAAGGACAGCAGTGGACTTCTTGTTACTGGCAGACAGCCTATTCGGGTTTAAATCAAAAAGAGTAGCTGATTTTGGCTGCGGAAACGGTATACTCGGTCTTGGTGCTGGATTACTCGGCGCTGAAGAGGTACACTTATACGATATAGACGAAAATCTGCTGGAAATCGGCATAGAAAACTGCAGGACCCTCGGCCTTAAGAACTGCGTTTTCCTACAGGAGGATTTTTTTGACGTAAAAACGAGATATGACCTTGTGATATCGAATCCGCCGTTTGGTATACAGACTAACTTCAGCCTCATATCTTTCATAAAAAAACTCAGGCAAGTGTCGGATCGTTTTATATTTATATACAAAGACAACGAAGCGGTGCGCAAAACGGCCAAAGAAGAAGGCCTGCTGGCGTCCCGCATAGGGGAGATAAGACTCAAAAGAACGGAAAGATTCCACAAAAAGGAATTTATAAGACTGCCGGTCCTGGCTGTCTACCATAAAGAATAAACGCAGTAAGCATTGAGTATAGAAACGCTTAATTATCACGGGCTGGTTATAAAAATATGAGTACGCGCGGAGAAAAAGCCCAGATAAACGCCGGCCTACTGGTTATAATAATCATAGTAGCGGTGTTCGTTCTTCTCATAGTTTTCGTGTCAGCTATAAGGAATTTCATAATAAACGGGCTTGACAGCATAGGCTCAAGCCTTGTTTCCGTGACTAAAGGCAGTGGAGGCGGGAGCTCTTTCATTTCTGTGAAGACGAACTTCACCGCATACAACTGTACTTCAACATGCACACCGTTCCCGCAGAATTCCGTCTACACATGGGCGATAGATTACAACGGACAGAACAACACTGACAATGTGTCTTATTCGATACAATTTTCTGACGTCCAGGGAAACTACTCTTATACCGCATACCCGATATTCGCAGGCAGCTCTACTGACATATTATGTTCTAATGCAAGCGCATCCAGCACTTTCTCAAGGTCGGCCTACGCCGTCACAGGGTACGTGTATTTGGTGTACTACGCAAAAAGATTCTGCTAAAATGGAAGATATAAATCCTATGATTGATATTGTTAACATATGACAGCGATACACAAAAATAAAAAGGCGGCTCTTTCCCTGGGCATAGAGATAATAATACTCATAGTCATAGCATTGGCTCTTTTAGTCGTCATCCTTTTTCTAATAAAAAGCGGCATAATAACGCCTGTAAGCCATCTTACCAACACTACTCCTTCCAATATTTCAAGCAGTATCCCGTAATCATTAAGGGGTGGTGATCTAGTTTGGTTATGATGCCAGCCTAGGGCGCTGGATGTCCTGGGTTCAAATCCCAGCTACCCCATACTTTTGGTGGTTTAATGAATTTAAACCGCAGAAACATATTGATATAATAAAATCACATATATGGCATTCAGCAACAGGCCGGTGCTCGTCTTTTGGGAGACCACCAGGGCATGTTCTTTGGCATGCGTACACTGCCGTGCTTCGGCCATAGACTCCCCATTGCCAGGAGAGCTAACGACGGAAGAGGGATTTGACTTACTGGATGAGATAACGTCCTTCTGCAAGCCTTATCCTCTGCTGATATTCACAGGCGGAGACCCGCTGAAAAGAACAGACATATTCCAGCAGATTAAGAGAGCAAGGGAAAAAGGCATTAACTGCGCATTGTCACCGGCCGTTAGTTGGATGCTTACTGATACTGCCTTGAATGATATAAAAAAGAGTGGCTGCAATTCTATTTCGATTAGTCTAGACGGCTGCTCCGCTGAAACCCATGATTCTATACGGAAAGTCTCTGGAACATATGAGAAAACCTTGTCCGTAATAAAGAAAGCGGTGGACATCGGACTAAAAGTGCAGATCAACACGACAGTAATGGATAAAAATCTTATTGAACTGCCAGGGATATTCCATATCGTGAAGTCTTTAGGAGTGGATACATGGGAGCTGTTCTTTCTTATAAAGACGGGAAGAGGGACTGGCGTGATGGACGTTGATAGCGCAACTTCAGAAGACATCTGTAACTTCGTATACGATGCTTCATTTTATGGTGTCATCATACGCTGTGTAGAGGCGCCGTTTATAAGAAGAGTCGTGGCCTTGAGAGAGTCCGGAAACCACGCCCAGGGTGGCGAGATTTACAATAGAATGAGAAAAGAGCTGCTAGAATCAGATGGTCTGCCGGTATCAGCTGTATCTACGCTTTCCAAAACCGGGACTCTGGACGGAGACGGCACTATATTCATCGGATATGATGGTTCTATATACCCGGGCGGGTTCTTGCCGTGCAAAATAGGTGACATAAAACGGAACTCTCTAATAGATGTCTACAGAAACAACCCTCTTCTGAAAAGCATAAGAAACAGAGAATTCGCCGGACAATGCGGCATATGCCAGTTTAAACATGTCTGTGGGGGGAGCAGAGCCAGGGCCTACGCATATAATAAAGATCCGCTGGGGACCGACCCTGCATGTATAGTTGCATGCCCAGCGGCTAAAGTATAAATAATTGAGATATCGCATAAATTAATAAGAATCCACTTTATGGACGCTTTAACGATTTATATCATAGATGAATCTATCCTTTGGGCGCATTTATTCAGCGCGATTTTGTTCATAGGAGGCTCTTTCTTCATGTGGATAGTCCTTGTCCCGTCCCTGAAGCAAATGGAGGAGCCGCAAAGGACTTTGATGATGGGCAGGATATCCAAAAGATTCGCAAAACTTACCGGGATCCTTCTGTTTATACTCGTTTCCACAGGGTTATACAATGCGATGATATATCTATCCGGACGATTTTATATTCCGTCATCTAGGTTCTTATTGGTCGTCTTGATGGCTTCTGCCACGGTCATTCTTATAACGCTTTTATACGGACCAGGCCGATACTTTGGAAAGAAGATAGTCAGACTCGCGAAAGAAGGCAAGTTGCAGGAGCTCAATAACACTAGAAAAAAGAGCAGGATAGTCTCAATAGTGAATCTATCACTGATGGTATTCATATCAGTTGTTGCTGTGTTGATGTGAAGTTACGTATATTAAACTGCAGGATGCAATATTTTATAGAAGTGTAGGGTTCATTCCGTTTGAAACGAAGATGTTTATTAATTCTATAACTGCTTTAAAAATCTTATGGGGAACGAAGAAAAATTAATCTTGTGGTTTAAAGACATAAAGAAAGAAGACGTTCCATTAGTCGGCGGAAAATCCGCAAATCTTGGAGAGATGTCGAATTACGTAGATGTACCAATACCGCCTGGATTTTCGACTACATCGTACGCGTTTAACATGTTCCTGGACAACAATAAAATAAGAGAAAAGATAGAAGGTGCGGTAAAAAGTATAAACGTAGAGGATGAAAACGAACTTAAAAAAGCGAGCTCAGAAATAAAAAGCGCAATATTGGGTTCAGAATTGCCTGATGTCCTCGTTTCAGAAATACTTGAGAATTATCATAAACTCGTGAAAGAAAGTAGTGCTCGGTTTGTCGCTGTAAGATCGTCTGCCACTGCAGAAGACCTGCCAGACGCCAGCTTCGCTGGCCAGCAGGATACTTATCTTAACATCCACGGGGATGCCGAATTGATAGAAAAAGTAAAGGAATGCTATTCCAGTCTATTCAATGAAAGAGCGATATACTATAGGGCAAAGAATAGCATAAAGACAGAGACGGTAGCATTGGCTGTAATAGTGCAAAAGCAGGTTTTCTCCGAGGAATCTGGGGTCATGTTCACGCTTGACGTCTCAAACGGGGATGATTCAGTGATAGTCATAGAGGCAAGTTACGGTTTAGGAGAATATATTGTAGGAGGAATAGTCACACCGGATCTTTTCTACGTAGACAAGAAAACGATGCAGATAAAAAAGAAAGTAATAGAGAATAAGGACAGAAAACTCGTAAGATTGGAGAAAGGCGGGACAAAGGAGGTCAGATTAAGCGAAAAAGAAGCAAAAAAACAGTGCATAACTGATGCAGAAGTGCTAGAACTAGCAGGGTACGGGATGAAGATAGAACAGCATTATAAAAGGCCGATGGACATAGAATGGGCGAAAGATGAGAGCGGGGATATATACATCGTACAGGCGAGGGCGGAGACTGTATGGTCAAATAAGGATAAAATAAAGACTGCAGAAAGCAAACAAGGAGTCATCCTTTCGGGCCTTTCAGCGTCCCCTGGGTTTGTTTCCGGTTCAGCCCACACTATACTTGATGTTAAGGACATCGATAAATTCAAGTCTGGAGAGATCCTCATAACAATCATGACTAGCCCGGACTGGGTACCAGCGATGAAAAAAGCGAAGGCGATCGTGACTGACGAGGGAGGTATAACTTCCCATGCTGCAATAGTCTCTAGAGAACTTGGAGTGCCATGTATAGTCGGAACAGGCGGCAGAGGAAAAAAAGCCACTGACGTGATAAAGACTGGGGACATAATAACAGTTGATTCGAAGAATGGACTTGTATACAGCGGAGAGATAAAGGCGGAAGAGCAACAGTCTGGCGTACAACACCAAAATATTGAAAATGACAGCATGATAATAACAGGAACAAAGATACTAGTCAATCTAGGAGAACCTGAGCTTGCAGAAAGGACTGCAAAACTGCATGCTGATGGAGTAGGATTGATGAGAGAGGAATTCTTATGGGCCAACATCGGTAAACACCCTCTATATCTAATAAAACAAGGCAAATCGGACATAGTTGTTGACACACTTGCGGAAGGGATGAGAAAGGTGTGCTCCGCATTCAATCCACGGCCGGTTATTCTAAGGTTCAGCGATTTTAAGACGGATGAGTATGCAAATCTAGAAGGAGGGAAAGAATTTGAACCGAAGGAAAGCAGCCCCTTATTAGGGTGGAGAGGTGCATCAAGATATTATGATCCAAAGTATAAAGAAGCGTTTTTACTGGAAATAAAGGCCGTAAAGAAAGTTCGAGATGAATTCAAGCTTAAAAACCTACATGTGATGGTTCCGTTCACTAGAACGGTAAAGGAGCTGGAAAAGATCATAGACATATTGAGGGAAAACGGCCTTGAAAGAAATGAAGACTTCAAGATATTTCTAATGGCGGAGATACCCAGTAATATAATCCTAGCGGATAAGTTCAATAAATACATCGATGGTTATTCCATAGGTTCAAACGACCTGACGATGCTAGTTCTGGGAGCAGACAGGAACAACGATACTCTGAGCGGCATATATGATGAGAGGAATTTAGCAGTCTTAAGGATGATAAGATATCTGATAAAAATAGCTCATAGAGACGGCAAGACAGTCTCTATATGTGGGCAGGCCCCTTCAGAATATGACGAAATAGTAGATTTTCTGGTCAGATCTGATATAGATGACATATCTGTAAGCCCTGATGCAGTAGAGCATGTAAGGGAGCTAGTGGCGTCTATAGAGAAAAAGATAGAGCTGGAGAAAGACCTGGACCAAAAAGACGAGCGCTTTAAGGACTGGGAATTCCCGGTTTTGTGATTTATCTTAAAGAATATTCCATTAAGGCAGACCTACACTCGAGATGATTACAATGAATAGGCTCGAGAAGGCAAACTACTGAATTTACAGTTTAGACTATAGGTGATCACATTTGATTATAGTTTCAAGACACGCTTCCGAAGCTCACAGATGGCATTACTCCGTTTGGAGGGTAGGCACGTGTACGTAACCAATTAAATGAAAATTCCAATTTAGATGAGACTAGATTACCCCCGGCACCCACAACCACATAATAACCGCCAATTGGTGGTGCAATATAGGTGCTATTCAAAATTATCTCGTTTCTATAGATATATGTTCCAGTAGATTCTGATACCACGCCCATAATCTCTGGCTTTGTTAGATTACCAACCATGCCGTGACCACCTTCAACGCTATTCTGTGCTGCACCTTCGCTCTGCTGGCCTATTTGTGCAAGTGAAAAATTACATGCTGCCCCGGGAAGCAGGGAGGTAGTACAACCACCGTATATCCATTGACCTTGACCATTAGTAGCAACGCCAGTACTATTATAAATTCCGCCTACTCTACTCAAAGCGTACATAATACCTCCTCCATTGCCAAAT
>JAMCRN010000005.1 GCA_023380585.1 Candidatus Parvarchaeota archaeon | reverse complement strand
TCAAGCTGGTTAATGTATTTAACCTTTATTGACCAGTTATATACTTGAACTAAAGCCCCGATAGTCTAGAGGCCAAGGACATTGCCCTTTCGAGGCAGAAACCCGGGTTCAAATCCCGGTCGGGGCAAAGGGTAGGAGTTCTATTCCCTGCCTATTTTGACAGGATCTCGAGCGGGACATATCAACACGTGAAAGAACTTATAAGCCAAAGATCTTTTTTAGACGCGATTTTGTTTCTGCAGATACGATATCGAAACTTATCGGGACATTTATGAGCGAGCTAATCTCGTCCTTCCATACTTTCTCTACCATGTCTATTCTAGCTGCCAGCGTAGGATAATCGATTTTACCGCACCTCTCACAATATGCGTCGTATGCTTTCTTGATTTTGCCCTTGTCTAGATTAGAGGGATTTTTTCGAAGTATTATCCAGATATCATATAGGTCTCTCGCTGGCAGCCTCTTCCTCTCAAGAAGCGCAGCGACTTTATCCAATAGCAATTCTTCTAGCTGCTTTACGCTCAAAGAATAGGGTGGAATATCGTTGTAGATGGGCGTCCTTATCAGACTCATCGGCGCGAGAATCGGCTTTTCATACATGTTTATGTCTATGGAGACAGTCTGTCTGCTGGCTTCGTGCTTGGAAGAGATGAAAATGGGTCCGTTTATCTTTATCTCGTAGCCCACCATTTCTTTGTACGTTTCGGGTCCAGTAAAGGTAGTCTCATATAAGTCGTTTATGGACTTGATCGCATGCTCTATATTCTTTAACAATGCGCTCTTGTCTATTAGCTTGTAAGTTACGAAATCTAGGTCATTCGAAAATCTTCCTGAGCCATATATCTTAGCCAATGCCGTGCCGCCTCTGAAAACGAGTCTGTCTCCAGACACTCTCGAAAATATTTCTCTAAGCAACAGTTCTTGCATATAGTCCTTCTCTGCCATATATGCTTCCTTAAACCCCAACCGCTCTGCATAAACTCTCATGTCATCGATCGAATACATGATTTTTACCCCCTTTTAATTTCAGCAATCAGCAATTTCAACTTCTCTAGCGTCTTCTTTGACTGCATCTTTTTTGCGAAATCGATTAACCTATCTTCGTTTAATACATCTTTGCTTAAACCTGCTTTGAGTGCCTCAAATACATAGACTTCGTTTGGGTTGCCAAGATACAGAGCATCGACTATCGCTTTCTCTGGCAGCGCTGCGATTATAGCAGTGTTATTAATGCGCTGGAACCCGAATAATCTCTTTCTAGTGAGAGTTATGAATCTTATCGAGTAGCCTCTGAAGTTTATTCTTTTGTGGCGGTTTGCCGTCATAACATCTATTGTCATTATCTGTCCCTGCGTTGTAAGACCGTAAAGGTTGAATGACGCAAAGAGGCTGACATAGGATGGAAAGATTATGTTCGAGGCTATCTCATATATATCGGCATTGGATAAGCAATACTTCCCTTTTTCTACCCTTACAAGTTTATTTTTTTTAACGAGTCTAGAGATATATAACGAAGTATAAGCTATGCCTTTGCTCGTTAATCTCTCTATATCTTTCGACGTAAATACTATCATTCGTGCGTTTTGAAACGTCGCCAGCAGATTTTCACTTTTCATGTGATGTTTTAAGCATTTTATGTATATAAAACCATCATTTTTGATATACTTGATGACACAAAATCTGGGATGCCGCGCTTCTCAAAAAAAGGCCGTTATACCGCATATCTTCCAGTTCCTGAGCAACTGAATCCTCATTCGGTTTATATCGCACGAGACTGGCCTGCACAAAAGAGATTTCCTATTTATAGCATGCGTTTCTAAAAAGGAACGAGCAAACCGTGATTACAGGGGCGCGTTCAAAACGGTAAATGTCTTCTTTATGAAGTCTGCATCGCCTTCCAAAGTCAGATAAATAGCGCTCTGTCCGGCTGGATAAGCCAGGTCTTTTGTCCTCCAGGTAAGAACATAACTCGGAGCTAAAAGATATCTGGCAGGGCTATGCATCACCTGCCAGGAAGCGTCTCTCGCCCCCTCAAGACAATTTATATGCAGATGATTGTTGGTATTTTTAAGGCTACTGATATTGAGCGAGTATCCTTTCCCGACAGAATCCATTGACTCTCTTACATCAAGATCTTCCCTTGTGATCTCGCTTAGCCCTAGTACTATATTTTTCCCCCATTTGTGTTTATAGCACCCTATTTCCGCTTCTTCTCCAGCGGAGCCGTTTTCAGAATATTCGAGTTCTATATGAAAAGTTTTTGCCATTTCTGTGCCAGGCTTATACCTATAGTATGTCGCTTCGTCTTCTTTCGTGCCTATTATATCCATACCCTTTAGCGTTTCTATGCCAGGCTTATGCCGGGAGTATGTCACCGCTTTTAATATAGAATTCAGAGAAAACGTGTTGCCGCATCCATCATTCAGGTGCTCTGGTATCTTTGCGCCGTCGAGTGCATTTTCAAGAGCCGCAGCGGCTTCTTTCATGCGCTTCCTGGCTTCGTCTTCCATCAAATATGGTTATAGTCGACAGAATATATAAATGTGTTTAGAAAAAGATTAATACAGGGCGCCTTAATACAATAGTAAGCAAGATGATGTGGTGGTCATAAATGCCTTATGTAGCTAAAAAGGACAGGGAGATATTAGATAATTTCATAGACAAACTTTCTGAGTATATTATTTCAGAACTAACCAAAGGAAAAAAGACCGCGGAAATTTCTATAGTCTATAGACATACCATAAAGAAGATGGCAAATACTATATTGGAACTGGAAAAGACGCCTTTAGAACAGAGAAAAGCCATGTATGACTCTAAGAATGATCCTGCCGAGATTATGGGGGCGAAGATAGTGCAGGTGGCAGATAGCTATGGTTATAAAGCCGACTTCGATGGAGAATTGAATTATTCCATCACAAGATTGATCCAGACAGTGCCTAAAAAAATGGTGGAGAAAGGAGAATGGAAGGAGCCTTTCAGATACTGGGTATATGCACAGACTGTCGGTGCACTGACCAGATCCGCCTTGGATATAAACCGCATGGAGACTGATCCTAAGAACGAATGGATAATCGATGGCATTGTAGGGACGCTGTTCGACATAAAAGACGAATATAAGAGGAGGGTTAATACGGCTTATGAAGCCGTGCAAATAGAGCGCAATGGTGACTGTTACGACACGCCATATCGCACAGAATTAAAGAAAGTCGACGGCGGCTACCAGGAAGTTATGAAGGATTACCGAGACATGTTATCTAAAAAATAGAACAATCGTATACAAAGACTTGATCGTGTCTATTCCTATGCTAGTTCTCTATATGGTTCTTATTAGACAGACAAAGAAAAAAGAGAACAAACATCTTACAGTTATAATATAAACCAGAATTATTTTCAGATAAATCCTTCCTGCTCTACTAATGAAAAAAGCGCTTCTATCAGTTTATGAGAATCGTTTGGCATCCTACAACGCACTAGTTTTATTCCCCCGCTTCTCGCTAGATCCATAGCTTCTATGTCTATATCATAAAGTATCTCTAGATTGTCTGATACGAAACCTATGGGAGCGATTATTATACTCTTTTCTTTATAGTCATAGTCTTTTATTGCCTGCGTTAGGCTTGGACCTGCCCATTCTTCTGATGTCCTACCGGCGCTTTGAAAACACAAGTCGCAGTCAGTGATACCGATATTCGCAGATATAAGCTCTGCCGTCTCCAGAAGCTGAGCCCTGTAAGGGCTAGTGTCGACTACCTTCCTTGGGAGACTATGTGCTGTAAAGAGAAGACGATAATCGCCGTTTACTTTTTTTGCCGCTTCTTTTATGCTGTCTGTCCACACTTCTATAAGCTTCATGTTCTTGTTCCATGATAATACGAATCTCTGCTTTATCTCGATTGGGTCGAATGCGTCTCTCGCTCGTTTAACATACGTTTCTATCCCTAAGCTAGAATAATGCGGAGCCATAGGGATACAAAGGATATGGTCTATCCCATCGGCTTTAGCGGCTTCCGCAGCTTCGGCGATGAATGGATGTGAGTGCTTCATTCCGATGTATACGCGCGTTTCTGAGCCTGCTTTTTCTAGCATAGACCTGAGCAGCCTTGCTTGCGATCGTGTTATGTCTATAAGCGGAGACTTGTTTCCTATGGCAGAGTACCTTGATTTTAACTCTGCTAACTGCTCTGCAGATGGAGGTATCATCCCTCTTACGTTTGTGTAATACTCTTCTACCTGGTCAAGCGACTCTGGACTCCCATATGCCATCAATAATACGGCTTTCATCGTTTCCGTTTCCCCTCCGTATGGACTATCTCTACAATCTTTTTCAGCACGTCAGGGTCAGTGCCTTCAATGATACCATGACCCAGGCTAAATATATACGGTATGTCTTTATTTTGATCTATTATATATTTTGCTGCAGATTCAGCCTTTTTTAGGCCGCTTAATGGTATAACTGGGTCCATATTCCCCTGTATCGGAATGCCACCAGAGCGCTTGTATGCGTCTACCATGCTTGTCCTCCAGTCAACACTCAAAACATCTGCACCTATTGATGAGAAGCTTTCTATAAGTCCTGAAGAGTCAGCGCAAAAGTGTATCTTAGGGAAATCTTTTGGAAGACTTGAGAATATCTTTTTCGTATATTTGCTTATGTAGAGATCATAATCCTGCGGCGATAGGCATCCTACCCAGCTGTCGAAAAGCTGTATAGCATCTACCCCGGCTTTTATCTGCGCATTCAGGTATCTTATTATCAGAGTCGAAAGGTTCTCCATCAGGCATGTCCATGTTTCTTCGTCCGAGAACATCACGGACCTTGTTTTTATCCCATCGCGGTCTGGACTCCCGTTCAGAAGGTAAGTTGAAAG
Source organism: Candidatus Parvarchaeota archaeon (assembly GCA_023380585.1). Lineage (GTDB taxonomy): Archaea > Nanobdellota > Nanobdellia > Parvarchaeales > Parvarchaeaceae > Parvarchaeum. Next base: position 29,756 of record JAMCRN010000005.1, on the reverse strand, counting down.
AGTAAACGGGGCTGCGGAGAAACCTATCAATGGTATCTCATCATCCAACTTCTGCTTGGCTAGTTTTATGCCGTCCAAAACGTATGGAACGTGTTTTTCCGCGTCAAAATCTGAGAAGAGTGATACATCTTCTGTATTTTTTATCCTTTTCTGTGTGACAGGTCCAATGTTTTCTTCTATCCGTATCGGAAAACCGACACTTTCTATAGGCAGTATTATATCAGCGAATATTATTGCAGCGTCAACGCCAAGTTCTCTGGCTGCGGAAACAGCAGCTTCTGACGAGCTATCAGGGTCCTTCGCTACTTCTAGCACATTCCTGCCGCGCTTTATCTCTAGATACCTCTTTAGATAGCGGCCTGCCTGCCTCATGAACCATACAGGAACATGCTCTGCTTCCTGTTTCCTGCATACTTTCAGAAACGAGTCGTTTTTAACCATGCTGCCTTATCGCCTTCATAAGTCCTTCTGTACTGCTCTCTCGCGGTATCATATCGACGTTCAAGCCGCATCTCCTGCCCTCCTCAGCTGTCACACCGCCGATATATGCCAGTTTTGACCTGTTTATGTATCCTATATTATCATTGCCGACAGACTCCGCTAAGCTCTTTACACCCGATGGGCTTGCGAAGATTATAAAATCGATCCCTTTCTCTAAGATATCCAGTATATGTCTGCTGCTGTAAACCATCGGCAGGGTCATATAAGATACTATTTCATCACATGACGCTCCTCTCTTCCCTGCGGCTTTAGCTATGCTCCCGATAGAGATATTAGATTCTGGTATCAATATTCTCTTGCCGTCTAAGTCCCCCATCAGCTCTAAGAACTTCTCTGGAGTATGTTCTTTTGGAAAAGCGTCTATCTTAATGCCGCAGTTCTTGATAGAGTCCGCAACCTTTCCGCTGGCTGCTATCTTTATCTTCCCAAGGGCTTTCTGCGGACTTATCTTGTTCGCTGAGAGCCTGAAAAAGAAATATCTCAAAGAGTTCTGGCTAGTAAAGACTATCCAATCGTAATTCTCTATGCCGATTATTGCCTTATCTAGTTCTGAATAATCGCTGCAAGGTTCTATCTTTATCATGGGCAGACCGAATGGAATCATACCGAGTTCCAGACATTCATTTCTGACCTCCTTAGCTGAGTCTTCTGACATTGTCAGAAGGATCCTTTTCCCTTTTAATGGAGTGTCTTCGGAGGACAGCGTCTCTGCTCCGCCTTTCTCAAGAAGCTCCATCGCCAATTCTGAGCCTATATCTATGTTTGAAGATAAGCTGGCGCTCATGCTGCCCCTTATTATCTTCTTTCCTTCTTTATCCATCACCGCACCATAAAGAACGGTTCTGCCGCTGTTAACATCTGCATAAGCGGCTATCGGTACTTTGCAACCGCCACCAAGCTGACTTAAGAACCTTCTTTCGACAGAAACTGCTCTCTGTGCGTCTATGTCGTTTATCTTTCTTGCCAGGTCTTCCATTTCAGCGTCTCCTTCTCTCAATTCGACTGCTAATGCGGCCTGCCCAGGAGCTGGAAGCATCTTGCTTATTGGCAGATACTCCGTTATTCTGCCGATAAGACCAGACCTTGATATACCGGCTGAAGCCAAAACTACCGCATCGTATTCTCCCGCGTCGAGTTTTTCCAATCTAGTATCTACATTTCCTCTTATTTCTTTTACTGTGAGATCTGGTCTTAGGTTAAGAATCTGGCTTTTTCTCCTTAGACTGCTCGTCCCTACTACTGCCGCTTTTGGCAGTTCTTGAAGAGACAAGCCATTATTCGATATAAGTACGTCCCTTGTGTCACCTCTGTCAAGGACAGCCCCTATGGTCAGTCCGATAGGTAGGTCTGTTGGAAGATCCTTAAGGCTGTGTACAGCCATGTCTATTTCATGTCTAAGGAGAGCTTTTTCGATCTCCTTTGCGAAGACGCCGCTCCCGCTTATCTTATCGAGCGGTTCCTTCTGTCTCAAATCGCCTTCAGTCTTTATCGTCTTTACCTTTATTTTTATTCCCGGCGATTTCTCCTCTAGTTTTTTCTTTACTATTTCCGTCTGGACGAGGCTTAACCTGCTTCCTCTAGTCCCTATAGTCATCTCATTCATAGAAATCACGGACCATTGCTGACGGCAAGTTGTTAACGCCGCGTCTTCCGTTTTCTCCTCCCTACATATCCTTGAGTTTTCTGCTTATAAAGATTAATCTGATACTGCGCCAAGTCTACTGGATTTAAAAACTTAAATCCCATCGCATAGATGAGATAAGATGGACGAGAAGTTATCTTCCCTGCACTGCTTTAAGTTTTCGGATGATTGGTTTAAGTCTAGTAAAAGTATACGCAGGTCTTTCCTTGATAAACTTAAAAAAACAGTATCTAAGGCTGCCTTTAAAGATGGCTTTGTTTCAAGGCTATATTCCTCTTTCAGATACGACGCTGATCTGTTGGTATGGAACATCGCCGACTCATTCGAGGACCTTCTCAGTTTCAAAGGAGCTCTATATGATATAAAGCCGTTTTTGCTAACAGAAACCCATAGTTTTTTCGCTGTTTATACCCATCCGAACAAGGAGTATCTAAAACATGATAAAAAATTTAAGTATATGATAGCGTATCCGCTAAAAAAAGATGTTAGCTGGTATCTGCTTCCTGAATCCGAGAAGCAAAGGATAACAAAACAGCACGTGGATATGGCACTTAAAGACGAAAACAACACAGATATACGTTCTTACACAATGTACTCATTCGGTATAGACGACCTGGAATTCCTACTTTTCTATGAGACCGATTCTATCCTGAACTGGATGAAGACTGCGATGGACCTGAGAAAGGCTGAAGCGAGAAAATGGGTCACAAAAGAAGAGCCGGTCTTTGCAGGGTATAATTTGATGCTGTAAACAGATCACTCCATTATTTCCTTGAATATCTTATGGTAAGGCCTTCCCTCAATTATGCTCTTTCCGTGCGAAGTCGTATTTCTAAATGCGTCGCTGTTGGTGAATTCCCTGAAGGCGTCTAAGTCACTCCATTCGCTATAAAGCATGTATTCCGTGGTTTTTTCGTCTTCTCCCACTTTTCTGTATATTTTCGCGTCCTGGAATCCCTGCACGTTTTTCTTGAGATGCGACACCACGTCATTGAAGATTGATTCGAATTCTGCCTCACTTCCTTTCTTCACTTTGTAGTATAAGCCTATATTTATCATCTTATCCCTTTGTCATCATTATCAATATTAACATTTATTACACTAAGAAAAACTGAAAAGCCTTCTTGAAATAAACGAAGGCAAAACAAAAATTAATCCTTTAGCTTGAAGTACCTGAAACTGTACCTTTCGCTGGAACAACAGACGTAAGTCCTGCTGAAGTATAGGTGTAGTTCATCGTTATAGAAGCACTGTAGTGCACTCCAGGTGTTGAACACTTAACACTTGACCAGTTCACTACAAATGTGCTACCTGGTGTTACTGTAATTGTTGTTGCTGCGGGTAGGCCGGTTGCTTGAGCTGGAAGAGTAGTAGCAGGCAAACCAGTATCAGACGTAATTTCAGTTGTGGCAGCAGTTATGGTAGCATCCGAAGACCCTGCTGGAAGACCACCAGTACTAAATGCCACCGCAAAATAACCAGGTGTGCAACTTGAGGCCGTGGCCGTGAACGGAGCGAACCCTGTCTGCACAGCACCTACACTGCTCGATGGACTAAAGATTCCCAACGAATAAAGTACAGCCGCTACGATAACGATGATCAATATGGCCCAGCCATAAGTCATCATGTATTCCAAAGCTGACTGTGCTTTTGTTTTCATATTATTTGTATAATACCCTACTATTTAAACCTTACTATTGTTTTTTTTTCTTATTTCACTGAAAACAGTAGCTCTACCATCACGTTTGGATCAGAGACCTGCTTAGCGGAAAAGGCATAAACCCCGGGATTCAGGGTCTGTACTATAGAGGTAGCATTGTAGGAAAATGTAGGATATTCATTGCCTATATTTGAAGCAGTGCCGTTCGGATAATCAAGGAACAGAGTCACATTAGATGAGAAACCCCCACCGAAAATCTCCTGTGGCTCTAGTGACGTGGAATAATTAGCGTACAGATAAGCTAGGTCTATAATGTCACTGTTTTTGTATATATAGAGGCTGGATAGCAGGAAAGACTCGTTGGCCGTAAGCCTTGTATCAGCCCCGCATGAAACGACGTTTGTATTGGCTAGTAGATTAGAAGCCGGTTTCCCGTTGATGAGAAGGAAGGTTATTATTATGCCGTTGGATATTGTGACGTTCAGGTTGTTTGAAGTGCTTATGCTGGAAATAGGAAGATTCACAGCAGTGTATGGGGAGACCGAATTGGAAACAGAGTTTATCGCCTGTGCTATCACGCTGCAGACTCCGTTCATGTATACCGCGTTCTGCTGTGTGTTGGACAAAGAAAGGAAAAATGCCGCAAGGAACGCGACCAGGACGAGCACTATACTGACATCTATCAAAAACTCGACTGAAAACTGTGACTTCATATTTTAATCATACACAAGCGACGATGAAGGCGGGCGGATGTCCGTTCCGATACATGCTGCAGCCTAGAATAAATATAAACAAACAAAGTATATAAAACACTGGGAAAACACCATTGTTGTCACTGAAAGATGGGGAGAGCCGGACGAAATGAGCAGACATAATAAAAGAAGACTGGATGACATACTGATATCAGGACTCTTGGACAAAAGGGGCAGCGGACCTTCCATACTTCACAAGATAATGCAGATATCCGCATTTGCTTTCGTTGACAGCAGAAAGAATGTATACTTTGCTTCCATGGAGCAGGACCTAAGATACACTGAACCGGGCTTAAGAAATGACAACAATATAAGATGGAGCGCCGACATCCTGCTAAAATATAGAGAGAACGGAAAGAACATAGCGGAGATAATAGAGACCGAGACGATAAACCTCATGGAATATTGGATGAGGATAGACCGGATAAACAACAAATACGAGATAGTGGAGAAGATAGCTGCCGACAAAGATGAAAACAGAGTACTGCAGGACGCTGACGAGATAAGGTTTTCCATCGCTGTTAACTGTCAGGATATGAAAAAAGAGCTCATGGACGTGCTGATACGCGGCTTTTCTAACGATTTCCAGTGGCAGAGACACCACTTGAGAGTCGTGCCTTACAACTTGTACGTGCTGAAGAAGAACCTTTACAATTACTGCCCTACTGACATTAACTCTAGTATACTCGACTCATCTTTGGGCGTCAAAGGCCAGTGGAAGAGCGCTCTCAGGGCAGGGCTGCGTAAGATATATCTTTCCTTATACAAGAACCACGCTGAGCTTGATTCACTCTACTCAGAGGTAAGGATAAGGTGACGCAGTGAAGATATTTAAGTAAAGGCATCGTATTGTTTTAAAACGCGAAATCATTTTTCCATATGGGTTTAAGGCAGAAATTGAACAAATCTATAAATTCAGTAGTATCCTATTATTTGGTGAACTACAGGAAGATGGTATTCATACCAATAGCCGTCCTGATACTTCTCTCAAGCGTAGTGGCATACCATTATTATGTCTATGGCAGTCCAATAAACCCGGACATATCGCTTTCAGGCGGCCTGTCCGCTAGCGTAAGCACATCTCAATCCGTCTCGCCTTCCTTTATAATATCAAGCCTAAGTTCTGCCATAAAACAGCCTGTGGAAGTCTCCGTACTTCATGCTCCTCTGTCAAACTCTGTGATAGGATACACGATAACTACGACTGACAGTGTTAATTCCACTGTGTTCAGGCAAGATGTTGCTTCCATATTCCATATATCCCCGGACAGCAGCAGCATAAGCATGACTCTGGTCGCGGCTAGCCTGGCGCAGAGCTCTCTAGACAGCGCGATATATCTTCTGATAATAGCATTCGGGCTTGTAGCTTTGGTCTCCTTTTTCTATTTCAGGAACGGGGTACAGGCTTTCTCGAACGTTATAAGCATAATCAGCGACGTGATCAATATAATAGCCGTGGTGGACATTCTAGGATTGAGGTTCTCGACGGCGTCCATCGCCGGTATACTGATGATAATGGGGTATTCCGCCGACAGGAATATAATACTAGCTACCAACATACTCAAGAGAAAGGATGCGACAGTGAAATACAGGCTTGCCCACACCATAAAGACTTCCCTGACAATGGACGCTGCGGCTTTCGTCACTTTCCTTATATTGATAATCGGCAGCACGAACTCGACGATAATAAGCATAGCGACAGTATTGATAATAGGGGTGCTTTTCGACGACTTTACAGTATGGATATTAAACGGCTCTATACAACTAGCAGGTATACATTACAATCCCATCGCGGAGGCGGCTGCATGATATGACCAGCGCAAAAACGATTTTTAAGGATTGGAGAGTGATTCTCGTGCTGCTAGCGATAGTCGTGTCTTTCCTCGCGATACAGCCGAATATAATAGGCCTCAAGGGAGTCCAATTGATATATTTGTCTCCGAATTCCTTTTTGGGGAATCTGAGCGCAAGAGGGTTGACTTCCCTTACCACTGGTTCCATAATAACCGGAATAGACGGTATACCAGTCTCTAACCCGAGCGGATTCTACTCGGCTCTCAACAAGACAGCAGTGCCCGGCTCCACCGTGGTTATACATTACGGGAACGAGATATTCCCGTTCGTTTATTCTTATTCGAGCGTCGACGTGTCAGTAACTAATCAGTCTCCGCTTAATTCTACTTACATGAGAGTAGAGGGGATACCGTCCACACAATTGAATTACGGGCTTGATATCATAGGTGGCACCCAGATAACCATAGTGCCTAACGAGACGTCATACAACGGCACGGTACTGTCCAACATAGAAAGCGTGCTCCAGACAAGGCTCAATACATATGGTATAAGCGGGATATCGATAAGCCAGATACAGGCTATATCCGGCAAGTCTTTCATACTTGTAAGCATGCCAAACGTGGGAGAGGCACAGGCGCTGTCGCTGATACAAAATCAAGGGATATTCTACGCCAAGATAGGCAACCAGACGATATTCAACAGCACAAACAAGACCGAGAAAATATTGACGGTTTGCCTGAGCGCAGGTTGTCCTTTCAATAATCCTGGCGAACCCTACGGCGTTTACCCATCAAACGGCGTTTACAGCTTCTCGTTCGGAATAGAGACAAGCAAGCAGGCTGCCTTAAATTTCCAGGCAGCAACGCGAAACCTCAGTGTCATATCGGCCGGTTCGAATGCCGGGTTCCTGAGCAAACCGATAGTGATGTATCTCAACGGCAAACAGATATCAAGTCTGGAGATATCATCCGCACTTAAAGGGCAGTTTACCCAGGACATAATAATAACGGGAGGCGGCACGACGCAGCAGCAGGCGCTGGCGTCAATGAAGACTCTTCAATCCGTGCTTGAAAGCGGAAGCCTTCCAGTACCTGTGAAAATAGTGTCGATCCAGTCTGTGTCTCCCACTGCAGGCTCTGAATTCGTACAGCAAATATATATACTTCTTCTCGCCGCTTTCATCGGGGTCAGCCTGATGGTCTTCCTGCGTTATAAGGACTATAGGATAGCGTCTGTAATACTATTGACCAGCATAGCCGAGATAATCATAGTGTTCGGGATAGCCGCACTGATAAAATGGACATTGGATATCCCAAGCATGGCCGGGATAATCGCCAGCATAGGGATATCTGTCGACGACCAGATAATAATAACCGATGAGATAAAACGCGGATCCGCGAAAGAAGAGTACACAGTGACGAGCAAGAGGATAAAGAGGGCTTTCTTCATCATATTCGTATCGTTTTTCTCCTTCTCGGCCATAATGTTCCCGCTTCTTTTCTCCAGCGCTTCCCTCTTCACGGGGTTCGCATTGACGACGATACTCGCATCTCTGGTCGGGCTGATAATAACCAGGCCGGCCTACGCCAGGATAGTGGCCGGGATGTTCGGGAGTGGCGGCGTATGAACGAATTCAGACTGGACCCTGAAACTCTTTCCTTCAGCCTCATATCAAGATCAAAAGAAGGATGCAGGGCATGCTTGCTAGATATTAAAGAGTCGTCGTCTGTGCCATTTGGGAATTCTCTGATAAAGATATATGAGATGAAGGATTACGTACAGCCGTCTAAATACGAACTCTCAGGGGACTTCTTCAAAAAATCGGAAGCGGACGGATACGAAGAACTTTTGGTCTTCTCGAGAGAACACGGAAAGACAAGGCTGAAGGACATGGATAAGGAGGCCTTAGAGAACATATTCTCAGTGATAGCCGACCGTGTCAAGCAACTAGAAAAATACGGTTTTGGCGGGAATATTGCGGCATCGTCCTATCTAAAAGGCCACGGTTACTTTGACATGGTGATGCTAGACATCCCATGGAACAGCACAGGCGCCTGCAAAGAATGCGGGTACATAAAAAACTCCGGTAATAGGGAGATCTACAGCGACGACCACATATGCGCATATGCATCCTTCGCGCCTGCACACGAAGTAGATATATGCATAGCGCCGAAGGCCCATGTTTCTATGGCTGGCTCCGATCCAGTAGTGTTGTTCGGCCTAGCCGATATAACTAAAAAACTTATAGGCGTGCTGGGCGAAGATGCGACTCTTTCCTTGATGGAAGCCGGCGATGGCCATATGAAGATAAAGATCTGCTCTGGCGCATCCGGCCCTTTCGAGTCCCTAGGGATGCATCATGTACATACAGATCCTGAAGAAATCAGCAAGGAACTGAGGAAAAAACTAAAATGAGCGGTAGAAACCTGTTTAGGATCGGGATAGTAGTCCTTATAATGGCGCTGGCTGCCGGTATATCTATCACATATGTGCTGCAGGGCGCGTATCACACTGGCTTGGTGCACAGTGGTTCCAATGTAACTGCAGCATCGGTGCAGGCCGGACTGGAAGCATCCTTTCTGAAAGACCACGGGATATCCGGTTATACGAGCGTTTATACGGCGTACGGAATGCCTATCGAGAACACGATTATAGTAAACTGCAGATACGGGATATATCCACAGGGTCTTACCCCACTTCCCCTAGTATCAGAAAACGTCAGTGACTCTCAGAATATGATAGACCAGGCTACGAAGGACGAATTCTTAGTGACCCTGTGCGGATTATATGACTATCCTGGGTGTCAGGAAGCAATCCACAACCTATCAAGCATAATAATCAACCACACCGCGTATAATTCTACTGCCATAGAGCGTATTTTCAACAGCACAAAAGACGAAGTGAAGCTTTACTACAGCCTTTACGAAAACGGCAGTTTTCCTCTTTTTTCCTCCACCTTAAACCGTGACCTCACAGTATTGAACTCCAGTGCAGATTCTGTATATAGCATGCTGGAATCAGTCTTGAACGTGACGGGCTTGCCACAGTACGTGATACCTGCGCAGAACGGTACAGTCGCCACGAGCACTGTGTTCTTTACCCCTCCGTTTCAACTACAGACTGCGATTTTCCCGGAGATAAACAGCTGCGGGACTCCATTGGACATATTCAATCTCGTGTCTAATTCCACCGAGTTTGGGCAGCCTTATTATAGTGCTATGACTTACGGCCTACCGGCAAATATAACGAACATATGCATAAACAGCTCCGCAAATGAATGCGATCAGAGCGTGATGAAAAAACTTGGTTTCTCCTTCTATGTACAACAAAGCTAAGAAATACGTCTACCCTTACGTTATACTGATAGCAGTTCTCGTAGGCCTGAGCGTTTTCCTGTTCTTTCAAGTAGAGTTTTATAACGGTCTTTACTCCGTACACACAGCGAACATAAACGTGAGCGGTCTATGTACTGCAAACAAGACATCTATGCTTTTTTTCTATTCTGACAACTGCCAGTCGTGCAAAACAGAGTATTCCGCATTTAGGAACACAACGTCCCTCTTCGGACTATGGAGCGGAGACAGGTTTTACAGCCAATACTTCTGCGCTTATTCGGTCAACATGAGCCAGTACGCTGTGAATTCCTCGGATGTTTTCGCTCCGCCGGAAAGCATATCCATATTTGATGCGTATTCCGGAAGCAGAGTGCCGTTCATAGTGTTCGGGGGCAGGTACTACAAGATAGGCGGGTTCCAAAGTTCAGCGGATGCGGATTCAGAGATATTGAAGTATGTCTGCCTATCGATAAACAGTACCACAGGCCAGTGTAGTTGATATGGCAAAACCCATCAACCAGGAAATAATTGATGACATCCTTCTCATCCTGGAGGGTAGGAGGCTGACTGGATACCAAATATTCAAGCTTCTGAAGGACAAACATCCTAGACTCTCTAGCAGGCTCGTTTATCACTATCTTTATATGGGTATGGAAAAGGGTTACCTGAAGGTTGAGAAAGTCTCCGAGAGCGGCAACTTCAGCTGGGGAAGCACAGCAGAGAAAAAATATTACAGCCTCAACAAGTAGGCTCTTATATTATCTTAAGTCTTATCCCCATCTTTACAAGGGATATCATGCCGCCGGGACGCCTGCCTTCAAGCCCTCTGAGAAAATCAAGCACGTACTCCTCTTCTTTGTTTCTCTTCAACGGCCTCGGCTCTCTGCCTTTGCTCTTGAAGAAGCTTATTATCTCATCTTCTGACGTGGTATAAAGTGGGCTAAATGCATTCACTTCCTTTATTCTTATCTTAGGAATACGATCGAAAAGGAAATACAACCCCACTGCCAACGCAAAGTCCTCTAGAGTGTTGCTGCTCACTGGTGTTATGGTCCTGCCCCTTTTTGACATAAAAGACAGGAAACGCCGACCCAGCCTGTTGTCTTTGGAAGGTTTTATCCCGCCGCGTATGCCGTTAGAGGCAAGGATCCCGTTCACTCTTTTCATGAGCAGACGCTGAAAGTGCTTCCTGCACAGGTTCTGCCTGAGATACGGGTAAAATATGTAGGAGGCTCTGCCGCATTCAAAGCATTTATCCTTGCCTTCCATATCTGTATAATACCAGTATAAACAATATTTTATATACAGATGGTTTATAATAATGATGGCGGCCAGAGTGATAGCGGTGATGAGTCCTAAAGGGGGGGTGGGTAAGACGACCGTATCTATAAACCTTGCGGCTTCGATAGCTGAGATCGGGAGAAGGGTGCTCCTTATAGACGCGAACTTGGAAACTTCTCACGTAGCCGTGCACATGGGCATGGTCGGATATGCCAAGGCACTTGAAGACGTGCTGAACGGGTCGGTAAACGTGAAAGAGGCTATATACCAGACAGCAAACGAGAACTTATTCATACTCCCATCCAGGGTCTTCAAGAAAGAGTCTGATCTCAACGCTAAATACAAACTTGTAAACCTGTTCCACCAGATAAAGAAGGTAAAGGACGACTATGATTTTATAATACTGGACTCAAGACCATCATATGACCTGGAGTTTGTGAAGCTCGTGGAGGGGATCGAAGTAATCATAGTGACTGCACCGGAGATAACCTCGATTCTTGAGGCAAGGAAGATGAATGAGGAACTGAAAAGATATGGTGTCAGAATAATGGGACTGGTACTGAATAGAGTGAATAAGAGAGTGAGGAACGCCATCGACAAGGACGAAGCCAGGAAGATGATGGACGTGAAGGCGATATGGGAGGTACCGGAAGACTATACAGTCCTTGAAGCCCTGAGACGCGGCATGCCTGCTGTTTATACAGACAAGAGGACTTTGTTCAGCAAGGCGTTCAAGACACTGTCAAGGGACCTGTCTGCAAAGTAAGCATGGCAAGGTTCATAGTACGATGTCCTAGATGCGGCAGATACCGCAAAACCGACTCTGAAGACAGCGTGAAATGTTTTGCATGCGGTAGAAGTTTCAAGGCGCGGCAGCACGTAGTAAGCGAAAACGTATATAAGAGATCTATCGACAGGGAAGTAGGTTTCAAATAAGCCTTGGTAGCTCAATGGCAGAGCGCCTGCTTCGTAAGCAGGAGGTCGTGGGTTCGACCCCCACCCAAGGCTTGCCTATTGTCGGCATCGAGAAACGCTTCGAAGAGAAAGTCCCGGGGAAGTATGGACATGAATCCGTACGACTTATAAATATCTGGGGAGACAATCATTTGATATGAAAAGAGGGCAGGCAGTCTTAGAGCTGCTTATAGGGTATAGTCTTGCGGTAGTGATAATAGTCATATCCGTGAGCCTGTTATTTACGTTTTATCCGAATATAGCTAGTTTTAGTTCGACGCCGAGCTATTCCGGCTTTTCCGGGCTCAGGATCCTCGGACAGGGATACGACGCTTCTGCAGGGGTGTTCTACATAGCCTTTCAAAACACGCTGAACGAAAATATAAAGATAAACTTATTGGAGATGGTCTATGGAAGTGTGACATACACCGGATTCTCATGCACAAAGACTTTTCTCCCCAACCTTTATACCTCGGAGTGCAACCTCAGCATACCGATATCCGGCAGCTTTTCTGCACAGATCTTTGTGTATTATAACCCTGCGAACATTTCCGTAAGCCCTACTATAGGCATATCCGGCTATGTTACCAATTAATATACCATAGTCGACATGGTCACACATAGATATTTATACAAGAGATTTTATACTGGTTTCTTATGGGCGCCTTCAAATACATCAGAGAAAACGAGAAGAAGATGCTTAAGGATCCAGAACTAAAGAAACGTATCCTATCGGAGACAAGGCACGTACCTATGATAGTAAGGGTCGACAGGCCTACGAAGCTTTCAAAAGCCAAGACGCTTGGATACAAGGCCAAACCTGGGTTCATAGTATTAAGGGTAAGGGTGGGGAAAGGTGGCTTCAGACGTCCAAGACCAGTTCATGCAAGACGCCCGAGTAAGACCGGTCTGTACTTCAACCTTAGCAAGAGCAAGCAGAGGATAGCAGAGGAGAGAGCATCCAAATCATACAAGAACATGAGACTGATCGGAAGCTATTATCTCGTTGAGGACGGTAAATACAGATGGTATGAGATACTAATGATGGACCCAGTATTGTCTGCCCAAAAGAAGTAGGCAAGAAAAGGTTAAATCCTTGTTTCCTTATAATATAAAATGCCAAGCGTAGAGGAGTTCATAGTATTCGAGGTCCTATTAGGCATAATAGTTTCTTTAGTGGTCTTCCTTACGTTTTATAATTCTTTTTCATCAATATTCCCGGTAGGGTGCGACAGCAACAGCAACGTGCTTGAAAACCAGTTCACCCAGGCAGAATACGGCGTGCCTAACCGGCTTGAGGGGACTCCTCTTTTCAGGTGTTATGACGAAAACGCATGCTACCAACAGTCCACTGCTTACAACACTTGCGTGACCCACTGGTGCTACTATACTCTTTGGAAGAACGGCCAGGGAAGCTATTCCCAGGTCCAGAGCTGCATATCCGACCCTTCTGCCTTTCCTGTCGTGGCAAACAACTGCAAGAGCATATCAATATCCAATACTGCAGCTTTGGAAAGCTGCAGCAGGAGCACGATCATAGCCGACAACTCCACCACGATAGAGAACTGTAACATAAACATACCAAGCTGTCTGCCAGGTGATAGCCCACAGTGTCCGGCATGCGCTGGGCAGTGAATATGGACAAAAAAGCGAGCGTTCCATGGAGAATAATGTGGATACTTATCACAATAATAACAGCGCTTGTTGTTATAGCTGTAGTCGCCATCCTATTCTACTCTTCCACGCATGGGACTTCCCCGTTTGACTTTTTCCGTGGTATTTTCGGAGGGATTTGAATGGAAGGGATATATCTTACTTTAGGAGAAATAATAATAGTCGTTATAGCAGCGATTTTAATATTAATATTCTCGCTCAACCTGGTCACGTCCACTCCCGCCTTAAGCTTCGGCGTGAACTGCTATTTTTCCTTCACAGGTTTTGGTATAATAAATTCCTTTCTTTACCCAATACACGTTCTATCCTCATATGTCGGGATAAACACTCCATATATATCGGAAACGGCGGCGCAGCTCCAAACGGCTTGCTTGCAGACTTCCGACATAAGTTCGACTTCTAATTCTGTATTATCCGCGCAGCTTTACACTAGGGCTTCTTCATGTTTCAATCTTTTCCAGGGTTCTAATACAGGCACAGGAGAGCAGGTCGCGTCTTCCTTAGGGAATGTGTTTGACTGTTACAATGGAAAAATAATAGACAGGTCTTCCGCTTATGTGAGCAACTATTCCGCTATTATAGATTATATAGACCAAAACTATAATAGAACCAACGGACCAGTGCGTATCGTGTTTATAACGAATTCGACGGATGGGAATTCGACCTACCCAGGACTTGACTGGAAAGTTTATAACGATTCTTACTTTACAATAGAATACTTCGGATACCCCTCTAATGGGATAAAAGGCTGCAGCATCCCTTTCGAGCAGCAGTGCACTGACGTCTCCCCATATGGCCAGCCTTTCCTTCCATTATACGAATGCGGTTATTCTAATCAGACGGTATCACAGGTATCGTATCCAGTCAGTTCGCTGTCGAATGGTAATCCGTCTACTGCATCCCCCCCGAACCTGAACTATGGATGCGACGTTTATGTGAGCTTCTGCGGCAGGCTGATAAATGCCATGGTATACCACCAAGACAGGGTCTTCGTTTGTCTGACTAACAATACGTCCTAAGAGGCATAAAATCGTATAAAAAGAAGCGCTTGCTTAATAATCATTATGGCTGAGACCGTAGGCGAGAACATAGCGCTCATAATACTTGGTATAATATTCATCTCCGTGATAATAATCATAGGCGCCTACTTCGTTTTTTTCGGCTTCGGTTTCACTGACGCTACCACCTGCTATGCCAGTTCTCTTGTAAGGAACTTTTTTTTCAATGACCTCTGTGCGACGCAGTACCTTTGCATCTCCTCTTCTTTAGCTTCATTACACCTGGAGCCGCCTCTACTAGGTTGCTCGCCATCTGCTTCCTCATTCTCTTCGAGCGACACGAACGGGCAGATATTCTCCTCTCTCAGCACCGGGATGGTAAGCTGTTGGGACAGGTACGGTGCAAACCAGGGGTTGCTGGTCCTCCCGAATTCTCCTGGGATGTGCAGTGTGTCTGTCCTCGATACAAACAGGAATATAACTTTCAGGAACCTGACAAATTATCTGCAGGACACTGCTTATACCACACAGGTAAGCTGTCTAAATCACACTGCTGCGCAGTCGTGTGCAAACTACCAGGAAGGGTTTTCATGCGACGTCAATGCTCCCTCTGTATGCGTTGATAGCACGTCCGATTACTTCCTATGCCGGGACCAGCCGAATTATGTCCCGACTTCGCCTGGGTATTATACCACGTATATCCCGCTTAACAGCTCTGTAAAAAGCACAAATGCTGCTAACAACATGTCTGCATTCCTCTGTGAAGAATCCCAGGGATGCTCTTTCAACAAGGCAATCGCGGAATGTACAAATTCCACTGGCAGCCCTATAAGCTGCACACAGACATACACAGACTTCTGCCAGAAAGAGAGTGGAAGTTACAACTGCACCGTTGGTTATGATCCAACTACCAACGGCTTCGAAGTGCCTAATTCATGCACATTAACGGAGCCCGTCAACCCGAAATCAGTGGAAAATGTTTCCTACTTCAGTTATCTAAAACCAGGAGTGAACGTCATATTCAGCTACAAGAATATAACCTCAGGAAAGTCGGAATTCGTCTCCCCGTACAGCAACTTAAGCATAGGCCATTCGGAGGTGTATTACGTTTATCTTAATTCCTTTGCCGGTAGCCGCTTCCCGCCCAAGACTATAAGCCTGCCTACCGAGTGCGCTCCGGCGACTTTCCTTAACAACTACCCTACGCAGGCGTTGCAATATGAATGCTCCAGGTCTCTTCTGGTGTTTGGGTCGGCGTTCGTTGGAGGAAGCATAAACCCAGGGATAGTCACTACAGGCGAAATATACGCTGGCTCTTTGGGAAGCGGATACTTGTACGCAAAGTGTACCAACAACAAGGTATGCAACCAGTACATAGCCTCCAATCTAGAACAAGTAGTAAGCACTGGCGCCCTTACTACTACAGGGCTTTCACAATGCGCTTCCGGTATACTCAGCAGTATAGAGAGCATCCCGTATTATCTTCACCTGACAAACGGCAACTTCCTTGGCAGGAATCAGCTATTCATATGCGTAGAAACGACTTGAGCTCGAGAAAGGGGTCGACTACGATAGAGACGATAGTCATAGTGATAATAGTGGTCGCTTTTTCTGTGCTTGTGATACTTATAGCAGTGTTCGTATACCACATGTCACTGCCGCTGTCCAGTCCAGTCCCATCACTTAGCCAGAGCCCGGCAAAATGCCAGATAACGCCTTATAATATAAGCACGTCATCCGCTCCCAACGAGTTTGCCATATCCGCTTATGACGGCAGCCTTGGGGTATTGTATAACGTTTATATGATATATAGCGGAGTCACTTCCAAGATAGGGAATTATACCGTTGGGATAAATACCTTTAACAAGACGCTTACTCTCCAATCCGGCACCACGGAATTCTTATGTAATACCACCGGGATATCTCCTTCCTCTGGCAAGTACACATATGGGCCAGGTGGAGAATTCATAATAACCATCAAGGATTAGGAGTAGAAAGGCCTCAAGGTCCCATCCTGTCTGAAAATAATAGGCTCTATCTTTGCGCTTTTCACTATCTTTTTCATGCTTTTTTCCTTCCTCTTCGAGGCCCAGTAATAGCTCTCGTCTGATGTCTGTCTTGTTATCAATATAAATATCCTTCCTACGTTGAACCTGCCAACCCTGCCACGGCGCTGTATGGAGCGTATCGCGCTTGGTACAGTCTCATAAAATATCGCTATGTCTACTCCCTTTATCGAGATGCCTTCTTCGCTGACGCTTGTGGACACAAGGACGTTATATACTCCTGCTTCAAAATCCTTTATTATCTCTATCTGTTCCTTCTGGGACAGGCCGTCCTTGCTGTGCCCTATGAACCTCACTGGGGACACGTTCGGCAGGCCCTTCAGACTGGACACTATGGCGTCCACAGTATCGCGGTATTGCGCGAATATTATAGCCCTCTTGCCTTCAGCTGATTCCTGCGCCAGTATCTTTTTTATCTCTTCCAGCTTTGGGTGCTCAATGCCTCTGGACTGAAGCTCTTCGGCTTTCTTGATTATGTCTATGAATTCTGCTGATTTCGATATGTCCTTGTCGGCTTTGGATTCGCCCTCAAGAAGAGAACTTGAAAACTTCAAGAAGGACTGTACACTTTGCGTAGAAAGAAGAGACAACGCGTGGTACAATTTAAGTATCTTAGACGCCAGGACTATGCCACGAAAGTTATAGAAGCTCCTGCGTCCCATGGCTACCTGCTTCTGCAGAGACCTCTGCAGCATCAGGATGCTCGTCCTGTTTACCCTTGTCTTTGGGGTATTCTTAAAAAAGCCGGCCGTTTGGAGTCCGTCTATCTGCGCCGATATCAACCTCTCCAGTCTGTCCACCAGCTGAGAAAGCTCCTCGGGCATTTCGAGTCGCCTTTCCTCTACCAATTTAGCCTTTATATATGGGGAAACGTCTGGATCGTCTTCGCTGCGTATCTCCAGGTTCGATATCCCGAGATTTGAGCATATTAACCTGAGTTTTTCCCTGTCCGATGCAGGGGAAGCAGTAAGCGCCAGCACAAGAGGATGCATCGAGGAAACCAAGAAATTCTTGGCTATCTCTACATAAGAATAGTTGCCTATCGCATGGTGCGCCTCGTCTACTACCAGCAGACTGAAATCCTTGAAGTTTATTGCATTCGACTTTAGGTCATGGTCTATAGTCTGCGGCGTGGCGAATATCACCTGGTAGTCCTTATATATGGATTCCCTGTCTTTTTTCGCCGTATTCCCGCTGACCGCTGAGCATGGGATGGAAAACAGCCCGCTGAAAGTCTTCAGGTGCTGGTTCACGAGTGGTCTGGTAGGGGCTAGGAACAGTGCTTTCGAGCCTTCATATTTCGACAGCCTGTGGTCCATGACCAATGCGCTTATCATGGTCTTACCCAGACCTGTAGGCAGAACCACCAGAGTGTTGGAGTCTTTTGCGCTTTGGACTATGTTCTTCTGGTATTCTCTCTCTTCTATCTTTTCTTTAGATATGAACATCAATCACCTACCGCCTTGCCGCTTTTTATGAGTATCTCGGCGACTTCGCGGTCTATCTCGACGGTATTAGAAAAACTGAAAGGCCCGTATGACTTGTTGTTCTTCCATATGAACTGCGGGACGTCTGCTATTATCTTTATCACCATCTTGTCCTGCTTGTCTTCCGTCTCCTCCGGCTTCTCTGGCTCCTTCGGCTCTACTTGGCTGACTTCGGTCATTACCTTGGATTTCATCTCGTCCACTGCCTCCCTGAACTTATCAAATAGTATTATCTCCTTTGAAAGGAGGTTGCCCTGCAGCACCTGCGTGTTAAGCCCCATTATGGCTATGTTGGAAAGCTTCTTCATGCGTATAAGAAGTATCTGTTCGAGGGTGCTTATCGCGTTGTTTATCTGGGATGATATCTCGTCTATTTTCTTCTGGTCCTTGGCGTTCCTTGCGACTTCCAAGGATTTTTTGTTGATGGCTATATAGTCCTTCATCTCATCGAGTGTCTCATCAGTTAATTTTGTAAGCGTCCTGGAATCTTCCTGCTCTAGCCTTCTTATCTTTACGAATTCACTGTACGTTATCATATATCTTGATATAGTATAGTATGGTTATATTTATTCTTTAATCTACAAGAAGGCCCCTTCCGAGATGATTGAGAAGATCCATGCAGGATCCTGTGGTGATTCACGCTGTCAGACCTTGGCAAACCCAGAAAAGATGGTACCGAAGAGGTTTGAAAAGAAATTCTCTATGTCTATGAATAGAGACCCGTGCGTTATGAATATTATGTATATGACTATTATTATGACCCCAAGTACTATCGCTAGGATGTAAAAGAACGTCGCCTCCAGAACCGCCGATCTGCCAAGTCCCATATGCGTCACGGAAGCGTCGGTATGACCGGCAGTATCTTATGTAGAGTAGCTGGAGAGTATACAAAAAGGTAGAATATAAGTATCACTATCAGGATTATCAGCGTTATTATCATCAGCAGCACATAGTCTGAGACCGCTTTTCTGTTCATATCAGGTTGCCTACGTTCACATTCGTGGAGAAAATGGGCTTGAAAAGGTCTGTTATCTTGTATGGTGTGAATATCTCCAGTATCACCACAAGTATCAAAACCCCTACGACTATCAATATTATATAGAGAAGAACGCTGCCTTCAATGCTGCCGAGCCTGCCGTTAATCATACATGACCGAACAACCAGCTGAAAGACAGCACATTAAGTATGGAATTGGCAAGGCTGTTTGAGCCGTGTGAGAAGTACAATGCTATCGCCAGCCCGAACAGAATAGCGACTATGGCCAGGATTATCGCTATTATCTGGTCGATAGACATCTGCGCCTTGACGGATCCGGACATATTCACATCAAATCGAACTTCGAAAGAGGGTTCAGAAGCTTTGAACGCCTCTTGAATTCTTCGTATATCGTGCTTGCGTCCTCATGGGAAACGAACAGGCCGAGCGCGAGAGTGTCCTCCATCTTTTTGCCCCACATCCTGGAATTCACCATTACCTCGTACAGATCCTTGTCGAACTGCTTTTTAGGGTTTGAATTGCTGACGGAGGAGATCGCCTTGTTTATCCCGGTGAAATCATCTTTAAACGCCTGATATATGTCAAGTATCGCGAACTGTGACTGTTTCTTCTCTTTCGGCTTGTCTCTGCTCTCCGCCTCTTTTATGTACTTGTTCAGGTCCTCCTGTATCGCGTTCAGAGAAACAGATGATATCTGACTGACTGAATCGAAGACTGTCCTCTTTATGCTCATTTCTAGAGCCTTGTTGAAAAGATACCATTCGTCCAGAGAGAAGCAGTAGTTGTTTATCTGAAGGTCCAATGTGCCTTCGTACTGGGACTTCTGCTGCAAGACGTCTTCCTTTGTGAACATCTGCTTCTCCTTGAATGCGAAGGATATCTCTATTGCAGGTACGACTACCGGCCCGTATTTCCGTATCCTGTTGTATATGAAAGACCTGCTTTCCTCGCGCGGCGCGCGGGACAATAGAGAAGAGACAGGAGACTTGAGCTTTGCGGCCACTGGTATCTCAGGACCTCTGCTCCCGAATATCTTTGAGTACTCGGCATCGTATTCTCCCCTATAGAGGTATTTAAAGCCCATTATGGTCACATAGAACATTGCAGCCTCTGAGACGTCAGCTAGCTTGGTATACTGCTTGTAAGACTTTGCGTCACGTATCGTCTTAAGGTTTATCCTCCTAAGTATCGACAGATACTGCGACGTCCACTCGACATAAAGCTGGAAGGAAGCGACCTGGCTGCGTAGATACTGGAGGAGAAGCTCCCTTCTTGTGCGGAGATCTTTCTCGTTCAGTTTTTTCCACTCTTCATATTCTAGATACCTGTTCTTTATTGTGTCTATGAACTGTTTGTTCCTGTTCATGCTGTTTATGTCGCGTAGGCTTTTTACGCTGTAGAAAACTGCTACGATATCGATATAACCGGCGCCCTGTCCCTGAGTGGCAGATTTCGATAGAGAGAGCATGCTTGCGCCGCCCTTCCTTGAATCTATGTTGTCCACGAATATCCTTTTCAGCCCTAATTCCGCCGCAGATGCCTTGTCGGGATCGTGGGATTTAGCGATATCATAGAAGGAGAGGTTCCTGTCCATCTCTTTAAGCTCGTAGATTATGGATATTATAGACTTAAGGACTGTGTAAACACTGCCAAGAAGCTGCATCGTCCTGTCTTCCAGCGCCTTCCTTTTCTCCAGCACCATGGTCATCAAGGAAGACAGAGCGGTAGGCTCCACGGACTCCATCATCTTTATCTTGCTGTAGTTGAAATATGACAGCTCCTGGCTGACGCTTGCGTACTCCGATATGAATTGGTATCTCTTCTCGACGTCCCTGGACAGGTAGAATCCTTTCGGATTTCCAAGAAAGCCTAGTTCAGGAAGCTCCGTGTCCCCGGCGAATCTGAAATCTATCCTGCCTTTGTAATGTGACTTTATGCCGGAAGCGCGGGCTTTCAGTTCCATCACCCATTTGTCTGCATCTGCAGACGTTTTCGAGGCTTCTATCGCCTTTGATTCCAAGCCTATATCCATAAGCTTAGTTATGAAGTATATAAATATAAATAAATGATATCACGATATTAGATGCTCTAGAAGGAAACTGATGCCGGTTTTTGCCCTCTACACGCATTTGTGCATTTGCCGTCCTTTGGTGTCTTTAGTCAAGGCTGCTTAAAAATACCTTTTTCGCCGTCTTCAGGCATAAATGTCTCTATTACCGTAGCGAGCATATATTCAAGCATTGCTGGATGTAGATTTTTCCAGTGCCTTGTTTTATAATTTTTGTCGATGTCCAGCCAGTCTAACAATATCCTTTTATCCACGTCTTCTATATAGTATCCTATAAAGACCGACTCCATGTTCCCTTTATGCTCTATAGATTCCATATCTATGACCATGACGCCTTTAGGTCCGACTTTTACGCTGGCGGCCGAGAGTGAAAGGCTAAAATGCCCGTTCTTTTCCTGCTCTGAGCGGACATAATCAAATATTTTCTTGCTTTTTTGCGCCAAAAGCCCGCCGGGTACACCGGCCTCTGCGGTGTCGCAGTACATCTGGAATGACGTTACGCTATTTTTTATGCCGGTGTCTTCCTTTAGTGTTTTTTCAGATGAAAGGGTACACTCGAGACCTGATATAATTTCGTTTAGCCGCTTATGGAAGCCTCTATGACCGATTATCTTTTCTACATTACCTGATCTATCTATCTCGAATATGGTCTTATTGGCCCTGTCATCTTCGATGTATATCTTAAAATCGTTTCTTCCTGAATCAACCCTCTTCACGGCGGTTTCTCCTATTACATTACCCATCTTGTCCTTTAACTTTACATAAAACCAGTCCCATTTATTGAAAGCCTTGATTATATTGTCGTATATTCTCTGGGTCTTTTCCGTGTCGAAGGAGTATTGGTCTTCTCTCTCGATATTTACCGCGTTAAATAAGTTCCTTTGGGTGTATGCCATACCACATAAATCTATAGAAGGAACCGGGTTTAAATATTTTAACGAAATGAAAACACGGATCGTTTTGGCTATATGCATGCGCACGGGGAGCCGGCTCTCTTTAGCGGTGGGAATGCCCCAATTTAATGTGTATGTATAAAAAGACTTATAAATAGGGGCTTTCATAGATTGGAATAAGAATAATCTATGCACCAAACAGAAAATCCGAATGCGCCTGAAAACGCGCTGGACAGGCTTTTCTCCACGATAGAGATGCTGTCATCGAAGATAGACGAGCTTAACGAGAGAGTGGATTTTATGAGCTCTTTCATAGGCCTGGAAATAGGCGAGGGAGAAGACGCGCAGAAGGCAGAGCCGCCAGGCCAGCTTGCAGGGCTATCATTCGATGTAATAAGCAAGATAATCCCGGCTAAAGACGCAAACAGCCTAAGAGCTTATTTTCTAAGGGTCCTTAGCCTTTTTAGGAAATACATAAAGGCTATAGTTATGTTTGGCAGCTCCAAGACAAAGACAGGATTATCTAACACATCTGACATAGACGTGGCGTTCATAGTGGACGACACGGACATTCAGAAGTTCACGCTGCAGCAGCTAAAAGACAGGCTGTTCGTTAAGATGGCTGAGATAGCTAGGGATTTCTCTGATAAGATACACGCACAGGCTTACCCTCTATCTGAATTCTGGTCCTCTATAATAAAGCCGAACCCAGTTATACTCACAATACTGAGGGATGGAGTTGCTGTTTATGATACAGGCTTCTTTATACCTATACAGCTGCTTTACAAGACGGGTAAGATAATCCCTACTCAAGAATCTATAGATAGCAACATCGAAAGCGCGGAAGGTTATCTGATGCTAGTGGAGAACGTCCTTACAACAAAACTCACGCTTGACTTGTTTAATGCTGTAGTTTCTGCTGGGCAGGCACTTCTGATGGAGTATGGCTATCTGCCCCCTGTGCCCAAGGAAGTGAGCAGGGAGCTGATGCTTGTGGCAGTGGAGAAGGAGAAAGTGCTCACGAAAGACGACGTGGAGAAAGTCAATGCGATAATATCGTGGTTCAAAAAGATAGACCATGGAGAGCTTAAAACCGTAAACGGGGATGAATTCGAAAGGATGCGCCAAAGCACAAAATATGTGGTCGAAAAGATATTTGTAGTTATAGAAAGACTGAGAGAGAAGAAAGGCCTTCCTAAGCCTGTGATAGACAAGGACCTGCTTAAACAGACTGAGAGCACGCTTCATAGCTCTTATTCACAAAAGGACAAATGAGCATGGAAATGAAGATAGTCTCGTTCAGAAGGGGAAGAAAGACTCAGCGCAGCAACCAAGCCATAATAAAGATACAGGACGTGGCCGACAGGGAAGCCGCAAAAAAGTTCATCGGTAAGAAAGTAAGCATAAGCTTCTCGAAACGACCGGAAAGTAGGATAGTCGGTGTCATAACAAGGCTTCATGGAGATAATGGTAAGGTCGTGGCCAGATTCAGACGCGGACTGCCTGGACAGGCATTGACTAAAGAACTGGACAAGCCTCAGTAGGAGAGTTCTTTAAGGCTTTTGTTCGTCTTGAATCCTTTTGGATTAAAAATTGTACGGTCGTAGAAATACGATACAGGGCGCTCAGGTTTTCTTTTGTAAGAAGCTAACTCCGTCGTGGTATAATAAGAGACTATCTTGTCTTTCTCTGATAAAAGCCTTCCAAGGTGTCTTTTTACAGCGTCTTCTTCTGCTATAACGGACATTTTCCTCAAGACCTGCTTGTCTAGGAGTCCTCCCAACCATATCGGTCCTATCTGCACCATCTTCTTACCGCATACGTCGCATTTTTCCATTAATTCGCGCGAACGGTTAGGGCATCTGCTGCACTGGTAAAAGAAGCCTGTCTGTACGCCTGATCTCGGTTTGCAGATCCTTAGGTAGACCCTTATGTAATGTCTTCTTACATCGAAGAAGACTGGTTCCACTGACCTTTCCTGTATATTCGCCAGTTCTTCAGAGCGTTTTATGAGTATACGCAGCCCTAACTCGTTGAAATATGATGTTTTCATGGACGTTGAGCCGTACCTGAGCATGCATGCCTTTTTCGCCTTCCCGTAAAGCGCGGCAGTGTCAGTGGCAGTAATCGCCATTATCCCTCCTAACCTAAGCTTGCACACAGCGTCTAGTATATACCTGACCGGAGAACCGAAAGGGTCTATGTCTATGTAATCATACACTCCGTCTATGCACCTTAACCTGGAGGCGTTGAAGCTGCTTATCTTTAAGGCACATCTGATCCTGTCCTTGTTCAGTCTTACGTTCCTTGTGAGTATCTTGTGGGTCTTTATGTCATTAAGCAGCATGGACCGGAACACGCCGGTCTCTGAAGCGAGCCTAAGGCCTCGTATGCCGCTTGAGGAGAAGAGGTCTATCCCATCCATTTCCTTTGCACCTATAGACTCCGCTAAAAGGACGTTCAGATCTCTATCCCATTTCCTCTCCGGATTAAAGAAAACGCTGGATTTCCTGGTTTGATTGTCCTCTGCAAAGAAGACTATGTCGCCTTCTTTGAAACGCTGCATAGAAGTCTAGTCTTCTATCTTGAATCTTTCCTTCAGATTTAAAGCATTGTAAAGTTCCTTGTACCTGTTCCTTATCGTGACTTCAGTTATGCCTGCTGCCTTTGCAGCATCCCTCTGCGTCTTCTTCTCCTTGTTTATAAGCGTTGCAACGTATAGTACGGCTGCGGCTATTCCCATCGGGCCTTTACCGCTCGTGAGTCCTTTCTCTTCCGCCTCGTTTAGTAGTTTGATCGCGTCTGACACAGTCTTATGCGAGACTCCTAATGTTGAGGCGAATTTGTATATATAATCGTTTGGCGAAGTAGGCAATATCTTTATGCCTAATTCCCTGCACAGAAGCCTGTAGGCCTTGCCTACCTCCTTCCTCTCCACATTAAAAGTCTCGGATATCTCGTCAAGTGTTATCGGTCTAGAATATTTCCTTGCGGAAGCATAAAGTGCACCGGCGATCACACTTTCCATAGACCTCCCGCGCACTAGCCTTCGTGTTATCGCCTCCCTATACATCTTAGCCGCCTCTTCCTGTATCACATTTGATACGTGAAGCCGGTTGCTTGCATGCCTTAATTCTGTCAGCGCGAACTTAAGGTTTCTCTCGAATGCAGTGGATATCCTCGGCTGCCATTTCCTCAGCTTGTAGAATGTTCTCCGGTTCTGGTTAGAAAGCTTTATGGACTCGCTTGCTTTACCTATGACGGTACTGGTGCCTTTGTCGTATTTTGAATAGCTAAGAGGCGAGCCCATCCTTCCTTTTCCTTCGTCCCTTTCGTCTTCGAAAGACCTCCATTCCCGCCCATAGTCTATTACATCCGTTTCTAGGACATACCCACAGTTCTGGCAGACAGATTCCCCAGTAGTCTTGTCATATGTCACTGTATTCTTCCCACAGGAAGGGCATTTTACGTTATTCTTATGAGATACGACTTTCACAGTAATCTTTATAAACTAATGATGAAACTTATATATAAATCTATCTTTTTATGGGGGTATGGCAAAGACGTACGAGCGGTACATAATTTTATTAGCAGTTGTTTATGGGTTCATAATAGCCCTGATAGACCTAAGGAGCGTGTTGGGCCAAATATCTTACTACATAGGGCTGAATCTGCTGATAGTTAGTATAATAATATCATTCACATACAAGCAGAAGAACATATTCCTCAGCTTTGCTCTGTTCTTCGGCATATACGGTTTCTGGAATCTAATATGGGGAGTCATGGCGAGAGCCACGAACCAGTTGAGGTTCCCGCTGAATCTAGGCCTTGGGATGCACGCAAGCTATTTTTCCTATTTCGCTGGGACGATAATCGAACTCGGGCTTTTCTTCGGCCTGCTTTACCTTTCCAGGGTGAAGAGCCTCACACGGGTGATCCGATTCCTGGAGAAATAGGATAAATAGTTAAATCCTTCGGCATACTAAAGAGTTCTATGGATACTATCCAGAGGAAAGCCCAATTCACGACCGAATATCTAATAATAATAGGGATAGCCTTTGGGCTGATAGCCATCTTCCTTGTGTATGCGTTCGTTTACTACTCTTCATACAACAACGGCGCGGGATACCAACAGGTCCAAAACGCTGCAGTATCAATAACCCAACAGGCTCAGTATGTAGGTTCTGCGGGCATAGGTTCCAAGTCGATATTCACACAGTACTTCCCGGCGTTGGATAAAGCTGATTCCTTCTTCTGTGGAGACTATGTCAAGGTATCGTCAGCAGGTTACTCTTATCTCTCCAAATCGGATTTTAATATGCAGGGCATACTTCCCACCACCGCCGGCAGCTATTCCGCATATGCTTATTACACATCAAATGGTTCTATATATGTTGGACTGCAAGCCGGACTCTCTTATGTGAATACGACTTACAACATAAGCGGAAGCTATCTTGGATACGGCATAGATTTCTACAACCAGATAGGTCTTCTGGCCAAGTCGACTTCCTTCAACATAAGCGTATTCTCTGTGGGAGGGTCTTATCTTAACAGTACGATCGGCACTACACCAAGCGGATATGCATCTGGCGAGATCTACCTCCCGCAAAACCTACCGGAATATCTTATAAAGATATATCCACTCGGGTATAATATGTTCGAGTCCTCATGTTTCAGCCCATGATATGGAACCAAAGCCACGTATAGCGATATTTTCTCCATGGATAAAAAGCAGGGGCGGGGCAGAACGTGTCATATTGGAGATATTGAAAAGATCCAGGTGCGATATAGACCTTTATACGTTCCTTTATGACAAGGACAGGACTTTCCTCGAATTCAAGGATTTCGACGTGCATGTGATACCCAGCCATCTGCCTAGAAAGAGTTTCTTCCTTAAAGGACTTGTCCTAGGGGCCAGGCTCCTTCTTTCCAAGATACCTGGAATAGGAGATTACGATGTGCTTATAATATCATCCGGCGGCGTGGCAGAGCTCGCCTCCCTGAGGAACAGGGCAAAAAAGACTGTAGTGCTATCCCATACGCCACTCAGGGCAGCGCATAGCATGTATGAATACTACAAGAAAAGCAGGCTTGCTAACAGGATACTTGTACCGCTGGCGGTAGAAGTATACAAATCTTTGGAAAAAATGGCGTGGAAACGGCTGGATTATGCCATGGTCCTAAGCAAGGAAGTAGAGCAGAGACTTGTATCATACGGGCTGATAAAGCAGGAAAATATACTTAGGTTAGGGCCTGTGGTAGAAAAACCTAACGTAAAAACCTATAAAAAGCGGGAAAAAATAATCTTTTATCCTAGCCGCTTCGCTACATACAAAAGGCAGGAACTTGCGATAATAAGCTTTAAAAGGGCCGGGCTCGCCAGAAAAGGATTCAGACTAGTGCTTGCTGGGTTCGTTGAGGACCTGTCTTATCTCCAAGAACTACAAGACCTATCAGAAGGAGACAAAAGTATAGTGATAAAGACAAACGTTTCTGAGCACGAACTGTGGGACTTATATGCAAGGTCTTACGTCACTCTTTTCCTGCCTGTAAATGAAGACACAGGGCTAGTGCCTTTGGAATCCCTGTCATGCGGCACGCCAGTGATTGCAGCGGACGAAGGAGGCCCGCGGGAATTCATACGCAGCGGCGTAAACGGCCTCCTTGTGAAAGCGGACCCTGTTGATGTGGCGTCTGCTCTTATAAAAGTAACAAAAGGAGACGTATATACAAGATTGAGGAAGGGCGCAGCCAGGTCTAAAAGGTATGATGAGAAGCGTTTCATAAAAAAATTCGATTCTTCGATCAAAAAGATAGTTTCGGCTCCGTTAAAAGCTTAAATAGTATGATAAAATCATACTCCGTATGAAGTCAAGAGTGACAATAACATTGATGCCTGATATAATAAAAAAAGTTGATGACATAGTAGCACGAGAGCAAATAATAAATCGTTCCAGTGCGATAGAGCGTATATTAAGGGAGTATTTCAACCCGAAAACCGAGCTTTCAGCTGTCGTCTTAGCGGGTGGGAAAGGAACGAGACTTAGGCCGCTAACATACGAAGTGCCGAAGTCCATGATACCAGTCAAAGGCAAGCCTATATTGGAATATATAATACAGAGGCTTAAAGACGCGGGGATATCGAACATAATGATCTCAATAGGCTATCTTGGGGAAAAGATTCAAAAATATTTCGGAGACGGCTCCGCCTTTGGCGTGAAGATAAAATACCTTGGAGAAGAAACGCCTCTTGGCACTGGCGGAGCGCTTAAGAGGTTTCAGTATCTCTTCCATGACACTATAGTAGTAGTGAACGGAGACAATCTATTCGATTTTGACATATCGCAGATATACGCTTTCCACCGCGCGGAAAAGGCGTCTGCGACGATAGCCGTGGTTAATTCCAATGACACGTCAAGCTTCGGCGTGGTGGAAATGAACGGCAATAAGATAATAAGCTTCGTAGAAAAACCAAGCGGGGAGCAGAACAGCCATCTTGTAAACGCCGGTGTCTATGTGCTTAACCCAAGTGTACTGTCCCTTCTCCCAGAAGGAGTCTCAAACACCTCGGAGCTCTTCCAGAAATTAGCTGCGAAGAACATGCTTACCGGATTCGTATGTTCAGGAAAGTGGTTTCCATGTGATAATATGCAGCTCTATGAAAAGGCCCTCAAAGGATGGCCTTAGAAGTGCTTTATCTTCTGTATTTCAGACAGAGCTTCCATATAATCCGGACCCATAATCTCTTGCATGTCCCCCAGCTTTATTATGTCTGATATGTCTAGATCCGTATAAAGAACATCGCCATCGGCGATGTTTCGCCCGTACACTGCATCGTCAACGCTTATAGCGAGTTTCTGTCCGCATGTCGCCCTGTCTAGCTTCTTTTTATCCTCCTCCATCGAGATTATCTTTCCTATATGCTTCCCCTGGTCGTTCATTATACCATAGCCCGGCCGTATCTCTCCTGCCAGGATTTCTACTCCAAAGACGCACGGGTCCGATCTTCTGAAAATGTTCTTTTCAAGGAATACCATCTTCCCAGGCAGGCGTATATTTTCCGTCTTGAGCATCAGCTCGCTCTTCTTCTTTGCAGATGCGAATTCATCGTATTTCTCGAAAAGGTCGTATATTGAGTTGCTCTTTATGATTACCACGTTTTCTCCTGATGCGAGTGCTTCCGTCGTCTTTTCGACGTTTGTGTTGAAACATAGTATAATGCATTGGTTCAGTTTTGCAGTCATTATTTCCGCCTTGGATGGCGGACTTATCTTTGTCTTTCCTATCTGTATGCCTTTTGATAAACCTATCTTCTTTATGGCGTCTATGCTACCGAAGCTATCAGCACATACGACCAAGCCCTTTGCATTCTCGTCATTGAACCCTTCGGAAACGTGTTTCATTTCCTGTACTATTGCGTGTCTTTCTGCTTCGTCTTTAAAGACTGAAACTGAAGTGCCTATAAGTGCATTTGGCTCCTGAAGTGTCAGTCTTATCGGAGAAGAGGCTTCTGCCCTCTTGACGCTTATATATTCTCCGAAGTTCTCCCTGCTTTCCTCCATCGGCGCAAGCTTCATTATTCCCTTGACCTTGTTTTCCACCGGTCCTTCTTTTGTCTGTGCCATAACCTTGTCGCCGACTTGGCGATACTCACT
>JAMCRN010000004.1 GCA_023380585.1 Candidatus Parvarchaeota archaeon | reverse complement strand
AGGTTTCAACCACGTCCTCCTCCGTGTACAAGAACGCCACGGCAGGAGTATACGACACCGTCTTCAACACCTCAGGCGACATAAACTACACCTCAGCCACGACTCCCGCAGTGGACAGGCAGATCTTGAAAGGTGTTTTGAAATTATTTTTCCCACAAAATTATACCTATAACGGTAGTTCATCAACGTTTGCATATTCTACTTATAAGGTACAAAATATGTCTATAAACGCTTTGTTGAACGGAAATCCTCTTTTACCTTCCAATGAAATCTCTGTTCCGATAATAATATTTAATAACAATTCTAATCCAACCCCGTCACTGTTTCAAGAGAGGTTTATATTCAATTCTTCTGCATACAGTCGTTATGAAAATACTGGGCTTTCAAATATTGAATTTACAA
The DNA here is from genome assembly GCA_023380585.1 of Candidatus Parvarchaeota archaeon. GTDB lineage: Archaea > Nanobdellota > Nanobdellia > Parvarchaeales > Parvarchaeaceae > Parvarchaeum. The sequence continues at coordinate 44,945 of JAMCRN010000004.1, read as the reverse complement.
ATGGCGATCTCAATGTAATTCCATCCTGGCTGGAATCAGGTAATTCTCCATCTTCTCCTAAATCAATATACTGGATTAAACTTCCAGGTTTGTCTGCCGGCGGCGAAACAACAGCATATCTTAATATTCTCAATACTAGCAGTTCCATTTTCAACGGCAAACTAGTTGGAGAAGCGCCTTTATTATCAGCAGTGTATGGAGAATATGACAATGGCCGTGCAATATTCCAGTTTTATGACAATTTTGCCGGGTCAGCCATAAATTCTTCACTATGGATGAGCACAGGCAATATTTCAGTAAATAATGGACTTACTTCGTTTTCTAATACGAGTGGGTATTCTTATGTTTCTTCCAGGGAATCTTTCAGTTATCCTATATATCTTCTTTTCGGAAGCGGACGTGTGACCGCCTCTGCCCCATTCACAAACAGCATAATCGACGGCTATCTTAATAGTACACCTTATCCATATGGTATACTATTAGGCACACAAAACGAGACTGCCCTTTCATACCCGTCTTCAAAAGGAGTGAACAACAGCGTCGGCATACGCATAAACAATTCATTCGGTAATGCAGTCTATATATTGGTAGTCAATAACAGTTACTCATGGGCGTCCTTTAATTATTCTGATAATATAACACCTGTTAAAATAAATCCGTCTTTAATAAAGAATCTGACTTTGATGCCCGCTTTCAATTACAAGTCTGGGATAAGTTCTCCAAAGCTCTACTTTATAGCCTCGGTTGCTTATCCACCTGGTGGGGAATTCCCAGTAGATAGCGTTATAAACGACTTTTATCACAGGTTCTTCAATAGTGAGACGGCAGCCGGCGTATACAATTACACAGTGTCTACACCTGGTGATATAAATTATTCCTCCGAAAGCTTTAGCAGGGAATACCAGATATACAGGTCTGCTCCGAAGATACTTATAACTACCTCGATAAAAGGGAACTATACTTATAATGGCACACCAGACAAGATACTATTTAACATATCTCCAAACTACGCCAATTTGCCTGGAAATTTGTTCTTGAACGGAAAAAGTATAGCTAATTTCAGTAGCCATTATACTTATACCGCAAACGGCACTGGCGTGTACCATTTCAGGTTATCAGTACCGCAGACACAGAATTTCACGAGCGCCTCTGAGAACTTCTCGCTTGTTATATCAACGACTGCATTGCCGCCTCCGGTAATAACAATAACTCCTATAAATATAACAAAGATAGTGGAGCCGATAAGACTTTTGAATAATTCTATAAAAAACATCACGCTCCTTATAAGCAGGTATAAAAATGGGACCATAACAAACATCACGCAGATACTGCCTTCCAATAACATAACAATCCCTACGCTCTACCTTAACAGGACGTTTTTGACCGCGTTGTCCATCGCGGCCAACACGACAGCGTCCAACCAGATAGTGAATATACACGGAGTCCTGAATGAGACATGTTACGGAGAGCCGCCAGTAAACCCAGTATCCGAATTTTTCATAAATACCAGCGTTGATGCTCTTCCCGGGTTCAGGAATTCCACCTATTATTTCAAGCTGTCAAACGTCCTTTTAAGGGAGGATAAAGCTAACCCATCTACGGTCAAACTGTACAGATGCGACCAACAATCCAAGAGTTACGTCGGACTCAATACTACAGAATACTCTGTAAATTCTAATTATTCCTTTTACAAGGCGGTATCCCCTGGGTTTTCAGAGTATTATATAGGGTATCAGAGATACAAGAGATTTATCACCTTTGAACAGACTGGCCTTCCACCCACCTTGGTATGGCAGATAAACTATAATAACAAGACAACAGGTGCTTTAGCTTCAGGTAATATCACTTTCATGATCTCAAATGTTTCTGAGAATTGGACTGCATACCCTGTAAAGACTACGTTTTTACGAAATACCAGCATATGCCAGGAAACTTATAATCCATACCCTGATAGCGGGTATGTATCATCGTCCCAGAATAGTAGTGTAATCAATATAAGTTTTGTTCCTGTAATATATTGCAAGTCTTTGATATCTCCGATTGTAGAAAACGTTTCTCTCTTATACATAGAAACTGCGATATTGATAGTTTTGACGATAATACTTATAGTGCTATTCATAAAACTGCATCTGAAGAAAAAGCAGGCCGAGAAGCGCACGGTAAAGAATAAAAGACACGTTAAAAGGCATAGAAGAAATATCAGTAAGAAAGGTAGAGGTAGAAGAGAGCCGATCGATGTAGGTAAGTAAATACAAAGCCGCGCAAAATTATAAATACACCGGGCCGTATTCCTTATTAATGAAAGCACACAATAAAGAAAGCAAGAGGACTAAAATAAGGCCCTCAGAAGCTTTGGATATAAAAGAAAGTCTCCTATCAATAAAAAGATTGGAGGAGGAAAAAGCATCGCTTCAGGAAAAGATAGAACGCGTGGAAAAATACGTTAAGGAGATTCTAAACCTTTGCCAAGAGATAAACGAGATATCCTGGAAACTAGGCATAGGGGATTATGTAGATGGAGTATTTAAGATATCGACTAAGCCAAAGACGGTGCTCGAGTATTATGGGAAGGAGGTTTTATCTGGATTCAGGGCCGTAAAAGATAATGAACTGCATGTATTTGTTGAGCGTGCAGATTCCAAGCTTATATCCGATTCGCTTGTAAGGAAAATAAGAGCCATAAGGAACAGGCTCAAGAGGGAGTACGCTTTAAAGCAGAAAGAAGCACTAAAGCTAGAGAAGATGCTGCAGGAAGAGAGGGTAGTGAAGGACAGAAAGAAGACAGAGAAGAAATTAAAAGAAGACATAAGGCAGCTCAGGATAAAAGCAGGGCGGCTTGGTATACCATTATAACTACGAATTATTTGTAATTAAATAACGATAAACAGGAATTAATGTCCTGCGTGTTTGTCCAGGAATACCTTGAAGTCTTCCTCATTTATACCTATTCCTCTTTTAGCTTCCAGCCTTTTTATTTCGGCCCCGTTTTTGAACAGGACCACGGTCGGTATAGTCTCTATTTTAAACCTGTCCCAATCCGGTGAGTCTTCATCATCCAATCTCATAGAAAAAGAGGAGCCTCCGGCCTTCTTCAGAAAAATCGGCATGAATCTCTGGCAGAAAGGGCACCAGGTCGCGTAGAACAGGACAAGCCCCTCTCCGCCCCTCAGCTCTTTAATGTTTTTTATCTCTTTCATGTAATCTCTGTATACCTTATTCTTACGTTCACTTCCAAAGGTATGATTATTGTATTTATTTCATTTTATTTATATTTTTCTCCGCAAGTTGCCCGTTTTCAATCATATAATACCAGAGAACTGGTTTTCATACCCACAATTTATAAACAAAGCCAGCTTCTTCTTATAATGGCGTCGCATGGGAAGATACAAGGCAGCGACATTAAATACGACCCTAGTGGCTTGTCTTCAAGCGAAGCGTCTGCCAGGATAGCTAAATACGGCTTGAATCAGATAGCTAAGAAGAAACAGAGGCCAGTATTTAGGTTCCTTAAGAGGTTCGTTGGGCCGATACCGTTCATGCTTCTAGCTATAATAGTCATATCTTTCTTGCTGGGCAGAGAAATAGACGGCTATATAGTAATCGGCCTTTTGGTCTTTAATTCTATCGTCGGATTTATAGAGGAATATAAGGCGGACAATACGCTGGAGCTGCTCGAAAAGAAGCTGGAAGTGATGGTCAATGTAAAGCGTGACGGAGAATGGCGTAAGATACAGGCCAAGATGCTGGTCCCAGGCGATCTGATAAGGCTAAGGCTGGGTAGCATCGTGCCAGCAGATGCAATCATAATAGAAGCGGATTCTCTTTCAGTTGACCAATCTATGCTTACCGGTGAATCTCTTCCGGTCGATAAAAAAAAGGGAGAAACTCTTTTTTCCTCATCCGTAGTGCGCAGCGGGGAGGCCACGGCATTCGTCACAGAAACCGGCTCCAGGACATCTTTTGGCAAGACAGCAGAGCTGGTAAAAGTGGCCAAGAGCAGGACTCATCTGGAGCATGATATACTCGAGATCATAAAGTATCTTATAGTGGTAGACGTGGTCCTTATAGCTGTAGTTCTGTTTTATTCTTATTTCTCGGGGATAAACATCTTTTCTGTAGTCCCTTTTTCTCTTCTTGTGCTATTAGCCTCAGTGCCGGTCGCCCTACCTGCCGCTTTTACCGTATCAATGGCGTACGGGACTGAGAGGCTGTCTTCAAAGGGCATATTAGTCACAAGGCTTGACGCTATAGAGGAGGCGTCAACGATGAATGTTATATGCCTTGACAAGACAGGGACTATAACCAAGAACAAACTGTCTGTGGTCGACGTATTCCCATCTAGGAATTTCTCAAAAGAGGACGTGGCTCTTTACGGTTCAGCCGCCTCTCGCCTCGAAGACGAAGACCAGATAGACATTGCAGTCTTAGAGTATTTTAAACGTTACAGGCCCGGCAAAAGCCCATTTAGCATCATAGATTTTACCCCGTTCGATCCCGCTACCAAACTGTCAAAAGCCGCGGTAAAGATCGGCGGCAATGTCATATATTCTATGAAGGGCTTTCCAGAAAAAATAATACAAGAATGCGAATTGACAAAAAAAGATATTTCGACGCTGCATAAAAAGATAGATGATTTCTCAAAAAAAGGATATAGGACGATAGCCGTGGCATTTAAGAAAAAGAAAGAAGAGAGATGGAGATTCGTCGGGTTGATAGCACTGAATGACAGGCCGAGGGATGACAGCAGCAGGCTCATAAAGGAACTAAAAAACCTGGGCCTGAAGGTAAAGATGCTGACCGGAGACAATGCGACTATCGCTAAGGAGATAGCCAAAGAAATCGGCATGGGCGATAATATCCTCGATGTCCAGTCGATCCACGGGAAAGACAGAAAACAGATAGCTAAGATGATAATGGAAAGCGACGGCCTGGCAGGCATATATCCTAAAGACAAATATATGATAGTAAAGGCGCTACAGGATTCTGGTTTTCATGTCGGGATGACGGGAGACGGGGTAAACGATGCGCCGGCGCTTAAGCAGGCCGAGGTCGGGATAGCCGTTTCCAGCGCTACGGACGTAGCAAAAAGCGCGGCAAGCATAATACTGACATCCGCTGGCGTAGAACCGATAGTGAAGGCAATAACAGAAAGCAGGTCTATTTTCGAAAGGATGATAACATATACAATAAATAAGATATCAAGGATCTTCCAGATAGCGTTTTTCCTGTCCGTGGCCTTCTTGATCCTGCGTTTCCTTCCAATAAGACCGCTGCAGCTTATACTTATGATCTTCCTATACGATATCGGTAGCATAGCACTAGCTACTGATCATGAGAGTTACTCAAGCAGGCCGGATACATGGTACATAAAAGCTATAATGTCAGCGTCTCTTCTATTTGGCTCGTTCACGGTAGCTGAGACATCTATCTTATCCGTCATAGCCGTCCTGTATCTGCATCTCTCGCAAGTCCAATTCCAGACCTTTCTGTTCATAGTCTTCGCAGTATCTACAGAACTTACTCTGATGTCTATAAGAGCCAGGAAGTCTATGTTCGCTTCAGCTCCGAGCCGCGCTCTATCTATGCAGTTAGTGCTGTCAATTGCCATAGCCGTCGCCATCGCCCTTTTAGGCGTATTGATGGTCAGAATAAGCGTCCTGGACATCTCGATAGTTTTCTTGTTCGTGTTTCTAATGACGCTTCTTCTGGACAAGGTAAAACAGGCAGCCTATTCCAGGCTCGCTGAATTCAGGTTCCTCTGATCGCATCATCTCTGGTATTTCTGCGCGTCTTTGTTCGTCCTATGCCTGGTCATGGCAGAGAGCGCCGCTCCTATGAGAGATATGGCTATTCCTATATACATGGCTATGTCCAGGCCGTTTAGAAAAGGAGCTGATATGAGAGCGGGTATGAACCTGCTCGAGGTTATCGTGTTCAAAGAGCTAACTGGTATGGATGAAACTACCTGCTTTGGCGCAGAGGCAAGGAACGACGTAACTGGGTTTATGCCGAGAAAAGCGGAAAAAAGGAAGGAAGACGCAGGAACGGAGGCAAGGTCCGAAGTCAAGTTTTGCGGCAGGCCCAAAGAGCTACCTTGAGACACTATCACATGCGGCAGAGAGACGGAAAATATCGTTATAGCTATCGTAAAGAACACTACCAAGCTTATCATCTGCCCTATGTTGGCGAAAGTAGTCCTTACCCCGTTTCCAACGCCTCTCTGCCACCATGGCAGCGCGTCCATCGCCCTCTTCGTGTTTGGAGCAGCGAAAAGCCCGTTGCCGCTGCCGATGATGAACAATATCAATGCGAAGACAACGTAATTGAAGTTCGCTGGGAGCAGAGTGAGCAGAAAAAGGCCTAATGCCGTGATAACAAGCCCGAGCGTACTGAACACCCTCGCGCCGTATCTGTCCGTCAGTATCCCGCTTATAGGTCCAAGCGCTATAAAACCGACCATCAAGGGGATCATGTAAATGCCGGCCCAGAAAGGCGTTTGTGCTATCGTAAACCCGTGCAGAGGCAGATAGACGCCCTGCAGCCAGATTATCACTAAGAACATGACCGCTCCTCTGGCCAGTGCGCTCAAGAACAAGGCGAGAGAACTGAATGAAAATTGCCTGTTCCTTAGCAGCTCAAGGTCGAATATAGGATTTTCTGCCTTTCGCTCTATCTTGTAGAAGGCTAATAGCATCACTACGCCGGCCAAAAGGCTTCCGATGACGAATGGGTTGCTCCATCCTAGAGGCTGCCCCCCATACGGGGTAAGGGTATAAGTGAAGCCCAATGCTATCAGCACCAGACCGATGCTCAAAGCAGCATTGCCGATGTAATCCACTCCCGCGCGTTTTTTTATCTTCTCCTCCTTTAGTTTGAAGAACGACCATAGTGCGCCTAGCAGTGCGACAGGTACGCTTACTATAAATATAAGGTGGAAATCGAACGGCGATAGCAACCCTCCTATAACAAGTCCGATGAAAGAGCCGGAGAGAAAGGATACCTGGTTTATACCAAGTGCTTTTCCGCGCTCATTATCCGGGAAAGCGTCGGTCAATAGCGCTGTGCTGTTGACCATTATGAATCCGCCGCCTACTCCCTGGATAAGCCTGAAGATTATTATAAAAAGGACTCCGTCGACTCCGGAACCGTATGGTACCAAAGAAAGCGCTATAGATGCGGCTGCAAAGACTGAAAACCCTACAGTGTAGAATTTTTTCCTGCCGCGGTCGTCAGAAAGCCTCCCGAAGCTTACTAAAAATGCCGCTGTCACGACCATGTACCCAAGTATAACCCAAAGAAGAAGCGTAAAATTTCCTGGCGACAGAGGATTCACGTCAAGGCCGCGGAATATGGAAGGTAGGGATATAAGTATTATTGTGGCATTTATCGACGCCATCATCCCGCCCATCGTCGTGTTTGCCAGCACAGTCCATTTGTATTTCATGTTATTGCAATATCAAGCATATCTTTATTTATATTATTAGTGCTTCTCACCGAAAGCTGTTGGTCTATGTTTCATATTATCGCTACATCGGCCGCTTCTCGATTCTTTTTGCGTCTTCTTTAAACCCACCAGAGAGGTTAGAAAAGGTTAAAAATATGGGGAGAATGATATGAAATGCATACGAAATACATAGTAGTGCTCGGATCGCTTCTCAGCGGGCTTGGGAAGGGCGTTCTTACGGCTTCTATCCTCAAGATACTGGATTTATATGATTACAGAGTCATGCCGCTGAAATTCGACGGCTATCTTAACTATGACTGCGGTACGATGAACCCCTACAGGCACGGGGAGGTCTTCGTACTTGATGACAAAAGCGAAGTGGACATGGATTTCGGTATTTATGAGCGCTTTTTGAACAAGAGCCTTACGAAAGAGTCATCTATGACAAGCGGCAGGATATTCACTGAGATAATCTCTAAGGAGAGGAAAGGAGACTACCTCGGGAGCGATGTACAGATAGTCCCGCATCTTGTCGACGGCATAATAGAGCACATAGAAGACATATCCAGGAGGAGAAAACTTGACATCATGGTCATAGAAGTAGGGGGGACCGTCGGCGACCTGGAAAATGGCTATTTCATAGAGGCGATGAGGCAGCTGGCTTTGAGGCATGAAGTGATCTTCGTAAACATAACCTATGTGCCGCAGCTCTCTGCCGTTGGGGAGCAGAAGACAAAACCTACTCAGATAGCTTTCAGGCTGCTGATGCAGATGGGTATAAAGCCGGATTTCATATTCTGTAGATCCGAATCCAGGCTCCTAAGCAATATCAAGGAGAAGATAGCCCTTTATACGAGCACTCCGATAAGCAGGATAATAGACGACTCTGACGACCCAAACATCTATTCGCTTCCCGAGCGTTTCATGCGTGACGGTTTTGGAGAGGAACTGCTGAAAGCGCTTGGCGACAGGAGGAGTATAAACCACGGGAAACTTGATAGCTGGAGAAGAAGAGCATCAGCTATATGCTCAAAGAGGGGAAAGACGCTCAATATATTCATAGTCGGCAAGTACGTAGAGCTTAGGGATGCATACGTGAGCGTAAAGGAAGCTCTTCTCCACGCGGCAGGCTATCTTGGCGAGGAGGTGGTCATAAACTGGCTCGAATCAGAAAAATTGGAGAAAGGACACGAAGAAGATTACCTTAAGAGCGCAGATGGCATAGTAGTACCAGGCGGTTTCGGCAGAAGGGGCAGCGAAGGCATGATACGCGCAATAAAATACGCAAGGGAAAACGGTATACCTTATCTCGGCCTGTGCCTGGGGATGCAGATGATGGCAGTGGAATTCGCCAGAAACGTGTGTAAAATGCGCGGAGCCAATTCCACAGAATTCGACAAAAGGACGAAGTATAACGTCATAGACATCCTGCCTTCCCAGAGAGGGATAGATAAAAAAGGCGGCACAATGCGGCTTGGTTCCTGGAAGACAAGGATCGACAGGGTAGATTCTATAATATACGATTCTTACAAACGGAGATGGGTCTCAGAAAGACACAGGCACAGATATGAGTTCAACAATAAGTTCAGGAAGAGAATGGAAAAAGCAGGGTTGGTCTTCTCTGCGTCAGATCCGAGTTGGAAGCTCGTAGAAGCGATAGAATGGACTGGCGGTTTCGGGATAGGGGTCCAGTCCCACCCAGAACTTAAGTCCAGGCTAGAAGAGCCGGCCCCTCTGTTTTTGTCCTTCCTCAGGGCAGCTTCCGCTTGAGAGCGTCTTCCGAATACGACTTATGTCTACCTCGGAGGATGTTCAATCTCTTTATCGTTTTGATGATATCGTCTTTTTCAGCTTTTTCCAAAAAATCCTGTATTATTATCATAACGTCGTTTTTTTCGTCATATAATCCGTTTAATACTCCGCCTTCCCCGGTAACATATGGTCTCCTAAGGCCTAGACTATTATAATGGTACGTTTTCATGGCCTCTGCAGGTAAGACAATATATTCTTCCAGGTGCGTATAAAGGAATCCCCTGCGTTTGAATTCGCCAAGCCTGCCCCTTATTTTTTCAGGCCCATTTGAGATCCTATTGAATTCTATAAGGGCTTCTTCCAGCCTGGAGAGCGCATACTGCCTTTTCTCATCAGTGGGATAATCCATAATGGCCTATGATTCCATAAGATTAAAAGCTACCGCTTATATACTTTGTCAAATGCATCGTCTCATTGGGCATTACACAGCATGTATAAACATATTTATAATATGAGCCAGCATATATATCCAATGGCAGAAAAGAAATCAGAGGAGAAGTCTAAAAAGGAAGACGGCTGCGAGTGTGGATGCAACTGCGGCTGCTGCAGCGATTGAACAGCCCTGCATTAAAAGCCCGGCGAGACACATGTGCGTTCCCGCTTACTTTTTATTATAAAGTTTATCCAGGTTCTTCTGGAATACGTTTCTAAGCTTAAGCATGTGCTTGCACGGGTTCCCATGGTACTCGAAGCTTTCGCACGTGCAGCTTCCATAAACAAGGTGCTTTATCTCTGGTTCGACTTCTATTTTTACACTGTAAAAAGACCCATTTATGCTGTCGCTTTCGACGTATGCGCTGACGTCCGACTTCCTTCCTTCGTTAAGAAGTCCGTATATCCTTACCTTTCTGTCTTTGGAGGATAATATAACGTTGTTCTTTAATATCTCTTCCAGACTGAACGTTCTTTTTTCCATCATAGTCAAATGACTCATCTGTTTATATATATTTCTAAAGTATAATTAATTTCGTATTAAATCTCCAAAAGAAAGCTATCTTTCATACTTTATACGTTGCTATCAAAGCTCTTATTTATAACGGTTTATTTAGGCTGTCTTCTATCTCTTTTATAAGTTTTTCTGAGCGAGGCATGTACCTGTCTAATTTCTTCTTAAACTCAATATCCGTAAAACTACTTTCGGCCTTGTAGCCTGATGCGTTTCTGCTTTCGAGAAGAGCACTGAAAACGTCTATCAACTCTTCTGAATCCCTCTTTATCGGCAGCGGCAAACTGTCTTTGTTGAGCAATATCAGGTGTGTCATATTATGAGTCTTGGGAAATTCTATATCTGAACCGGTAAAAAGCGCTTTTATGGCGGATTCCATCGACATCTCCAGACAATAAAGCCCCTTGTCATAAAATTTATCCTTTTCAGCGGATCTCGACATTGCAAGCCATCTTTTCGCATCGTCTAGCCATGTAGCTACTCTTTTATTTTCCATTTCAGCACCTCTCCATAGACAGTTTGCTCCCTCCTATGCGGGATAGCTTTCATTTTTTTCATAAATCCTCCTACAATCCCTTCAGGGTCATACAGCACTATCCCGTAATCGGCTATGTCAAGATACAGCGGTTTAAATTCGTTCAGGTCTTCTATACCCACTACCGTAGGGCTCAAGTAATTAAACACGCCCTTCTCAACTAAAACCTGCCTGCGTTCGTTGAGGGACATTATAGCGGTGTGCGCATAATCATAATAATCTCCCAACTTTCCCTCGACAATTATAAATAGGTCTATATCACTGTATTTCGTGGCAGTGCCCTTTGAAATAGAGCCGAAAAGCACTACGCCTTTTACTCCTTCCCGTCTTTCCAACAATTCGACAAATTTTGTTATATAGTCGACCAAATCCGGATTTAAGCTCAAAAGGAGAGATCTCCTACCTGCCAATTCCTCGATGGTTTCGCTGAACGTGACGGCTTTGGACGCCTTCTTCGACAGCGATTCCCTTACAGCTAGCAATTCCTTATAAGCCTGCTCGGTCAGTAGTATCGATTTGTATTTCATATATAACATATGATTTTTATGTTATATAAATCTTTATAAGTCAAGTAGCTTTTACATTGTATTATTGTTATATAGAACTTATAAATTGTGAAAATTTGTAATGATTATGATGTTAGGATAAAATGGAACCATACATCGCCATAAACAGGGCCTCAAAGCGTTTCAAGGCGACCACTGCCATAAACAAGATAACAGTTTCTTTCTACCCAGGCCTGAGCATAATACTAGGGCCGAACGGCGCCGGCAAAAGCACCCTGCTGCGGTGCATAATGGGGCTGTACAGGATAGACTCGGGGAAGATCAGGGTTTTCGGGCGGGATCCGTACAAAGATGATGCGTCAAGGCAGCGGATGTCTCTTTTGTCTGACAACTATTCCCTTTATGATTATTTGAGCGTGTCTGACAATCTAAGGTTCTTCGGCAGGCTATATGGGATAAAAGACGAGGACACAGAGGAAATAGCCAGGAAGACGCTGAAAGAGATGGACGCGCTGCGTTTCCTTGACGCGAAGGTCTATTCCTTGAGCAGGGGCACAAAGCAGAAGATAGCCTTCTGCCGCTCTATACTGAACAGGCCGAAAGCGCTTCTCTTGGACGAGCCGACAGCGTTTTTGGACGCTTCCTCCTCTGAATATGTAAGAGAGTTCATGAAGACATATTCAAGAGAGGGCAATTCCGTATTGTTCGTCACGCAGAAACTGGACGAGGTCACAAGGTTCAACTCGAGATTGATAATACTGGACAAAGGAGCCATGGCAGACGATACAAAAACATACCTTCTCTACAAGAAAATAGGCGGAGACGCTACCATCCTCATCCGCTTCGCAAGGCCTATGCGCATAGAAAAGCTTAGGAAGGAGGGATTGGAGATAGTCGGCGCAGACGAAGAGTACAGCAGCTCCATACGCGTAAAAATAAAGGATTATAGGGAGATAAACAGCACACTGAGGAGGCTTATGTCTTCAGGAGCGGATATAGTCAACGTCGACTATCTTGAACCGATCCTGGAAAAGATGTCAAAGGATTGATATGGAAGGCAGAAAAGTGATATCATTGGCGGCGAAGGACCTTAAAGAAGTGTTCAGCAGCATATTCATATTCGGTCCGATGTTCGGGATACCGCTTGCGTTTGCGGCTTTCCTGCCTGTAGTCTCATTGTATATAGCAATACATGAGGCTCCAAGCATAGCCGCAGCGATAAACATATCCGGCATATCTTCTTCCCTCCCGGCGTTCAAGAGCATATCCTTCATGGCTTATTTCTCTATAAACATCCTCGGCCCGATATTTATGACCATGCCGATAGTGACTTCCGCTGTAATAGCCGCGGACAGTTTTGCCGGCGAAAAAGAGCGTAAGACGGCGGAACCGCTGCTTTCCTCACCGCTGACAAGAGGGGAACTTTTGTCAGGCAAGATACTAGCCTCATTCTTGCCCACGGTTTTGATGACAGTCCTCGCCTTCGCGATATACGGGTCCATAGTAAATTTCCTATCATATCAGCAGTTCCATCTATATATCCTCCCAACAGCTTCATGGCTTCTTATGCTGGGAAGCGTCCCATTCTTGGCCCTGGCCCCGATCTCCATAGTCGTTCTGATATCAGCCCACGTGCGCGGCATAAAAGAGGCGCAGCAGCTTACGTCATTGCTGGTCATGCCTCTCCTCATACTTCCCTTCTCATCCCTGCTTGGTCTGGCCAGGCTAAATGTACTGTTCCTGTCGATATTGATCCTGTTTCTGGCGCTCGTCGATGTATTTCTTTTCTATCTAAGTCTGATGACATTCAGAAAGGACGCCCTGCTGATTTAAGTCGGAAACACAAGCAGAACACAGGATCGGCAGCCAAAAAACAAGCTATAAATCTGCACATTGCGAAGTATTATCCTGGCTGCGGAATCCCATAGATTTATTGATGGGAGGATGTCAAGGATATCCCTGGCCGGCAGCCGCTTTCCACTATGTCGAAAACAAAGATAGCGGTGATAGGCGCAGGCGCCATCGGCTCGGCCATAGCGCATGATCTATCGAGCAGAGGATTCAAGGTATCAGTAGTAGAAAAGGGGAATATAATAGGCGGAACCAGCGGGAGGTTCCACGGGCTCCTTCACAGCGGTGCAAGGTATGCCGCAAACGACATAAAAACAGCCAGGGAAAGCGTACAGGACAATAAAGTCATAAGCAGAATAGCTGGACACTGCGTGGAAGACACAGGCGGTCTCTTCATTTCTTTGGAAGGGGAGGACGACTCGTATAAAGAAGCCTTCCTTAAAGGCTGCGCAAAAGCAGGCATAGAATGCAGACCGGTAGACATAGAATCATTAAAGCAGGAGGAACCGTTCATATCAAAATCCGTAAAGTCCGCTTTTTTGGTGCCAGATAAGGTGATAAATTCTTTCAGATACATCGCCAGCCTTCTTTTGACCGCCAAGAGCGAGGGAGCCGATGTCTTATTCGATACCGAAGTGATAGATTTCAAAACAGCAGGGAAGAATGTGACTGGTATAAGGACTAGAAATGTCCGTACCGGCAAAACTGCGGATTTAAAGGCCGATTTGGTTATCAATGCAAGCGGCGCGTGGTCTTCCCGTCTTCTTTTCAAGAGCCTGAATATAAGAAGCATGAAGACGATCTTATCGGCCGGTACTATGATCGTCTTCGACAGTCGTTTCACTAGATATGTTCTGAACCGCCTAAGGCCTCCTTCAGACGGTGATATAATCGTGCCGTTTTTCGGCCAGTCTATAGTCGGCACGACGTCTTTCCTCGTGAACAGCCCGGACAAGGTCCGCATAGACAAAGACGATATAGAATTCTTGAAAAATGAGGGGTCTAAACTTATACCGGTCATAAAAAACATGCCGGTGCACAGGTCTTATTCAGGCGTCAGGGCTCTCGTGGCTCAGGCGGGGTCGGATCCGACAGGCAGGGAAACAAGCAGGGATTTCATGATATTCGACCACTCAAAACTTGATGATATGGCAGGTTTGTTAAGCATCGGAGGGGGGAAGTTGAGCACGTCAAGGCTCATAGCCAAGGACGTAGGAGATCATGTGTGTCATATATTTGGCTCTAAAGAAAGATCGAAAACAAATAGGATACAGCTTGAATGGCCAAAGTTAACCAATGATAATCTGTCTAAGATAGCTGAAAAGACCGGCTTATCGGACGGTTTCCTTAGGGAGGTCCTTGAGGAGACTTCCAGCCGGACATTCAGCGACATGTACTCTCCTGCGATGGATCTTATAATATCACGATTGCTTTTTGATTGATATGGAGCTGAATGGAGGATTCGAAGTCAAAGCTACGCCGGACATCGTATGGCAGTTGATATCAGACCCGAATAATTTCAGTAAATTCCTGCCCGGTGTAAACTCCATAAGTGTAGAAGGCAAGAAGTTCCAGGCCATGTTCACAATAGACCTGAAGAAGTACACAGGAAAATTCTTAGGAGCTTCCTATATCTCTAATGCAAATATAAAATTTTCCGGTATGATTGAAGAAAAAGTCCCAAAGTCTTCCCTTCTCGTTACCGGGGAAGGCAAGTCTATAGGCGTTCGCTTCAAGATAAGGATACTTATAAATATGTCACCAAATGCTTCCGGCACCAATATCCATTGGGAGGCAAGCGTCGATACCGGTGGTTTCGCCAAAGTCTTCGGCGAGAACCTCGTGAGAAAAGCCGCTGAAAGCAGCATAAGAGAGATAATCGACAATGTGAGCAGGTCCTTGACGTAACAATATACAATATATATATGCATAAACTAGGAAAGCTTTAAATATACCAAATAATACGTTTTTTCATGCAGCAGAAATCGAGTGGTTCTGTTTATAACGCATTAGACTCTGCTAAAATGAAAGGTATCCATTACAAGATAACCGCTCTTTCTGCGATGGGCGTCTTCTTGGACGGTTTTGACATATCCATAATCTCTGTAGCAATTCTTCTTCTGAAGACGATACCGTCTTTCGACCTTTCTTCTCCGGCCAATCTAGGACTTTTAGCTGCATCCACGGTAATAGGAATGCTTATAGGTGCCGTATCGATAGGGTACATAACCGATATCTATGGAAGGAGGCTTATGTATCTGTGGGACATGGTAATATTCATAGTATTCACGGCCCTTACGGCAGTCTCAGTCAACTTCATACAGATGTTCACATTCAGGTTGCTTTTAGGCATCGGCATAGGCGCCGACTACGCTATAAGCACTACGATAATAGCAGAATTTTCTCCTAAAAACAAGAGAGGCAGGCTTCTAAGCTTCAATGTCCTTGCATGGTGGATAGGATATGCGGCTGCATTCATAATCGGCTACGCGCTTTTGCCGTTGGGTACACAGGCTTTCAGATACATGTTCGCAGTAGGTATAATACCTGCTATACTAGTCTTGTTCTGGAGAAGGACTATACCGGAATCCCCGAGATGGCTGGCTAGCCATGGGAAGTCAGAAGAAGCCAGGAAGGTGGAGCGCTTTGTCGTCGGGAGATCGGACAGTCTTTCAGCAAAGAAGGTAAAGACCAATTTCTTGAGGCTTTTCGACAGGCGTTATATAAAGGCGACGCTTTTCGTCGCGATATTCTGGTTTTCATATGATGTTGCTTTCTACGGGATAGGCATATTTACCCCTACCATACTCACAGTATTAGGTTTCACGAAGAGCTATGCAGTATTGTCATCGGCGGTATTCGCAGGGTTCGCTATAATAGGCGGAGTATTGGCCGTTCTGCTGGTAGAAAAAGCCGGCAGGAAGCTTTTGAATTCACTTGGTTTCTTGGGCATGCTTATAGCGATGTTCACTCTTTTCTATTTCACCCCTATCGGCGTAGCCATAGGCAAACCCGTAGTGGCTGTATCTGGCGTGCTCATAGTTTCGATGTTCATACTCTTTGAAGTGACACAGACTCTCGGCCCCGGCACTATGGACTTCGTATACCCACAGGAGCTTTATCCTACTTCGCTTAGAGCAACAGGACAGGGACTTGGTACGTCCATAAGCCGCGTCGGAGCGATACTAGGCATAACGACTTTCCCATTGATAGCTTCACAGTTAGGCATAAAGTACAGCATGCTTTTCTTCGGTATATTCGCACTTATAGGTCTGTTGGCTACACTGATACTCGCTCCTGAAACCAAGGGTAAAAGCCTTGAAGAGCTGACAGGAAAGCAATGAGAGTAAGGTTCTTAGGGGTCTGGAGCTCTAACAGCGTAAGAGGCCAGCGCAACGTTTCTTTCCTTTTGGATGATAAGATGGTATTCGATTTTGGCCCTCATTCTGTAGAATCACTGTTGGATATGGGGGTCGACCCTAACAGCATAGAGACGGTCTTCATAACTCATATGCACCTGGATCACTTCTCAGGCATCCCAGAACTTCTGTGGTATAGGGCGATATACCACGCTAAACAGCCTCTTTTCCTTGTCGGCCCAAGAGGGATAAAAAGGAGCACAGAGACCCTTCTCAAGACCCTGAATACCCCAGAAGCGTTCGATATAAAGATAAAATACATAGAAGAGAGAGATTTCGATTCCGTGCAAAGATTTCACGCGAATCACATAATCCCAGACAACGGTTACAGGATCGAATACAAAGGCAAAGTCATCTTCTACAGCGGAGACACGGCCTATTCCGAAAACGTGGTAAAAGGCGCAGAAAATGCCGACTATCTTATACACGAGATGACCTATACTGACGCAAGGAAGAAGGACGCTGATTTCTGGAAGCACTCTACTTATAGCTCTACGTTGAGGGTATTCCAGGAATCTAAAGCCAGGCATCTCATACCGGTCCATCTCACAAGGGAGTCCAGTGAATACGTAATGAAAATGGAAAAGCGCATGCCCGGCTTGATATATCCAAGAAAAAGTATACCCATCTAGTTTTTTAGCCGCATTTACACGCGGCTGCACCGCTTTTATGCTGAGCGTATCCTATTCCAGCTTTTTACGCACACACGATCGACTTCAATTTGTCGATGTATCTAGCTTCCAAAACGCTTCCGTACGCAGACAAGTCTTCAATGTCTATCTCGACTGCGCTTGCCCTGTTTGTGTAAGAGACCTCCAAATCCTCTCCGTTTTCTCCGCAGAAGATTATACTAGTCTTTTTTGTAGTGGTAACACTAGAGGCCCCCGCTTCTTCAAGGCTTATCTCTGAATACCTGCAGGCTGGTTTAAGATTAAGCTCTTTTGCAGTCGACACTAACAGACTTTCCAGGCTGCGCTGGCGACTGTCTTTTTTACCCGTCTGAGGCACTGGGAGCAAAAGTCTTCTTGTCATATGCTGCCTGGTTTTATATTGATTATAAATACTCTACTTGTTTATATTATAATAATCATAAAACATCCTTTACAATCACACAAAGGAATAGAAATACCGGAGAAAGATGCGCACATCAGCCTATGTCAATAAACCTCTTTAATCCGACTTTTGACGGCCTTTACATAACATTTCTTCTCTCTTATATACTTGGCATAGTGCACGGTATAACCCCAGACGAGCATACATGGCCGATAACTTTCTCTTATGCGATAGGCAGCGGAAGCAGCCGCAAGGGTGCGGAAGCGGGCGCGGTATTCTCTCTGGGTTTCACCATCCAGCGCGCATTGATGTCGGAGCTGATGTTCTTTGTCTTTGCGTATGGGCTTTACAGCATAAAAGATTTCATAAGCTCCCCAGTATTCTTCGGGATAGTCTACATAATAGTCGGGGCAGTCATGTACATAGCAGGCCATTACGTTAAATACGGGTCATACTATCCCCATCTAGAGTTAAACGAGTTCGTCAGCAAAAGGATGCATCCCAGGTTCAGACACGAAGAGACAGACTTTTATAAGAAAGAAGTCAAGATGAAGATGGCGTTCATACACGGTCTTATAGCGGGTTTCGGATTCGGTGCCTTTGCCCTTATAATCTATTTCGTATTCGCGCCGGCAATGCCTAATGCGTACGTCGCTTTTCTTCCCGGCCTGCTTTTCGGGTTAGGGACAATGACTATGCAATTTAGTTTCGGAGCGCTGTTCGGCACGTGGATAAGGAAAGTAAAGTGCGTAACAGAGAAAGGGATCCAGTTCATAGCAAAATACATAGCCTCCAACGTATTGATGTACGGAGGACTCACGTTTTTTGTAGCTGGAGGGCTGATACTCGCTTTCCCCCAGATACTGAGTTTCGCGGTCATAACGCCTATAGAGGTCCATAACCTCCACAGTCTTGGCGTCGGCTTCTTCATAGTCATATTGGTGGTCGTGGTAATAGGGGCGTTGTCCTATAGGAACTCGGTGAGGATAGCAGTAAAAAGGTTCTCTAAGAAGAGGACTCTATCCGGGAATATGGCTGGGAGACTTAAATAAGGATGTATAGCGGTCCATCAAGTAGAAAGCGTTAAATCCGTGAACTGACTCGTTTTTTTTGAAGCGGTCATAATCTAGTTGGAAAACATGAGCCTTCTAAGCTTATGACGCCGGTTAAAATCCCGTCGGCCGCATGGGATCAAATGAGATGACAAGCCTATGGTAAAAGCGCAAATCGATCTAAAAGATTCTATACTCAAAGAGATATCGAAGAGGTTAGGTATAGACTATAAGGAGACCCTGAAATACATCCGTGACACCCCTGACCCTGTGATGGGTGACATCGCTTTGGAAATCGCCTTCGCTTTGGCAAAGAAAAACCAAAGACCTGTGTCAGAGGAGGCAGAGGCTACGGCAAAAAAGATAGAAGGCACCGAATACATAGAAAAAATAAACGTAGACTCCGGCCACATAAACATTTTCTACGATTACCGTAATATAAGTGGCTACCTGTTGGACAAAGTAGATGGCGAATACGGCAGAGTATCGATCGGGAAAAAAGAGAGAGTCATCGTTGAGCATACAAGCGTAAACCCCAACAAGGCGATACACATAGGGCATGCAAAGAACGCCGCTCTAGGTGATTCCATATCAAGACTGCTAAAGTTCGCGGGATATGATGTGATAGTCACCAACTATATAGACGATACTGGCTCGCAGGTCGCCGATAACATCGTAGGCATAAAATTCCTTGGATTTCCAATGGAAAAGCCTGGCGTGAAAATAGACCATTACATAGGAGACGAAGTATACGTAGAAGTGAACAGGATGTATGAGGAAAAACCGGAACTTCTAAAGCACAGAGAGGAGGTTCTTAAGATGCTGGAGAAGGGGAACAATGACATATCAAGTTTCTCCTCCATGCTGATAAAAAAGATACTGGATGCCCACGCAGAGACGATGGACAGGCTCAGGGTCAAATACGACCTCCTGAATTATGAATCTCACATCTTGGCGTTTAAATTCTGGGAGACTGCATTTTCTCAGCTTAAAAAAGAAGGTCTGATAAAGCTGGAGGAAAGCGGGGAAAAGAAGGGCTGCTGGGTTTTTAGGAGCAAGATAGACGGGAGCGAAAAGATCATAGTCAGGTCGAACGGCACAGTGGTGTACGTAGGGAAGGACATAGCATATGCAATGTGGAAACATGGGATGTTAAAAACGGACTTCAATTACAAAGTAGCGCGGCATTATGCCTCTGGCGGTACCGAATGGACGACGACTTTAGAAGACGGTGTCCAGGCACACCCAAAGTTCAATGACGTGGGCATGTCTGTAAACGTAGTGGACGTAAGGCAGTCATATGAGCAGAATGTAGTAAAGGAAGTCATAGAACAGCTTAAACCAGGCGCAAGGTATATGCATTATTCATACGAAGTAGTAGCGTTGTCAGATAACACGGTGAAGGCTCTTGGAGAATCTGGCAGTAACAGAAGATTCACGCATATGAGCGGCAGAAAAGGGATATATGTCAACGTGGACGACGTCCTTGACGTTCTTAGTGATAAGATATATTCTTCTGCCGTGGAAAGGAATAAAGACAGAAAAGATATGGACTTGAGAAAGTTCGCTGATTCGGCTGCGGCGTCTACACTGCGTTATGAGCTCATCAGGTCTGATAAGAACAAGATAACTTTGTTCGATATAGAGGGGTCGCTGAACCTGGAGAACAGGACCGCCATGTATTTTCTTTACACATATGCAAGGGCCAACAGCATACTGGCGAAATCCGGCCTAGACCATGCTTCCACTCCAGACTATCGGAAGTTGGAGACGAATCAATACGAAAAATCACTGATAAAGGACATGCTGGACTTTCCTGACGTCATAAAGCGCTCAGCATCTTCCCTCGACCTTGTTGTGCTCTCAAATTTCTCGCAGAAGTTGGCCTCCGATTTCAATTCCTTCTATGAGCACGTTGAGGTAAATAGGTCGGAAGACGGGCTTAGGGCGTTTAGGCTTAGGCTTGTAAAAGCCAGTCTAAACCTCCTCTCTAACTGCATGCAAATACTTGGGATAGACCCTTTTGAGAGGATATGATGGCAAAAAACATCGTTCACGTCTTATTAGGCTTTTATACCATCGTGATCAGGAAATAATCATGGGCCTCGAAGATTTGTTGGAAAGCTATACGGCACTGAGAACGTTCACTTATCCGATATGTGTGGACCGGTATAGGACTAACTGGGATGATTGGGACATAGCAAGAGAGCTGATATCGAACGCATTGGACGCCGAGGAAGGCAGATGGGAAAACGTGAAGATGGATTACTCGGACGGATGCTTCAGGGTTTATAACTCCACCAGGTCGCTCGATATAAAAGATTTCTACATAGGCTACAGTTCGCAGGGCAAAGACCTCTCGACATCCTATATAGGCAGATTCAATGAGGGGCTCAAAATCGCCATGATGGTGGCGCTGCGTAATTTGTACAGCGTGATAGTGTCTTTCAAAGACTATATCGCAATACCCTCGATACTCACGACAGAAGATGGGATAGATATTATGTCCTTGGAAATATTCAAATCCACAAGGAAGATAGAAGGCACGCTGGTGGAGGTAGACAATGTAAGAAACGACATTTCCAGAATAATAGAAAAAAACATAATAAAGCCTGGCGACAGCAGAATATTGCACAGCGTAAAGAATAACAATATGATACTAAACAAAAAACTGGAATCTATACTGACAAGTGAAGACGAGGTCTTCCTCCAGCCTGTGAATGCAGATGGCATCTTCGTCGGTGGCATGTACATCTCCAGTTCTGCCGGGTATGCATGGGGCTACAACTTTGCTCCCTCAACGCTTAGGATATCCGAAGGAAGAAACCTATTCGATTACGATGAGCTGGACAATGTACTATCCGAATCTATGCAGTTCATCGAAAGCAAAGACTACTGGAGAGGTGTTTTTGAGGCGATAAAAAACCATAAAGAACCCGCAGAAGCAGACTTATTCGCTTTTTTCTATGCTGCCAGTAATAACATGAAGAGCCTTGCATCACAAGCCTGGAGCGAGGTATTCGGAGAAGATTCGGTGGTCGAAGATAGTCTGTCTAGAGAGGCAGAGTATCGTGGTGCCAATATTGTCCCAAAGAGGAGGCTTTTGGAAAGGATGGCCGCCGCAGGTATAATACCTGGCGGTAAAAGTTTCCTTCTTAAGTATTCGAACATGAATCGTATCGAATACACGGAAGACAGAATGTCTGAGAGAGAATCAAAAGCATACAGAATTCTGAGGAAAATAACCGGCGTCTATGCCCCCACAAAAAGGCTTTTGGTTTACTCTTCGTACGATGAGAAGCTGGGCGCAGAAAAGGGTTTCTACGACCAAAATACCGGGACAATAGGGATAAACATATCCGCTTTCAGATCCGCAGAAGACTTGATCGATGTCCTCATAGAAGAGCTTACGCATGCTATATACAACACCTCTGATATGACGAGGGAGCATGTGGACAAACTTAGAGGGCTGTCATCCAAGATGCTTCTGGATGAGAGTCTTATGAAAACAGCAAGAAAATTGAGAGGCATCTACAACGGACATTAGAAGCGTCGTTGTTATTAAGCGTATCTTCCGGTACCAGAGACGTCTGAAATGAAACGTTAATCATGAACCATGGCCCTGTAAGGAATGCAAAACTATTTATATTAAGTGTATTCTGAATTTATACTTATATAAAAGTAGTAAAAATCACATATGACATCTCTGGAAAAAGCTTTGTCATTTAGGCAGTGGACAGACGAAAGAGATTCTTTGGGCATATTCGGCCTTGAGAGATTCAAACAGTACAGCGAAGATCCAAAGACATTGAAAGAACTGGTGACTATCATGTATCGCGCGGAAGAAATGCCTGACGATCGCATATCTGAGGATGTCACGAATCGTGTTTATAGGACGCTGTTAAGAGCCGCTAAGAAGAAAAACGGAATATACCGCGGCGTCTCGTTCGACGAACCGGAGGAAGCTAATCTTTTTTTAGTAGAGACGATGACCAACGGTATAAAAAACCAGAGAGGTGTACCAGTGTCTATATTCAGGTCTGTCTCTGAGGACTTCGCGAAAAGGGGAAAATATGGTTTTCTTATAAGCATGGACCCGAACGTCGTCAAGACCATACCAGTGTCTTATTGTAGATCGCCAAAGAACCAGAGATTCGAAGAGATATACGGTTTCATACCGGAAGGAGAATTAAGATTGGTAAGCGCTCCGCCGGAATCGATAAATGGCATAGAGAAATACGCTAAGAATGGGGGAAAGACTTTAGGCTTCTTCGTATGATGGTTATAATTTTTCTCTGATCGGACCATCGTTATATCCTCATACAGTGTAGGCGGATAAAAATGACCAAGAAAGTCGTTTAGGAAAAGTTTATAAATACAGTGTTTTTTATAATAAAATGGATGGAGTACCAGAAGCCCCAAAGCAGCATAAAAAGAGGCACTTCAAAAGGTATCTAGCTCTGTTCATTTTGATAGTTATAATAGCCGGCTTTTTCCTTTTCTTTTATCCTTCTACATCCTTGCATTTGACACTTCTCGGTATAACAGACCCTACCAGCGTCCCTGCTGGTACTACGGCTTTGACCATAAGCTATTCGTCTGCGCAAGTGCAGGTAGCTAACGGTAACAGCAGCGGGTTCGTTTCTGTTTCCAGCACCGGCGGTTCTATAAATCTTCTCTCTTTAAGCAATGTAAGTCAGATAATAGGCGGAGTACTTACCGGTCCTGGTGCGATAATAAACGGCATAAAGCTCGTCGTTTCCTCAGCCAGTTTGACAATAAACGGCACAACCTATCCAGTGTCACTGCCGAACGATACAGTATTTGTCCATGTAACTGGCAGAAAGATAAATGCTACAGCGAGCATACTGCTCGATTTTACCCCGAACATAATCTCAATATCGAACGGTAACAGCACTTCTTTCATGCTGGTTCCTTCCGTGCGCGCTTCATTCACGCCTTCAGGCATCAATCTCGCTACAGGAATAAACGTCGCAAAATTGGGGATAAGTATAGCCGCTTCTAAATTAGGAGCCGGCGTGACTGTTTCTAAACTCGGTATTCTGCCGACAACGGCCCTTTCTGCTGGAGAAAGGCAGACGCTTGATGGCCTTAGGCCTAGCATATCACTTTCAAATGCTGTCGTAAAAGTAAACGGTAATTATACCAATATATCCGTCACGGTCACAGACACCTCGAACCAGAGCACTTATCTGAGGCAATTGTTCCTTTCAGGTCCTGAAACTGTCACTTCATACAATGGCAACAAGTCTTTAGTCGTAATAAACGGCACGCGAATGCAGACATATTGCGCGAACGCTGATAAATTTGCGCCTGGGCCAGTACGTGCCGGACCGGCTGGATCGAATTATTCAATATTAAACATATCATCCATAATACCCAAGCTATCTAATTCCAGTGTCTTGACCGGACTTAACGATACGCTTGTCAACCTGAGGAACATGTTTTTAAGACAGACATATGCGGCATGCTATGGCCTGATGGGTACTCATTTCCTTATATTCTCCAATGGTACATTGCTTCCGCCGACAAGCCTTGTGCAGTTCAATGACGTTTTTGGACACGTCGGATACCTTCTGTCAGCTGGAAAATCAGTCACTTTAAACTTCGACGGCGTAATAAAGATGGGCAATAGCTCCCTTATCTCAACAGTAGACGCAGGCAGCCAGTATCTGATCTCCGTTTTCGGCGATGCCGGTGCAAGGGCATTTGCAAACGTCACAGCGCAATCATAAGAAAGACGTTCTAAAACATGTTTGTTTTTGATAAGCCCCGCCTGTTTTTGAATACTATATTAATAAATTTACCATTATATAGTAGAAAACTATTTATATATGTTAGTATCATATGAATTCAATGGAAAATAGAAAAAGATACCCTGCAAGTCTTGATGAAGTGATCGATGCTCCGGGTGTAGAAAAATTAGCTTCGATAAGGTCAGAATATCTGGAAAGGAAGAAGATGTTCGATGTAGGATACGCCGACTATAAAAATCGGATTGCCAACATGCGTAGATACCTTAGTGAGGCCAGCAATCATCCATGGAATACTGATCTATCAGCCACTAATTTCAAAATTTACAGATCCGCGATAAAACAAAAGAAAAGAGAATACAAAGAGCTGTTGAGGGCAGGAAAGACAAAGTTTAAGGATGAAAGGAAGTATCTGGATAGGATTGAGAAGGAATATTCTTCATTGATGGATAGGATAATATCAAATATGCAGTCCAGTCTTGAAGTGCTCTATAAAGAACAGGACGCATTAAGCGAATCGGCACATCTAACAGCCTACGAAAGCAAAAAGAAGCTTAGAGATTTGAAGAATGAGATAAAAAACATAAAGAAAGCAGCAAAAAACGCAAACGTTATTTATAATAAAAATGTCAGCGTCCCCATAGAAAAAAAGCTTGATGAATACAGGTTGGCCCAGGAAAACGCATATTCTTTAAACCAGGACATAAAAAGAAGGAAAAGCGAGCTGACAGAGAAGGTCAAAGGCCTGGAAAAACAGGTAGAGTCGGTAAGACATTATCACTTGATATAACCCGCTGCGATAACCTAGAGTGAGTATCCCTACCGATGAAGAAGCAATGGATTATTAATATCCATGCATAGATATTATAATTAGGGTATGCATGGAATTGAAAGCGGTGGATCTGACGAAGAAGTTCGGTCCTAAGATCGCGTTGGACCACGTCAATTTTAAACTATCAGGACCCGGCATAGTCGGTTACCTTGGGCCGAACGGCGCAGGCAAGACCACTACTTTAAAGATATTCTCCCATCTTCTGAGCCCTTCTTCCGGAAGCGCTTTAGTTAACGGCATAGACATGACTAAAGACTACCAAGCAGGCCTACGCTATGTCTCATCACTGGTAGAGACTCCTGAGCCATATCCTGAGTTCAGCATAAAAGAGTTCCTGACGTTTATCGGCAGTATAAGGGAGATCAACCCGGCAGACTTGGAAAAAAGGATATCTATATTAAAAAAGCAGCTGAGCCTTGAAAGCCTGGATACGAAGTGCGGTACACTGTCTAAAGGCAATAAACAGCGGGTGGTCTTGGCAGCAGTGCTCCTGCCTGACACGCCGATACTTCTTTTAGACGAGCCCACATCAGGCCTGGATCCCGCGGAAACCCATGACATAAAGAGAGTGCTGAAAGATCTTGGGCGAAGGAAACTCATCCTCATGAGCTCTCATATCCTGCAGGAGGTAAAGGAACTCTGCCGCATGGCTGCAGTGGTGAACAATGGGAAGCTCCTGATCCTGGACTCCGTAAGGAACATAACGCTACATTTTGGGAAAAGAAAGGCCGGCGTCCCAGGGCTCGAGGAGGCATATTTAAAATTAGTAAGGGGTGTTTGACATGTCCGCATTGCGCGTTTTTTATGTGTTCTTCATGAACCAGCTTAAGTCCAGCAAAGCTGCGATAATATCCTTTTCAATCCTTTCTGTCATTCTTGTCGGCCTTCTGTCCTTCCTTTCCATAAAGGGCTCCTTTTCAAGCCAGGAGTTTTTCTCCAGTTTCGGGCTCGTGGTATGGCTTATGATAGGGCTCACGTGCACTAACGTAGCGGGAGGGATAGGCATAAGGGACTTCGATGAAAAGGCTGGATTATTGATACTTTCCCAGCCCGTCAAAAGATATATTATATTGTCTGCTAGACTCCTCGCTTCGGTATTGGTTGTGCTTCTGCCAGTGAGCATGATGTATATAGCAGGGTGGATACTCGGCTACAGCATCTACTCAACATCTATGAACAACGTCCTGCTTTCATATTCCATCGCTTTTCTCTATGCTTTTTCATTCAGCAGCCTTATAGCGATGGCCGGTACAATATCAAGAAGAAAGGCAGACGCCATAAATATCGGACTGAGTATAACGTTGCTTTCAGTCTTCATATTTGCGGTGCTCGAGAACTTCTTTGGTATAGAGCCATGGTTCTTCCTGCCATATGCAGGGCTTGCCATAGGCAACGCGCTCATCGTCCCATACCCCGCACATGTCAATCCTGGAAGCTATTTTTTCCGTTATACTCCATATGTGCAGGAAGCCGTGCTGATAATGGCAGTGTATGCTTTCTTTTCGCTGATCATGGCTTTTCTCGTCTATTCGAGGCGGGAGCTGGTAAACTGATGGCGTTTTTGCGTATTCTCTTCTTGGGCGATAGCAATCGTAAATAGATAAATCCGCTTACCATCTGCATAGCTCCCCCGATAAGCGCAGGAGACGACAGAGAAAGTTCCATGAGATAACCAGACAGGCCGGAGCTTGTCTGGGATAGTCTGTTTGCCAATCCCATCACGCTGGACGCCGTACCATAATCCTGATCATTGATGCCTCGCATATTGACGGCGCTTCTAGACGGGGACCCAAAGCCTGCTACGAAAGACCTGATTACAAATAAGACAGAGGCTAGTGCAAAAAACGGCGAAAACGCAAGAAGAAGGAGCATAAGCCCTTGGAGGACTCTTGTATATGAAGCAGTAAGCAGAGCGGAAAACTTTTTCGAATGTATCCTTCCGATCGCGAAATAAGCTGCAAGCGCCGTAGCGGCATATGATATAGTGTATATAGCGCCTATCTCGCCTGTATTTACGCCATATTTAAGCACGAAAAAAATAGGGAGCAGAGGAAGCGCGATGCCTATACCGAACCCGTTCAACACATTTGAAGCTATCACCCTGAAGGAATACTTAAGGCTGCCGATTTTCATGACAATAGTCGTCTTCTTCGGCCTCCTTACCTCTACCACAAAAAACAAGGAGATCAAAGATATCAATATCAAAAACGCGGACACCCCAAACAAAATCCTGAAACTGTTTATTTCCCCAAAAGCGCCTAGTGCCGCCCCTTTTAGGTAAAGCATAAGGCCGCCTAATATAGCAGATGCTGATCCGACGTATATCGTCTTTGCAAGCTTGTCGACCCTCCTCTTTTCATTTTTCCAGTTGCTTACGATAAGCGCGGTCGAGCCGGGAGAAAAAGTCCCTCTTATCCCTCCTGCGACTCCAGCTACGCCGCTGAGCGCCGCTGCGATCACCACTGTAGTTATATTCGTATATGACGCCAGCAATGTCAGTCCAACCAGAGGCAGGGTCTCTCCGATGATCAGAGCATTTTTATACCCTACCCTGTCCCCCAAAGCCCCGAGAAGCATGGAGAAGAGCGCGTTGACGGCTATTATGGCAAAGTATATTATGCCTATGTCAAGTATCTGGTAATGCAAGTAAAGCATGTAAAGAGGCAGGGATAGCGTGACGAACACGAGTGCTATGCTCCTTGTCGCCCTTGATATCAAAAAGAACTTGAAAGCTTCGTCCTTGTCCCTGTATCTCATCTTATTAGTTGTCGCTTCCATCTAATTAATTTATACAGCAAAAGCCAATGTATATAAGCGATTGCGTGATAATAGGCTTGTGGAGAAAAATATAATCATCGGGATAGGAGCCGTGCTGGTCGTGACCGCCATCTTGTTTTTAATAGGAGGGTTCAATAAAAGCACAGGTCCAGCCGTCTCTCTGCAGTCTTCGTCGGATATCACACAACTTGCGTCGGCTTCGCAAAGTCTTTACGCTTCTTCTCCACCTTTCAACTTCTCGTTCGTTTTTTCTTTTTATAATCAGGGGCAATCAGATCTTTCCTACCCAGGGACATTTTGGATAGAGAAATACGGCCAGGAGTTCAGGGCCAATGTCATTGCACGCTATCTAGTCCCTAATACATCGGCGTCTCTTAATACAAAAGCCATAACTTTCTTCGATGGAAAAGACCTCTCTGTATGCAGACAGGAGTTCTATACAAACAGCACACCAGTCAATTCTACTATAGAGTCCACGATATCCGCGATAAATTCACGCTCGTTCCTTTCCTGCAGCAAGTTCCCAGTCCCAAGTAATATTACTTCCTTTGATATGGCGTACATTTTCAATACTATCCCGCTTATAATCACGTCCGTTTCAAACACGTCTGTAGGTTCTATATCACCGCTTTCAGTCTTTAAAGGCGCATCAATACAGTTTTTAGGCAGCAAGTCGATGCTTGGGTACAGCTGCTACATAGAGAAGGTAACTTCACCACCGAACATTTCAGGTGGTCCGGTATCATTTACATATTGCATTTCGGCTGAAACAGGGCTGCCGCTGTCTTTGTCGGTCGTACAGAACAGCAGTGTCATGCTCGGTGTGAATCTTTCATCGATAGGCACAGCGCCGTCTTCGAGTTCACAGATCACGTCTGCACCCGTAAACAAGAGCTATAGCTGACCTGTCTGCATAGCATAAGCCGATACGATACACATAGAAGCGTCTTTTTTGTCCGCCAAAATGCTTATATATGTTCTGTAATCTTTATAGAGTATCAGATGTGCGTACGGATATTCTATGAAAAAAAAGAAGAAATGGGTCGCATTGCAGTTCACTGACATTTCTGGCAGGCTGAGGGAAGTCATAGTCCCGTCTTCTCAGATGACAAAAGAAAACATAGAGACAGGATTTTCAAAACTCGACGGCAGCAGCATACCAGGCTTTATGGGGATAGAAGAAAGCGACATGGTCCTGACTCCTGTTATGGATACTGAAAAGAGGCTTCCATGGAAACCAGATACTTCTAGAGTGCTCAATAAGATAAGCTATGCAGGTGGTTCTAAAAGGTTCGAAAAGGACCCGAGATATGTGGCAGAAAAGACGGAATCTGTCATAAACGACATGGGTTATTCTGGCTTCTTCGGGCCGGAAGTGGAGTTCTTCATAATCGACGGGTTCGCTTTCCATAATCAAACCCCTTCCACAGGTTTGGGCTACTCGCTTCGCTCAGAAGAGAACCCGAGCATAGGGTCCTCTCCGGCGATAGGTTACAAAGAAGGTTATTACTCATCGCAGCCGATTGATAGGACATATGACACCAGGTCAAAGATAGTCGAGGCCCTACAGGACTCTTTTGGTTTCGATATAGAGGCGTCGCATCATGAAGTGGCGACGAACGGCCAGGTGGAGATAAACTTCAGATTCGGCAGACTGGTAGATACAGCGGACATGGTGCAGACCCTGAAATATGCCGCCAGGAACATAGCGCACGCGGACGGAAAGCACGCCAGCTTCGTACCAAAACCATTTTTCGGAGACAATGGAAGTGGCATGCACGTCAACACGAGCCTATCCGGAAAAGACGGCAAAAATGCGTTTTACGACGCCGAAGACGATTACGCCCAGCTAAGTCAGCTAGGAAGGTATGCTGTCGGTGGCATAATGCAGCATGCTGACGCTCTTTCTGCCATAGTTTCTCCGACTACGAACAGTTACAGAAGGCTTACACCTGGGTTCGAAGCTCCGGTATACATAGCATGGGGCCGCTCAAACAGGAGCGCTATAGTACGCGTGCCATCTTACAAGAAAGACATGGAAAAGACCAAGAGGATAGAGTATAGGGCACCAGACCCTTCAGCGAACCCTTATCTTGCGCTTTCAGCCATAGCCTTGGCCGAAATAGACGGCATAAGGAAGAAAATAGACCCCGGCGATCCCATCAATAAAAGCATCTACAGGCTTTCCAAAGAGGAGATAAAAAAACTCGGCGTAAAGCAACTACCAAGCAGCCTGGAGCAGGCGCTCGATTCCCTGGAATCCGACAATGCCTTTTTAAAGGGTGTTTTCACAGAGCCATTGCTTGAGACTTATATAGAGATGCACAGGAACGAAGCAAGGGAGCTCAACAGGTATCCTTCTCCAGTAGAGATAGAGAGGCTTGATGGCATCTGACCATGTTATGGCCGATTCCTTAGACGAGAAGCACTGGAAAACAGAGAATAATAATCTTTAAGGCAACATAATATTATTATGGAAAAAT
Organism: Candidatus Parvarchaeota archaeon; assembly: GCA_023380585.1. Classification (GTDB taxonomy): domain Archaea; phylum Nanobdellota; class Nanobdellia; order Parvarchaeales; family Parvarchaeaceae; genus Parvarchaeum. The sequence goes on along the minus strand of JAMCRN010000004.1, from coordinate 14,460 downwards.
CTGAATTCGAACGTCTTCTAAAGATATGCAGGCTGGACCTCGACAAGAAGGAAAAGGACAGGCTCAAGGATGATACGGAGGAAATACTGAAATATTTTGACCAGATATCCAAAGTTGACACGCATGACCTCCGGCCGGCTTTTCATCCAATAGAATTGCAAGGCCAGACCAGGAAAGACAAAGTGATACGTTTCGACAAGAGCGAGAGGCTGCTTAAAAACACTAAGACACACAGGTTTTTTGTGTTGGGGCCTAAGGTATGAGCAGCTTAAGGGACTTCTCAAAAAAGAAAAAACCAGAAGATTACTACGTGAATCTTATCCAGGAACTGGAGAGGATAAACGGCAGGTTGCATGCCTTCAATGAGATCAGCCATGACGTAGACAGAGGATTTCCGATAAGCGTAAAAGACAATATATGCGTGGACGGGATGGAAGCGACAGCGTCTTCTAGAATGCTAAAAGGATATAAGCCTCCATTCGATGCTACGGTCGTACAAAAATTAAAGGATGCCGGCTTCTCTGTGCTTGGCAAAACGAACATGGATGAATTCGGGTTCGGGAGCTTCGGTATAAATTGTATCAGCCCGGCTAGGAACCCCTTCGATGAAGAGCGGGTCGCAGGCGGGTCAAGCAGCGGTGCGGCCGTTGCCGCTTCCATCATGAAATACCATTTGGCCATAGCTGAATCCACTGGAGGGTCTATATCTGCTCCGGCGTGCTTTTGCGGCGTAGTGGGTTTTACGCCGACCTATGGGGTCATATCAAGATATGGTCTTATAGACTATGCGAACTCTTTGGACAAGATAGGATTCATTGCCAGGTCCTCCGAAGACATATCTGACGTCTTCAAGCTTTCTGTGGGGAAGGACGGATTCGACTCTACATGTGCGGATTTTAAGCCCCTAAAAAAGGAAAAAGACAGGCTAGTGATAATAAACCAGCTCTATGAGCGGCTGGACAAGGGCATAAAAGCCTCATTCGACCGTTCCGTCAGGAGGCTTTCAGCAAAGGGATTCAAGATAGGATATGAGGATGTAAACGAGATAGGATACGCCGTCCCCGCATACTATATAGTATCTATGGCTGAGGCCTCTACAAACCTCGCCAAATACACCGGGTTCAAATATGGGGAACAGCTCACCGACTTCTCCATGGACTATAATTCCTTCTTTTCCGCTTCCAGGAACGTATTTGGAGAGGAGGCCAAAAGAAAGATAGTCCTGGGAAGTTTTATCAGGAGCGCCAGCGTGCGCAGCATGTACTATGAAAAGGCCCTGAAGGTGAGGAGGCTAATAATAAACCGGCTTAAAGAGATCCTGGACGGTTCTTTCATTATATCCCCTTCCATGCCGGTCCTGGCGCCTAAGATAGAGGAAGCCAGGGCGTTTACTCCGGTGCAGAACTATTCAATGGATGTATTGACCATACCGCCGAACCTGTGCGGCTTTCCTTCGATATCCCTACCTTCTGATTATGTAGGAGGCCTGCCTACAGGGATGCAGATCATAGGCGATCATATGGAGGATCTTTCTATACTGTCCTTTGGAAAAGAGTGGGAGAAGGATTTCATCTACAGATTCAAGTATAATATAGGTGAAATATGAAAATAGGCTTAGAAGTGCACGTCGCGTTGCCTACAAGGTCAAAGCTTTTCTGCAGCTGCAGCACTGCAGACGCCGACCAGCCCAACACAAACGTTTGTCCGACATGCATGGGTCTTCCCGGCTCGAAACCATATCTCAACGGCGAGGCAGTAAGGATAGCGAAATCAGTATGCATAGCCCTGGGATGTGTAGTGAACGGAAGTATCTCCTTCGTTAGGAAGACGTATTTTTATCCTGACCTTCCGAAATCCTACCAGATAACGCAAATCGATGGCGCTATAGGAAGAGATGGGAAGATAAAGCTTGAAAACACAGAAATAAGGATACGCAGGGTACAGATAGAAGAAGATCCGGCAAAATTGATAAGAGAGGACAGATACAGCCTAATAGACTTTAACCGTTCCGGCACTCCTCTAGTGGAGATAGTCACGGAGCCTGACATAAAGAGCGAAAAGGAGCTTAAGGAATTTTTGTACGTATTGTGGTCAATCCTGTATTATCTTGGCGTAGACATAGACAAAGAGATAAAGACCGATCTTAATATCTCATTGGGAAGCAACAGGGTCGAAGTCAAGAACGTCACAGGTATAAAAAACCTGCTGGACGCTGCCGCATACGAAGCCTCTAGGCAGGCGTCCCTGCTTTCCAGGGGAAACGAGCCAGTAAAAGAAACGAGGAGGTACGACGAACGATCGCAAAGGACAGAGCCGTCTAGAGAGAAGGAGAGCGAGGAGGAATACGGCTACATCTATGAAACGGACCTAGAAGATTACGACACTTCAAAAATAAAGACCGGGGATATAGAAGCAGACGTGAGGAAAACGGCGAAGTCTATCGCCTCACGCAATGGACTCGATTATGACACGATAATGCAGCTGGTTGCATTTGACAGGCATTCCCTCAGTCTCTTAAATCATGGTTTAAATTCAACAGCGTACGATCCTTCCACGATTTTGAACGTGGTCGAAGCGGGGAAGAGGTTCAGGTCTTCAGTGAACGAAAAATCTTTCAGCCTAATAGCAGAATACATAAAAGCCGGAGTGCAAATAGACAAAGAGATCATGGAAAGGATAAGGAAAGGACTGAAGCCTGACTATAAAACGCCAGATAAGCTAAAGATCAGGGAGTTCATATCAAAAGAACTTGAAAATGACCCGGATATTTTGAAGAGATACAGGAAAAACCCGAAAGTCATCGACTTTATAGTTGATACGGTCTCCAGGAAATACGGCCTGCCGCAGAAATCGGTCGCAGAAGAGGCGAAAAAGATATTAACCGGGGAGGATGATTAGTCTTTGATGGAAATAAACTGCGGAAAAGCCAGAGAGGCCGACATAGGAAAGGCTGTGACAGTAAACGGGTGGTGCAGGTATATACGCGACCATGGCGGAAAGCTTTTCATAGACCTCGCTGACAGATATGGCACGACCCAGCTTGTCTTTGAAGGCGAGATAAAGGGAGCTGCGGAATCAATAGGCAGGGAGTATGTGATATCTGTTTCCGGAAAGGTAAGGGGAAGGAGCAGCGACAATATAGACAGTGAGAACCCCACGGGCAAGGTAGAGATCCTGGTCTCTTCTTTCAATGTAATAAGCACTTCGAAAGTCCCAGTATTTGAGATAACGGAGGAGAAGGAGAAGTTTTTGCCGTCAGACGAATTAAGGATGGAATACAGGTACCTTGACCTGAGGAGAAGGAAGATGATAGAGAACGTAGAGTTTAGGGACGCCGTGACCAAATGCATACGCAAGTTCTTTTGGGAAAACGGCTTCCTTGAGCTGGAGACGCCTATACTAGTAAGAGATACTTTTGATGCAAGCGGTTCCAGGACGTTCATAAGTCCATCCAGGTCAAACAAAGGGAAGTTTTACGGCCTGCCGCAGTCACCGCAGATATACAAGCAGATCGCCATGATCGGCGGTTTGGACAGGTATTTCCAGATAGCTAAAGTATTCAGAGACGAAGACCCAAGAGAAGACCGCCAGCCGGAATTCACACAGGTAGACTTGGAGGTCTCATTCAAGGACGAAGCGTATATACAGGGACTCATAGAAGGGATGTTAAAAAGCGTCTTCAAGCAAGTCCTTGGGCTGGATCTGGCGACGCCGTTCCAGAAAATAGATTATTCCAAGGCCATGGAACTTTACGGAAGCGACAAACCAGACACGCGTTTCAAAAACTTTCTCATCGACACGACGATGGAATTTGAAGACACAGACTACAACGTGATAAAACGGGTAATAGCAGCCGGCGGTAAGGTCAAGGCTATCAGATTCCCAGCTGAAATGGGGAAGAAATCTCAAAAATTGAGCAAGAAACAGATACTGGAGCTTGTAGAAGTCGCTAAGAACTTTGGCCTTAAAGGGCTTACATGGGTTTATGTTTCCAACGGCAAGATCGAATCGGATCCGCCGACGATAACCGCTTCACTTAAAAAGGCGGAAAAAAAGCTCATTTCAAAGCTGGATGCTAAGGATGGGGACCTTATCCTTGTAGGTTCGGATACGTCCGAGAACTTACTTCTTTCCGCCATGTCAAAGGTAGGCAGGATAGTCGGCCTGTTGCTTGGCATGGCAGGGAGCAGATACGCTTTTTTATGGGTGGAAAGGTTCCCATTGTTCGAGAGAGACGAGATAAGCGGGAGCCTTCAGCCAATGCACAATCCATTTGTCGCCCCAACACAGGATACAGTGAAGCTGCTCGATACTCATCCAGAGAAGGTTATCGGCAGGAGATACGATCTTGTCTTAAACGGTATAGAGATAGGAGGAGGCTCTATAAGGATACATGAGCCGGAGTTGCAGAAAAAAGTCCTCTCAAAGATGGGACTTTCAGAAGAACAGATCGAATCTTCATTGGGATTCCTCCTGAGAGCGCTCTCCTTCGGGGCGCCGATACATGGCGGTATAGCCCTGGGGTTGGACAGGCTAGTCGCTGTCTTAAAAGGCAACTATGACATAAGGGACTTTATACTGTTCCCTAAAAACAAGAAATTCCAGTCCCCATTGGACGGCTCCCCTTCCGGCATCGACACCAAGAGATTGGAGCAGGATTATGGGCTTACAATGGACGATAAAAAATGAAAATAATTTAAACACATACAAAAATAATACATATGGAAAACGGAATAAACATACCAGATAATGGTCTATATGACCTTCACGCACATATAAGCGGCAGTGTAAAGCCAGAAACGCTATTCGACCTGATTCTGCGATACCGCCTTTATAAAGTTAAAAGAGAGCAGTTGTACAGGCTTCTTGAACCGTTCTGTCCCGGGCTGATAGATTCCCTTGCAAAAGAATCGGGTTACCAAGAAGACGATAGAAGATATTTCATCGATAATTTCGTATACAATGAAAACAGCAGAGTGCTCAAAAAGACAATGTCGAATTTCAAAAGCATACTTCAAAGGTTTCCGGTTGTTAATGTTGTACTCTGCAATGGCAGGATAAGGACTGAGGCGACAGAGGCAGTGTGCGTAGACTCATACACAGAGGGAGTCAGATATCTTGAATTAAGGGCGGATCCATTCTCCCCAGTAAGAGCCGGCACAGCTGCTGACCCTGTAGACGTGATAAACGAGTATGTAGCAGGCATAGAAAACGCGATGTCGAAACTGGACGGGTTTGAGGCGAATCTGACTCTAGGGATAGCGAAGCAGCACTATGTAGACGATCTTGGCAGGCCAGACAGCCAGAAGATAGGGAACTTAGAGAAACAGATGGAAAAGATAGACGAGCATTTGTCTCATCACAGAAACGCATCAGATATCGTGGTCGGCATAGATGCTGTGAACCAGGAAATCCTCCCAATGAAAAGCCTAGAAGGCGTTTTTAGGTATGCAAGGGAGGAGATGGGGTTAGTAGCCGTGCCTCACGCCGGAGAATCCCCAAGGAGCCTCGAGGAGGGACTGGACAATATAATGGAGTCGATACATTCCCTCCATTCCGCCCGCATAGGCCACGGGCTTGCAGCGATAATCGATCCGAACATATACTTTAGGCAGAAAGACGATTTCGGTAAAGAATACACAAAAGGCAGGATAGATAGGATAATACAAAGACAGGAAGACGTGCTGGACGAGTTAAAAGACAGTGGTGTTGCCGTGGAAATAAATCCGACAGCTAATATAATGGTCTCAGATATAAAAGATTTTGCAGACCATCCAATAAGAAAACTTATGAACAAAAAAATACCAGTGGTGATAGGCACAGATGATAAAGGCATATTCGGGAAAAGTCTAAAGAGTGAAATATTCTCTGTTTCAAAGGCACAGAACTTCTCCAGCGAAGATGTTTCCAAACTTATAGAAGACTCGAAGAAGTACTCGATAAAGAACATAAGATAAAATCTTATCTAATTCCAGCGAGTATGGCTTTCCATAATATTTAAACAAAGCGACACTATTATTATTTATGAGAAGCGAGAAGACGAATATGAAGACGGAGAAAAAACGACGTCCATACGCAGCCCCTTTCCTGATGTGGCTGATCGGAGTATTGACCATGATAGTAGGCTCGCTTACGCTGTTCATAGGTATACTTGTGACTTTGGGAGTGCGTATTTTGGACGCGTTTTTACCGCGCTCCGTTTCCGCATACCTATTCCCAAATACTCTTAGTTTTATTGGCGCTTTGATCATCGTTTTAGGAATATCTGCTATAATCGTCAGCCGCCTCTTCCATCTTGGTGGAAGATGGCTCAAGGAAAACCAGGTGAAGGGAGCGGTGCTTGGGATGGCGTTGTGCGTGAGCGCTTTGGCGATGCTTATTGTTTTTGGCGCGTCTTTTTTCAGTACCTCTATAAGTTATCTTCTGTATATAGGCATATTCGTATACGCAGCCTTGCTGCTACTGATAATCTTATCCCTTAATGGTTTGGATGGCGGCCTAAACGGGCTTTCTTATGGGCTGACCGCCTTCTTCGCAGGCGTCATAGTCATAATAATAAGCTTTTCGATGATATACATAGTGTTCCCGTCGCAGCTATCCTCGGCTTACTCCTTAGGCAGTTCCTCCATATTCTCCGTCCTCTCAAGCCCGAATCATCTTAGCAAGTTTTCTTCAGGCTCTCTGAATTATTCTTATCCGTCCAGTATGGCATCTATAAATCTCAATAGCGTAGCTTCTTTTGTATCGCCGTACATCGGGGTGGGAAACAAGATAAACGTTTCTAACACCAGCAGAAATTCGTTTGCTAATACAACGATAACAGTTCTGTTGCCTTACCAGTTCATACTAACCACGATAGGTGATGCGCCATCTATTGCCAACAGTATAAAGTCTTTCAATCTCTCCAAAACAGCCGAGGAATATTCGAAACAGAACAATTCGGAGGCCGCCAGGAAATATCTGGAGTCGGAATTCCCTCCCCTTAAAGACCTATCCGTGATAGTGGTAGGCTCGCAATTGCTCAACACCTCCCATTCTAATCTTAGTTTTTTCAAGATGTCGCCATCGGCTTTTCAGCATTATCTGAGCGGCCTAAACGTCACTGGCATCAACAAGACTTTTCCAATAAACATAACCGGTTACATGCTGTCGCAGATAAAAAACAAGACCGCGAATAACAGTTCCGCAGCCGCTGTCCTGCCGTCGGAGATATTGCTCGTCAACATCTCAAACCATATAGGGTTCCAGTTAGGTTATTCTCAGAGCAAGATATTCAACCTGACGCGTGTTCCTTTTTCTGGTTTTTCTGCGGCATTCTACATACAGAACTCTACATTGTGTTTTGAAGTCGGTGCAGTGTTCCCAAGCGACATGACAGGAAGTTTTTATACTGGCTTCTCCGATGTGGAGAAGAGCATGAAGTGCAGCGGTCACAGCTGACTTGTCCAAATATCTTCCTGGGATGTATGAGTATATAGAGAAAGAAGTAAGTAAACGTTGTCCTACGCTGCCTGATCATTTAGCCAAGGTAATCATATAAATATGATAAATTTTATAATTCTAAATGGGCGTTTATCTTCCCTTATATGATTTTACGTATTATTCTGTAATAATCAGCGTCTTTCTGATAGTCGTTTCCTTCTTTTTTTGGGCTAAACGGTTTTCTGTAAAAATAAACATAGGCAGGTTCGCGTCTCTTGTAAAGTTCGAGTCCAGGAGGCTTGTAAAAGGACCATTGACGGACAGGATGGACGCCACAATAGCCGGAAGCCTTCTGCTCTCCACGCTTTTGGCGCTTCTAAATCCGTTTTCAGTGCCTACAGTCCTAAGATACTCCTTGTTGGCAGTATCCTTACCGTTTGTAGCAGGCCTCGGGGTAGCGTTTTGGTGGAAGCTAGGGAGAGCCAGAAGCAGCAAAAATACAGGCAAATATCTGGGAAAAGACAAAGAGTTCCAGGCAAGATCGGAAACGCTGCAGGCTCTCCTGACATTGGTAATAGGGCTTACGATGGCCCAGTTGATATTGGAATGGTTTTCAAAGTTTGATTACGCCAGCAATATCCTAAATGCGGCTAGAAACATCCTAGTAGCAGTGTACTATGTTAAACCATCAACAAACTTGTTTAAGAATTTCCAGAGGCACATCTCAGAATTGCGACTTCCATTCAACATAGAAGAAATACAAAAAAATCCTGTACCGGCCGGCGAAATAAAAGCCGGTGTGAGCAAACTTAGTGGATTCAATAGATTGGAACTGGCCTCTATGGATTCCTGCGTAGAGATAGGAGCATGCGAAGCAGCCTGCCCTGCGACGGCCGTTGGCAGACCGCTTTCACCAAGAGTTCTTATAAGAGAGCTAGCCATACAGAAAAGCCAAGGCAACATGGATGCCAACCCGATGGATGCCGTAAATGAGGATGAATTGTGGTCCTGTACGACATGCGCAGCATGCGTTAACAGCTGTCCCGTAGGAGTAAAGCATCTGGATATAATAACCGATCTGCGCAGAAATCTTGTCGAAAGCAACAAACTGGACAAGAACAAATCGGCTCTATTGGGCAATCTTTATCAGAAGCGTAATTCTCTTGGCGTATCCAATTCCGACAGAAATAAATGGATCACAGATATGGGCGTAAATCTAGTATCTGAAGCCAAAGGTTTCGAATATCTCCTTTGGGTAGGGTGCATGGCCAGCTTCGACCCGAATGCGAAGAAGTCTATTGTATCGCTTGTTTCTTTGATAAAGCAGGCTGGGATGCTAGACAAAGTAGCTATAATCGGCGGAGAAGAAAGCTGTTGCGGTGATCCAGCGCGAAGGATAGGAGACGAAGCATTATTCCAGGATTTTGCATTCAATAACATAAAGATCTTCAAAAAATACGGGGTAACGAACATGCTTTTGGTCTGCCCCCATGGATGTAATGTGTTCTCTAACGATTACACAAAGCTTGACGACTGGATGAAGAATGTAAAAGTATACCACGAGGCAGAGTTCCTTGACAAACTAAAGAAAGAAGGGAGACTTAAACTCAAAGAGACCGGAAAAGACCTTGCGATACATGACCCCTGTTATCTTTCGCGGTATAATGGAGTTACTCAGCCTCAGAGATCTCTATTGTCCGGTGTAGCAAAAGTATCAGAGCCGCACTTACACGGAAAGGAGACTTTCTGCTGCGGCGCCGGAGGAGCGAATTACTGGTACCAGGTGCCGGAGAAAAAACGCATAAGCCACGAGAGAGTGGACCAGCTTGTAGAGACAGGGGCAAAAGACATCGTCACTATGTGCCCGTTCTGCAACAGCATGCTCAAAGACGCTGTCAACACAATGTCGAAAGATTCTAATGTATACGATATAGCCGAAGTGCTGCAGGCATCCTCAGAAAAGACTGTCCCGACGCGATAAAATTTTCACTTGTTTTAAAAGTGATAAAATTCACTACGGTATAATAGAAAGCTTTATATATAATTATAATCTTAAACATAACTGTTATGTCACAAAAAAACAGTGAGAAAAGACTTTTTGCGGTAACGATCTCTCTGATATTGATGCTTTCTATAGCTATTTATTTTGCTGCGTCTATTCATGCTTCGGCAGTTAGCGACAGCGGACAGATAGCAACACTCAGCGCTCTTTCTTCTTCTCAGACCTCTAAAATAACTTCTCTAGAAGGACAAGTGTCAAACTTAAATTCGGAGATAGTAAAAATAAACGGCGCTGAATCGACGTTCCAGAAAGAGGCTGCATCTGCCCAGAACAACATATCAACTTACAAAAACGAAGTGAATACACTTGACAAAGAATTAAACAACATAACTTCAGCATACGACAATCTTAATACAGCATTTGGCTCTCTCCAGGCCGGAGTGAACGCTTTGTTAAGCAAGGTGGCCACAAAGAATGGAGTTATAGCGGACCTGGATTCTAAAGTAAATGATTTAAGTTTAAACATCAATTTCACTGAAGCACCTAAGCTTATAGTTCTTAATTCTGAGCTACCTGCGGTATTCAATACATCTGATCCAGGGTTCTCTAATTATTCCATGTTAGATGGAGCAGCTTATGGGGATTCACAATTCCTATTAGTCGGAGGCAAGTCATTCTCCCCGGGCCCTACTAATTTTACAACATACTTAGCCGGCCTTTATAATCCGGCAGTTTCGAAAACTGTAATCCCATTAAATACTTCTGGATTAGGCAGAGGCTGGTTTACTTCAGCTGCTTGGAATGGTACCGATTTCTTGATAACCGGCATGGAATTATCAAAATCTTCCACTGGTTTTAGTCCTTTACTATTTTTGTTCTCTCCGAAGACAAACACATTTATGCTATTGGATAACCTATCCAATTACAATTGGATCATTTCATCTGCAGCATGGAATGGGAGCGCTTTCGTAGTTGTCGGCAACTCAGAGACATCCGATTATTCAGTTCCGGAAATTGGTGTTTACTCCGCAAAAACTGGCTTTATTAATATGAGTAGTGTCCTTTCAGGATACAACATGTCGAAAAATCAGGATGGACCGATATTCAACAGCATAAGTTGGACCGGTTCAAATTACATAGTGATGGCAGACTTAGCTAACTTTACAGTTATAAGTAACACCGGCGAGGCAGGGAACCTCACGTTTTTAACGTATTCCCCTTCATTGTCGTATGAAGGCAATTATACAAGTAATTCGGTTAACTGGTATACGAATGCGGGAGCAGTTTGGGACGGCTCGCAGCTAGTTGTAGCAAATTCCAATCAAGGTGGTTATTATATAGGCCTATTCAATCCTGCTATAAACTCTTACATCACTGTAGACAATGTCTCTGATGGAGTCCCAGGAATACCCGCGTTTAATGGCTCTTCTGTTCTAATACCTGGCTTATACAATGTAGCAAGCCCGATGATGTCAATGTTTTCATAATCGTTTTTGACAAATACCAGCAGGAAGAGTTTGTATCTAATGATTTAGCTTTGGCCTGTTTGTTTTATGGCATTGATGAGAAGAGGCACAACAGAGTATAAGTCACCGACTATACCATAATCACATTCCTGGAATATCGGGGCGGTCTTGTCGTTGTTTATGGCTATAACTGTTTTTGAATTTCTCATACCAGCTACGTGTTGTATCTGTCCGGATATCCCTATCGCCATGTAGATCTTGGGAGAGACAGTTTTTCCTGATAGGCCGACCTGCCTTTCGACTTCAAGCCAGTGATAATCGGAACATATAGGCCTGGAACCCGCCAGCTCCCCATGCAAGAGAGTGGCCAGTTCTTTTATCTTCTCTATACCCTCTTTTTTGCCTATCCCTCTGCCTATGCTGACTATGACACTTGCTTTAGTTATATCCACAGAAGTCGAAGGCTTTTCTATCTTTTCCCCCACTGTTATCTTCGAAGTCTTCTGATTCACCACCTTTGTAGTTTTAGATGAGGCAGCGGTCCTAGACGGCTCGACCAATCCCTGCGAGACTGTGAATATTTTTGCATCAGACTCTTCCTCCAATACTGTCTTTCCGCCGTAATACAGCCGTGATGTCCTAGCCTTTCCTCCGGATATCTCTATTTTTGTTATCTCTGATTTCATTACGTTACCAGTAAGTGCAGAAAGCATCGTAGCGGCCTCCCTGCCGAGCACCGTCGCGCCTATGAAAATATAATCATAGTCCTTGGACATCCCCGCGATAAAATCTGCAAGGGAATCCGCAGCATAATCTTCTTTTTCCATGCCTTTTATCTCCTTTGCCCCATATCCAGTCAGGTCTGCAGCGTGGTCGGGAAAAGCAAGGATATCTATGTCGAATCCGTCCCTTAAAAGCGAGGCCATCATCTCAGAAAACGCTAATTTGTCAGAGAACAAGAGCGCTCTCATACCGCTACCTCCTGTTTCAGGACCTTAGTTATTTCTTGTACGCCCTTGTTAATGTCTTCATATATGATGCGCTTTCTGCTGCTCTGCTGTGCTTTATCACTTATTATCTTTGAGGTTTCTTTGTATTGAACTGCCGTGGCCTCTACCTTCAGGGGTTTTCTAGCCGAGGCTATTATATTAGCGAGTAGCGGAAGCCTTGGCTGGTTAGTCTCCTGCGTCACGGAAATGACGGCAGGCATATCAGCGCTTTCCTTTATGTCTAAGTCGTCTGCTTCCCTCAGGATATCTATCTTTTTGCCTGAAATGTCTACCTTGATCGCGCTCCCAAGAAGAGGGACGCCTAAAAGCTTCGAGAGTCTGGCAGGGATCTGTGCAGTGTAGCTGTCGGCAGAAGCATATCCGGCGATGACAATATCATATTGGAGGCTCTTTATCTTCTCCGCAAGGACAGCGGCGCTGAAATCAGGAGAGTTCTCCTTATATCCGGTTATTATTATTCCTTCGTCTGCTCCCATAGCAAGAGCTTCCTTCATCACAGGCGTGGATGAGTCACTGCAGAACATCAGCGCTGTTATCTTTCCGCCGTATTTTTCCTTTATTCTCACGGCCTCCTCGACTGCGTTCTTGCTAAGGTCTTCCATCCTGTACTGCGGATTTGATATCACAGGTTCATTTGTGGACGGGTCTATCCTTACTTCATCTGCTATCTGTTTGACGCAGACGATTATATTATATGGCATTACTATAATAGCCGGCTGGCGTTTTTATACATTGGCAGTGTGAAGCAGCTTGTTTAGCCCCTGTAAGATTTATATAAGAAGAGCTTATCCATTCTTTATGGACGGGTATTACGGCACAAAACTCATCTTGAAAAATCTTTTTCTAAATACCGTCAGAAATTTCAAGGAGAGGGAAATACTCTACGCAGACAAGGAAAGATATTCCTACGAAAAGTTCTTCAAAAGGGTCCATGGGCTGTCAGCCGGGCTGGAAAAACTTGGCGTGAAGAAGGGCGACATAGTAGCCGTATTGGACTGGGACACAAACAGATATCTTGAGACTTACTTCGCCGTGCCTATGATGGGCGCAATCTTGCACACTGTGAACATCCGCTATCCGCCTGAGCTGATATATTACACTATGAATCATGCCGGGGACAAATATGTCATAGTAAGGGATGAGTTCGTGCCTATAATAGAGAAGAATAAGGAGCTTTTTGACTTCATAAAAGGCTGGATAATATACAGCGAAGAGAAGAAGGAGATAAAAACAAGCCTTACGCCATTCTATAATTACGAAGATGTCATACTAGACCAGGAATACGATCCGCCGGACCTTGAGGAGGACACCGTTGCCACGATATTCTACACTTCAGGCACGACAGGCATGCCTAAAGGGGTGACATTTACACATAAAGACCTCGTACTTCATGCATTGGCAGTATCAGAAGTCGTTCATTCTCCGCCTCTGAACCTTACCGACAAGGACGTGTTCATGACTGCGGTGCCTCTTTTCCATGTCCATCAGTGGGGGATGCCTTACGCAGGTATACTGTCAGGCAATAAATACATACTTGCTGGCAGGTACGATGTGAACGTCATCCTGGAACTGATAAAGAAAGAGAAGGTAACGTTCTCAGCGATGGTCCCAGTAATACTCCAGATGATATTGAGTTCTCCAAAGATAAATGAATATAAGGATTATCTGAAATCCTGGAAAGTCGTCATAGGAGGGGCAGCATTGCAGAAAGGCCTGGCCTCTAAGGCGAAAGAATTGGGAATAACAACAATAGGCGGATACGGCCTCTCGGAGACAGGGCCAGTCTTGTCGATAGCCACGCTTACTGATTACGTTGCAAGCTTACCAGAGGAGCAGAAAAGCGAATTCCTTCTAAGCGCAGGCCTTCCAGTACCATTGGTGGACTTGAGAGTAGTGGACAAGGACATGAAGGAATTGCCTCATGACGGAAAGAGCGTAGGGGAAATAGTAGCGAGGGCGCCATGGCTTACAAAAGAATATTACAAAGAACCGGATAAGACAGCAGAGCTTTGGAAGGGCGGCTGGCTGCATACGGAAGACCTGGGATTCGTGGATCCATACGGCTATCTACATATAGTGGACAGGGAGAAGGATGCTGTTAAAAGCGGTGGAGAGTTCATACCGACTCTTGTCATAGAGAACGCGATAAGCGAGAACAGCAAAGTCGGGGAAGTCGCTGTGGTAGGGATGCCAAGCGAAAAATGGGGAGAGCGACCTGTCGCTTTCATAGTAAAGAGCGGAGACCTAACAGAATCGGAGATAAAGGATCACCTGCAGAAATACATAGACACCGGTAGGATACAGAAATGGTGGATACCAGACAAAGTGATATTCGTGGAATCTCTGCCCAAGACGAGTACCGGCAAAGTGGATAAAAAGGAATTAAGGAACAAAGTCTAAAGTTTATTAATCTTTAAGTCATAATAATCTAATATGACATCGCATGAAGCAATGAAAGCTTTGGTGGAAAGGTTCAACTCAAAGGACGACACCAAGAACGACGGAAAGGCGTGGAAAGGACTCAAATTCCAGTTCAAGCCTTCAGACAGCGCAGCGTACT
>JAMCRN010000003.1 GCA_023380585.1 Candidatus Parvarchaeota archaeon | reverse complement strand
CTACATCAAAGTAAGATTAAAGCTTGAGAAGTCTTTACATAAAATGACAAATTTTTTTCTTCTTGTCTTTTATTTTTTGCATGGACTTGCAGTCTTAGGTCATATTATTTTGCTTTAGAAACTACTCTATATTAATTTATATGTAACTTTTATTTCTCTTGCGCGAGTAACTAATCTGGTAGAAACTCTGGGCCTAAATCTTTTAATATATCCTGCTTGTTTTCAAAGAATTTCCTGACTTTCTCGAGTCTTTTTATGAGATAAGACGAGATGTACGCTTTCAAATCCGCTGGGTGTAAGGTCTTTTTAGCGAATTCTTCTTCTAATTCTTTGTAAGAACCAAATGTCATGTCACCACCGAACTTCTGTGGTCTCTCTATTGTTATTTTATCTTGTGATGGAAATACTAAAAACCTGGCAATCTGTAGCAATAGATTGCCGTCTACGATTCCTTCTGGACAGTATGCGCTGTTTATCTTGCGCTTTATGGATTCTTCCGAATCATATACTTTTATATTACTGCTTTTAACTGATGAACTCATCTTCGTGCCAGGACCTTGCAGGGAAGCCACCAAAGGAGTCATTACTTCAACCCTCTTCTTATATCCTATCTCCGGCAGATAGTCCCTTGCATATGCAAATATGTGCCTTTGGTCCAATCCACCAAGCTGCACATCCACGCCCAAATATTCTTCGTCCAACGCCTGCATTATCGGATATATAAGCTCGCTAACCTTAGGGTTCTTCATTCTTGTGACCTCTGAAGCAGCTCTCATGGCCCTGTCTACAGTAGATATAGTTGAAAGTTTGAGTATATCCATAGAATACTCTTTCTCAAGCTGGTAATCAGAACCTCTCACGAATTCTGGTTTATTACGCCAATCAAAAGAATTTTCTATGCACGCTCTTGTATATTCCGTTCGTTTGTCTAAATCATCCCATTTCGCCTTCAAATCATCCATAGCTGCGTGGATATCCGCAAGAAGTATTTTTGTTCTGAAGCCTGCTTTTTGGAAGTCTAGCAGTTTACTCAAAGCCAAGATATGGCCAAGATGAAGAGGACCTGTCGTAGCTCTTCCTATATATACTGATAGATTCGATTTTGTTTCAAAGAGATCCCTTAATTCTTTCTCTGTTATTATTTCTACTGTATTTCTTTTTATGAGCTCTAATCTTTCATCTATGCTTACCACAGTCTCAACCTCTTAGTAAATTGCGCGTGTAGTGACAAAACCATACCTATAAGTATTTACTTTTTAGTAAATTTAAGCTTCTTTATGGCTGTAAAAGACGTTATCAACCTATTTGTGCTGATGGCATGATCCCATTCGGAGGATACGCTCTTTCTACTACCCATTGTATATACTCATAAGAAGGCACGAAACTTGCTGCGCCTATTGTAAGGCTTCTGTAGTTGAATATCGATGGCACGTTAACTACGCCACTGGTTATATTGTCCGGGTTTACTACTATGTTAGAGAGGTTGTCTATATTAAAGGTCTTATTTATAATATACCCTGTCTCTATTTTCCCGCCACCAGTCGCTGCAAGGAATGAGTAGACATAATGCGGTCCAAAGCCGCCGAATGGTAACGAAGACACAGTCGAATTAGTTATTGACTGCTTAAGGTAAGTCTCTGAAGGCGGACAACCGTGTCCTGATACGTATTCGAATTG
Organism: Candidatus Parvarchaeota archaeon; assembly: GCA_023380585.1. Taxonomy (GTDB): domain Archaea; phylum Nanobdellota; class Nanobdellia; order Parvarchaeales; family Parvarchaeaceae; genus Parvarchaeum. The sequence goes on along the minus strand of JAMCRN010000003.1, from coordinate 3,185 downwards.
CGAAAAGACAGAATAAACCATTACTGGCAACGCCGGCCCACAAGTGTCACCAACTATATTTGCATTTATTATGTTTGTATCATTGCCGAAAAGAGACATCGAATTGGCGTCTGCAGCTCCGTTATAATACCATTCTTCTGAGATGATTGTCGGTTCTGGAGGAGCAGAGACAAACCTAGGGTATATATAAGAACCACTTACTGTCTTGTTTATCATCTTTACTCCGTCTGCTGTAGGCGCGGGAACGTAACTGCCACTGAAGTTTTTCGGTGTCCATCCATCCAGAGAAGACGTATACAAAAAGTTTCCATAAGCGGAGAATACTGTCTGTCCATCATCGTATTCCCCTTGTAATGGCGATAGATCAGGTGCTTCTCCTGTCGTCTTATTGTTTAAAACGTTGATGCCCTTGTCTGCGAAGCCCATGAATATCGTCTCTGAAGAATGGGCTGGTATTCCTGGGATACGAAGCCAGTATACTGTAGAAGAATTTGTGTTCGTATTGCCTGACTGCATCCATGAATCTAGTATGCTGCCATTTCCATAAAAAAAGAACACGTTCTGGAGATTTTGTGCTTCATAAAACGAGTATTCATTGCTGTCAAAATTTAACATGTCTTGAAAAACAGGTGGCGTAGATACATTTTGGCTGTTTGTTATGTTTATTTCTACTGCTCCGACAGGATGTATGGTCTCTTTTCCGGTCGATGTATTTAACGTTACGGTGCTCGGGAGCTTTATTTTCGAATACACAACTGGCCCAGTAGCATAACCATTGCTGTCCCTAGGACCAGGCAAAGGCTGTCCCGGCTCTGTGTACTGCACTGTCGTTGAAACGGCATATCTACTGTTTGCAGGGCATATGGAATCTCCTGGTACTATGAAGAGACTCTTCTGTCCTGTATATATTTCACTGTTAGGGAAAATCTCATATATATGACCGTTTGATGAAACGTTTATATCAGTTATATTTATCGTCACTCCTGATGAATCACCCAATGTCATGATCACGCCAATGTTGTTTACGCATTGTACGTTTACGCTGCCGAGACTGGAAAATCCTGTTACTGTGCTTGAGATAGAAGACGCTGGTGAAAAGAAACCGAAGGTGTACAGTACTGCGCTTATCAGCACTATTATAAGAACCGCCCAGCCATAAGTAAGCATATACTCGAGAGCCGTCTGGAACAACCGGGAGTTTAGAAATTTCTTCTTTTTACGACGTCTAATCCTCTTGTTTCTGCCAACATCCATAATATAATCTGCATTTTTTGTTAATAAATTAAAGCATCCTCTGGTTAATATATGTTTTAAGTGTTTTCTTTCTCCTACTAAACTATAAAACTTTCAATGTTTATGAATAATATGAAATTTTTCCATACTGGAGATTCCCATATAGGAAACGTCTACAAAAATGACAGGAGGAATGAGGACATAAACCTTGCTTTTCAAGAAGTCATAGACAAAGCCATAAACGAGCGCATAGATTTCATAGTACATTCTGGAGACCTATTCAACGAAGGCAATCCAAGTATAAGGTCATTGCTTTTCGTTACGGACCAGTTGAACCGTTTGAAAGCCGCTGGCATAAAGGTTTTTATAATACCTGGGTCTCACGACATAGGAATAGGCGAGGAAAAGAGCATATTAGAGCTTTTCGACAGGAATGGGCTTCTTACCAATCTAGGATCCAGTAGATATATCGAAAACACTGGCAAAGAGTTTAAGCTAAGAGGAGAGGTTTACAGGAACGCCTTCATATGCGGCGTAATGGGAAAAAGGAGCCGCGTTGAAGACGAGATATTCAAAAAATTGGAAGTAGTTTTTCCGGAGAGGGCCGTATGGATTAAGATTTTCTTATTTCACCATACGATTTCTGCGCTTGGAGAGGTATTTAAGGACATAGATACTGAAAGTTTACCGAAGGGCTTTAACTATTACGCCGCCGGTCATTGGCATGGCCATAAAGAAGGAATAACATACTCAGATGGCATAATACAATACCCTGGCTCAACAGAATACTGTGATGAAAAAGAGATAGTCGATAATCCAAATAGGGGGTTCTATTCCATAGAATATGACGAGAACGGAATAACTAAAATAGAGTATTGCTTACTTAACGTAAGAAAAAGGAAGATAATAGACATAGATGTAAACAATAAAAAGCCGGCTGAAGTAGAAAAAGAGATATACGCTAAACTTTCTAAAAGCGACGGAGAGATACTGGTAATAAAATTAACTGGTAGGGTAAACGGTAAAGGCTCTGAAATCGGTTTAGGGAGTATAAAATCGGCATCTGCGGAGCTTGGATATGCTTATGTCAGCTTGAACACGTCTAAGATGTTAGGTCTAGAGGACTTGAAAAACGAATTCAGTAACAAGGATGTATCAGAGATAGAGAAGGAGTTCTTCATGTCCAGAGGATATACGCAAAGCCAGGCAAGAATAATAAAGAACTTATTAAACGATACTGACATGCTCAAAAATAAAAATGGATTAAGAAAGCTTTTGGAAGACCTGGCGTGATTATGATAATAAAAAACGTGGTGTTGAATAACATAAGAAGCCATAAAAGCACAGAAATAAAATTCACTCAGGGAATAAATGTAATAACCGGGAACACGGGAAGCGGTAAATCCTCCATATTAATGGCGATAGAATATGCCTTGTTTGGAAAGATAGGAGAAGGTAAAGAAGAGGGGAAAATATTATTGAGGAGGGGAGAATCTGAAGGAGACATAGCCTTAACTCTATTAGAGGCTGATTCTGAATATATTATAATTAGAGGGTTAAAAAAAGTAAACGGTTCTATAAGAAACGACGACAGCAAAAATAGAGTGATCAGAAACGGAAATGAGATAGACCTTCAAAACAGAGCTTCAGATATAAACGAATACGTTTGCAGGATCCTAAAGATACAAAGTCCGTCTCCTATAAAGTCTTTCGAAGCTATAACTTATATAAAACAGGATGAATTGAAATCATTGATATTCGACACCACTCAGAGAAAGCAGGAATATATAGACCAGATACTTCAGTTGAACAGATACTTAGAGCTATCGGATGCTATCAAACCTGTTATAGATGAAATATCTGAGGAGAGCAGATTCAAGAAGAGCATTTTGGAGAATAGAAAGATAGAAGAGGATATGATAAAGACAGAAAGCAAGATAATAAAAAACGTG
>JAMCRN010000002.1 GCA_023380585.1 Candidatus Parvarchaeota archaeon | reverse complement strand
ACAAAAATATAACGGATTATATAATAAAATCTGCAGCTGACCCCTCACCGTTGGAGCCTGTCTGGACTTTAGCATCGAAACTGCCATTTTAGAAGCCTTGCCAAGATTCTCGTCCACGTCTGCTTTGCTTATGTCTACTGCATCGGTGCTCCAACCACCGGAGGCTTGGTCATTACCGTCTTTGGCTATGACTGAAGAGTTAAGTGCTATGGAGGAGTCTGTCCTATCGACGGTTATGCCATTGGTGTTTGCGCCTGATATCTTTGTACTGTTGGTGGAAAAGTATACGTTGACGGAGTATATCTTGTCTGATCTATTGAGTTCAGCTGCAGATTTTATTATATAATCCGTTATATTTTTGTTTTTGGAGATCGGCCTGCCATTTTTATCTGCTGATAATATTCTAGGCTGCTTATTTGAAAAATCTGACTGTGTGTCTGTGGAGCCGAATCTTGCTAGCTTGTAAGCCTGTTCGGTCAAATCCTTTAAGTCATTTATCTTTTCTATCTTTCCATTGGCGACAGAGGACCTTTTGTCTAAGATGCATCTTACAGACGCAGTCGATATATCGCCAGTGTAAACGTATTTTAGTTCGCCTTTTTCTATCTCTATTGATTCACCGCTGCTTGTTACGACGAATATCTCGAACTTTGCCTTGTATTTCAAGGCGTCTATTACTCTCCTTATATCTTCACTGTCCACCTACAACTACACCTCTTATTCTTATATCAGGTCCACCGCTTGTGACTGGGACCCATTGTCCTGATTTACCGCACGTCCCGTCATCCAGCCTCATATCACGGCCGACTGCGTCTATCCTTTTTAGCACGTCCAAAGTATATCCGCTGAGTGCGGCGTCCCTTACATATTCTGCAAGTTTCCCATTTCGTATCATTCTCCCATACTGTGCTTTAAACATGAATTTTCCACTGCCGGGATCCGTATATCCATATTGAAACCCATAAAAGGAAACGCCTAATTTTATATCCTCAAATATGTCCTCATCAAAGTCGCCTGGCGCTATAAATGTGTTCGACATTCTTGGTATTGGATTATTGAAAGGTGTCATGCCTCTAGCAGCTCCGTTCTTTTCATTTCGATCGAGTATCCCTGCAGTCTCTAGGCTTTCAAGATAACTCAATAATACTCCATTTCCAACAAGTATGCGTCTCTTTGCTTTTGTGCCTTCTTGGTCAAAGGCAAACGAACCCCTTGCACCTGGTATCGTAGGATCATCTATGATGTTTACTATCTCTGCTCCTACACGCTGTCCGATTTTACCCTCCAATATAGAAGTACCGGCCACTATACCATCAGCTTCGGTAGCATGTCCGAAGGCTTCGTGCGTGTAAACACCAGTCATTGAATAGTCAAGCACGACATCGTACCTGCCGCCTTTTACGGGCTTCGCATCCAATAGGTTTAGGGCCTCTGTGGAGGCGGTTCTGCCCAGCTTTTCCAGGTCATTATTGCGGAATATCTCGAATCCAATGTTACCGCCTATGGACTTTCTAACTGCCTGTGTAATCCCATCCTTTCTCACGAATGAGGAAACCAAAAGTCTAGGATGAGATTCAGAGAAAGAGACAATGTTTCCGGCGGTGCTGCCTATTGTCCATTCAGTAATGCCGTCTGAATAGTCCACAGACACCGAACTTATTCCTTTTAATTTTGCCGCGTCTGCACATGAGCGTAAGACCCTGAATTTTTCTTCTATCCCTACTTCTTCAGTGCTCTCTTTCCATCTAGGCTTTAATCTCATATTATTGTATTCCGGCTCGATCTTAGTCTTGTTTCTACTTGGGACCTGGTTCCTCAATAGTTTACGTGCCTTCTCTACGGCCTCTTCAACTGCCCGCTTTGTCAATCTAGTAGAGGAAGCGAGACCGTAGCGGCCTTGCTTGTATATCCTTATTCCGAACCCGTCCCCTTTTGATTCTGAAACTTCCTTTGTTTTTCCGTCTTCCATGAGTATGTTCAGAGCAGAATACCGACCTATCCTTATGTCCGCATATTCATCAGTACTTGTCAGAGAAGAAAAATGTCTTATTATATCCTCGTCCATCATCGCCTAATTGTCCACTATAATATTAAAATATATGTCTCGGTATTGAGTCCGGCCTTAACTTACAGAGAAAACTATGGCTATAGAACCTGTGTAGTTAGTATCGGGAGTCTGGATCGACAATTCCACAGTCTTTTCTGTGCTTTGAGATATGTTTATGGGTGGTAGAGGATTTATGTATGTTACACTGAATCCTTTAGTGCCAGAATATATGGATTTTATCTGGACGACATTTCCTGTGAGATTGTAACTAGTTCCAGTGGAAGGCGGAAGATAAATGGAAAAGGATATGTTTTCCTTAGAGCCCGGCGTAACATTAAAAGCGGAGATAGCAGGGGAGATAGATAAGTAATTAGAACTGCTTGTGGTGTAGTTATACTGTGTGTCTATAGCCGTTACTACAACATAATGTTTGTTGACTACAGGAGACGGACCTGGTGGTAGGTTAGACGCAGGTGCAGAGGAGGAATAAAACTTGGAGCTGTGAGCACCTAAAAAATGGTAAGCGGAGAATCCTGCGACTATAATAAAAAATACCGCCAGCATAAGCTTTACGTTTTTTGGTATTCTCCTCTTATTATTGGATTCTAACGCCGGTTGATATGTGCTCTGTTCTTGAGTCTCTAGCTGCACTGGATTTTCAGGGTTCTGAAAGAGATAATGTTGGTTGTATTCCATAATTTTAAGTAGAGCTGTAGGACCCTCCGCCTATTACTATGGATCTCCAAGTATTTGACTGCGTCAGGTTTATCGGTTGAAGGAAAGGATTAGCGACATTTAGCAGAGCGGCGGTTATGTTAAGAACAGACAGTTGGTTGGTATTCCAATTTGTTATGTACGCGTATTTTCCGTTTGGCGTTACCGCTATGTCCTGTGGATTATTCATACTGCCACCGCTTACTGAAGTTATCAGAGATTGGGATGTCATGTTTATTATGCTCACCTGCGTATTGCATGGATTGACTACAAAGGCCAAAGTCCCAGTAGGATTCAACGACATTCCATACGGGCATCCTCCCAGATATATGACCTTGCCCAAGGTGTTAGTGGCCGTGTCCCAAAAGTCTACTCCGCTTCCCGTGCACTGGGAGCTTATTATCGCATAATCTCCCGTTATGGGGGTCCTTATAGTTTCAGGGCATCCATAAGCCGTGAAAGACCCTACTATAGAATTTGTTGCTGTTGAAATCTCGGTTATTGTCCCATTTCCGAAGTTTACGTTGGGGGAGTTGACTGCTTGGCTGGAAACCACATAAATGTCTTTACCATCTGATGTCATCGCTAACCCGTTTGGAGATGGACCGACATCGCGTATAAGAGTAATCAGCATATCGGAGGACATGTTGTAGACAGCGACGCTGCCGTTCTGCCAGTCTCCGTTGTTATTTACATAAGCTATGTTTCCGTCGATGAGAATATTATTTGAGCCCCAGTTAAACTGGCAAAATGGGTAGTTCTCAACGCTATTTGAAGATGTAGAGAGAGTCTCTACTCCACAGCCGTTGTTGTTTGTCATATAAAGTTTGCTTGAATCTTGAGAAAGCGCTAATCCTCCTATTGTAATGCCTACTCCATTTATATTTGTCTGATTGCCCAAAGACGAAGAGAAGACGCTTATTCCTTCCTGCATATTCTGCCAATTAGAGTAACCACATGAATAAGAAAGATAAACGTGGTTGCCCCCGGGCCCTGTGGATACCCACCATGGACAGCCCCCTACTACCTTGTAACTAGTTATCTTGCCAGTAGCGACGTCCAGACTTTCTATCGCACCGCCTGTGCTGAAATAGAGAGTCTGACTATTTGGCGAGAAAGTTTCCATCTGCGGGTTTCCCCACCGGTCATATTTTGTGTATAGCACTACTCCTGAAGACAAATTGATTATTGATATAGATGATTGACAATTTACAGGAACCGCAGCGTATTTTCCGTTCGGACTTATTGCTATAGAGGAAGGACAGTACAGCATACCGACCCGTCCTGTTTCCTGAAGAGTAGACGGATTGTAAAAGTATATAGGGGATATACCATTCCATGGATAAACTGCGACTATCTCATTGCCCTGCGGATTGAATAAAAGGTCTGAAATTGTATAGTCAATATGCTTACGTGCTACTACCTGGTCTGTTGAGGTTGATATTTCGGCGATCTGACCTGGCATGCTCCAAGCAGCCACGTATACATCCTGTCCATTAGGCGAAACTCCTATCGCCCTTAGATTATTACCAGCTGTTAGAACACCGAAAGCGCCGGATATCAAACTATTCGAAGAAGTGTTTATTATGAAGACTTGGTTAGAATTCCAGCAAGTACCGAATGCTTTTTGGGAACCTGGGACAACAACGATGTTGGATGGATTGCAGCCAACTCCTATGTATGTTAACACGCTGTTAGAGCTTGTGCTTATCACTGCCACGTTACCGCTACTATAATCCGGGACATAAACGTAAGCCCCGTTGGACGAAACCGCCAGGCGCCATGGATTGCTCTGGACAGGTATCGTCGTAACAGCTGCATTGTTGGAAAGAGAAAAAACGGAGACGCTATTCCCGTTCCAGTTAGAGACATATAGATCACCATTTGCTATAGTTATTCCACGTGGATAATTCAATCCATTACCAGTTATAGTAGATGTAACAGAATATGTGGAATTGCTTATAACTGATATAGAATTTGACCCTGAGTTTTCGACGTATATCGTTCCTGTTGTAGGATTTACCGCTATACCCCGAGGTAGCTCTTGTACGTTTATATTCTTAATGACAACCCAGTTACTGGCGTTTACGATGGAAATCGTCCCTGTATCCGAATTACCGCCACAGTTTACGTTATTAAAATTATCTACGTAAACATACTTACCATTAGGGCTGTATACGGCGACGCGAGGATTCGGACCGAGCCCGTTTATCGTGCCAACCAAAGAGTTAGTAGCTGTGCTTACTATCGATATGTTGTTCCAGTTGTTGCAATAGTTAGTACTAGGCACGTACATATTCCCGTTCTGGGAGTCGTAACCTATAGCCCATGGATAACCTCCACCACTCATACCTATATTAGTTATGTTAGCTATGTTTGATAGAGAAGTTGGGCTTATTACCGAGATCGATTGTGAATTCTGATTAACTACATATATGTCACCATTGGATGCAGTTATTAACTCTCCAGGGGTGTTCTGGACAACTATGTTCTTAAAGTTATAATATGAGTTAGACGATAAATTGAAGACGTTTATAAAATTACCACACTGAAAAGAGACGAAAGCGTACTCCATATTCTGAGACATGGTTATATAATGATTGCAGCTGTTTCCCCAGTATTTCTTTATAAGCTGGAAAGAGGGGAGCTTGAATACTCCTAAAGTAGTCCAACTATCTGGGACAAAAGCCATGCTGCCATTTGGAGCCACAAAAATCTGGGAATTACCCCATGTTGGGTTGCCAAGTGATGATATAACTTTGTCTGATGATAGGTTTACTTCATCCAATGCGCCTGGCCAGCTGCCTACATAAGCTATGTTGTTCTCCTGAGCAGGAGTGGGAAATGGGGAACTCTGGACGAAGGGAGAAAGCGCTACGCCTATGCTGCCTACTGACGTTTGGAACGTATTGAACACACCTTGGGATATATAGCCTATGGAAACAGTAACGTAAGTCGGCGATGACGTAAAATTACCTTTCACATAACAGTCAGTAGTGCCTCCTTGGGATATAAAATCGTTCTGGCATGTGAATGTTGTGTATACTGGACCTACTGTCGCATTTATCTGTGTTATCTGGACTGGTGAAGCTGATATATCGGTGAGTTGCATAGCTAATGTTGATGGATCTGCCGCTACAGAGGTCACCTTGACTCCTGAGAAACCAGTTATAGTTGTCGAGACCAGATTAGAAGGAGAGAAAATACCGAATTCATACAGTACTGCGGCTACGATGACTATGATCAGGATGGCCCAGCCATACGTCATCATGTACTCTAAGGCTGACTGGGATTTATTTGTCAGACTCATATAAGACAGTAGCGATAATAAAATATAAATAGCTTTAGTCTAAACTGAATAGCGAATGCGAATAAAGTTAATAGTCCCTTTTGGAAATGCGTCAAAAAAACGATTTATCTGCACGTAGAAGTTTAGAGATTTTATTGTTTTCGTATTGCTCAACAAGCAGCCTAGTACAATTTGTGCTTGTATTACTATTGTACACAGATATAGAATCCTCTAGGGACTTGAAACTTAAATTATACAACGCTTCTGCTTCGTTATGATTCAAGTAAGGTATCTCCACAAAACCACCTTCTAACCCCAACGTGTAAGTCCTTTTGGATAAGGCTTCGGAAGCCTGCTTCAGGTAGTTGAGTTCTTCGTCATCTTTATAGAAGACGATATATTCCCCTGAAACTGGACACGCATTTTGATGCTTTTTCTCAGATTTGGAAACGTCCCTCAGTATACTAGACAGCCCCTTCTCTGTCCTCCTATAATCCTGTTTTTTAAATGGTCTATTTTTAATCAGGTAACATGTTTCACCGTCAGGCAGTTCTCTGCCTTCGAATTTCAAGTATCTGAAAAAGACGTGTTTGTGTTTCTTCATATCACATGTAACCAAACATCCTTAGCTTTTCCATGACGCCTTCCTTGTCTTGAGAGCGCCCTGCCCTCTCTTTAGTATGTTCTAAATCCTGTTCCCACGCAGGCAAATCAGAAGTCTTCTTGGAATCGCGTTTCCCGTCTATGGATCTGTAACCAAGCCTATAAAGAGGGTGTATCGGCAATTTATATTTAAATAAATATTCCCAGATATTCCTTTCAGTGAATGGGAGTATCGGCTGCACGCGCACATGATCTGGATGCGATCTTGGGCTTATGAAGACTTCAATCGAACGCGCCTTATTCTCATCCCACCTAACGCCTGTGAAAAGTGCATCGAACCTATATTTTTCTATAGCAGAATTCATGGCGACTGTCTTAAGCAGGTGGTTTCCTACTTCCGTTTCCAGGTCATATTTGATTGTATTCCCTTTGTATCCTATCCTTTTAGCCTCTGCCTGATTTTGCTTATTTAGTGATCTTACAGCTATATTATTGTTCTTGTCTATGTTGTTCAAAACGTCATCGTTCCTTGCGTAAATCACCTTAAAACCCCATTTAGAGCTGACGTCTCCTAATAGCTTTATAGTTTCCTCATAGTGGTCCCCATGGTCTATGAACAACGATGGCGGCATTGGCATCTTCAATTCAACGATGGCGGCATAGCCATCTTCAGCTCACTGCATGCGCGTCTAACTAAATCCAATACTACTGTACTGTCTTTTCCGCCACTCCAAACGACAGTCGGTCTTTTGTATCTGGTCAAAGCGTCCTTTACTACGATCAAACCTATTTTCTCCTTCGCATCTAGGCTCAGCCCGCTTTCGATCCTTATCCCTTCCATAGATATGTTTTCCATAGTTTTCCTACATGTAGCCCAAGTTTCTGAGCTTGTCCTCAACACTGGCTAGTTCATGTCTATTGTGTTTTTTTGAGCTTCCGCCTTCTGATACTAATTCTCTAAGGAGATACTCAACGAAACTTGAAAGGGAAGTAAACCCTGTCTTTTTTATCATGTCATTCGCTTTATCGGCAAGTGGCTTGGGTATCGAAACTGTGGTAAACTTTCTTTCCATAATTACTAATAATTATTAGTAATTCAAGTATATAAAGCTTTCTATCGGATGGGCTTTGTTTAAATAGTCTTACTTTTTAAACAGATTCTTGACTTTTTAAACAAAATCATTACTTTTTAAACAGAATTTGACTATTTACACAAAGCTTATCGGATGTTTTAGGACCGTATGCATGCATTTTCCTTAGATATATGTAAGTTTCTGTCGCTTGACTTTAGCGCATTCTGAATATTTGTGCAGTGTTTTTTTATTCATACTCATTATATGATAAACCGAGAACCCATTAGCTTTTAGGTAGTCAGCTATCAGCATCCGGTGGCATCTCCAGTAAACGCTTTCAGCGCACATTATTACTACTCTCATATGTTTTGATTCTTTGATAAGTTTTTCTACTCCGGCTTTGAAGTCGTTTGTCATCATATAGTCTGCGTAGCCTCTAAACGACTTGTTCTTCCAACATTTGTTGGGCGATTTTTTACCGAGGCCTTTTCTAAGGCCGCCAAGCTCTTTAATCCAGATGTATCCTATGTCTTCTTTCTTAAGACTACGTCTTAAGTTTCCGGCATTGAACTGCGGATTAAATCTAGAACCTGGAAGAGTCCTTATGTCTATTAATTCGGAGATGCCGTTTTTCTTAAGAATCCCTATGAACTCTTTTATGCTCCTTGTCGAATGCCCTATCGTGTATATTTTCTCTCCCTTCATTTAAAATAAGACCGGCATAGGAATAAATAAACTGCCGATGCATAAATTATCATGGAATCACTAATGACGGACAATGAGAAGCTTGTAAACGAGTTCAATGCCTCCAGGTTCTCGTCGCTCGATGAGGTGCCAGATTTTTACACATTCAAAAGAGGGATGTTTTATTCCCACAGAGATTTTGATTCTTTTTATAAGAAAATAAGAGCGGGAGAAAGATCCGCAATAGTCACTGGGCTGAATCCCTCTGCCACACTGCAGTATGGCCATCGTATAACCTTCGATACAGCCAGATTCTTCCAGAAGGAATACGGTATACCTGTATACGTACCTCTCTCAGACGACGAAAGTTACCTTTCAAAGAAGGTGAAGACTAGGAAGGAAGCGGTGATGAACGCCGTCTCTCTCGCTGCGGACCTGCTCGCCTTCGGGTTTGACAAGAAACTCACTAAGATAGTGATAGATTTCAATTTCACGGAGATATTCAACATAGCCGTTGACTTATCCAGGCACGTTACTATGTCAGAAATAAAGGCTGTTTACGGCTATAAGAACGAGGACAATGTCGGCATACATTTTTACCCAGCCGTACAAGCTGCACACGTACTGCTGCCACAGATGCTGAACGGAGTGGATAATGTACTAGTGCCTATAGGACCTGATGAGGACGCACACCTGAGATTGGCTCGAGACATCGCAGAAAGGAGCGGATACAAAAAACCGGCGGTAATACATAATATCTTCCTCCCAGGACTGGATGGTTCTAAGATGTCAAAATCAAAGCCTGAATCGGCGATCTTCTTCGTCGATAAAGAAGATGTAATAAGGAAGAAGATAAGCAAGGCTTTCAGCGGCGGGAGAGACACGGAGGAAGAACACCGAAAATATGGCGGGAATCCGGATATAGACGTCTCATTCATATACCTTTCTTATTTCTTTTTAGACGAAAAAGAAACAAAGAAATTTAGAGAGGATTATTCTTCGGGAAAGATGCTGAGCGGAGAAATAAAGAAGCTTTTTATGGAAAAAGCCGTAAAATTCAACAAAGAATTCCAAAAGAAAAGGAGAGCGGTCAAATTCAGCGATTTGAAAGCGATGCTCTTGGATAATTCGGCTGTGGACAAGGACTTGCGGAGGTACTTCAAGAGAGACGGCCTATAATATATCGAATACTTCTTCTATGCTTTCCAAGATGAAATCAGGAGTGTATTTACACAGGTCATGCTTGCTGTAACCCCTAAAAAGAGCCGCTGACATGCCTTCTATTTTTGCATTGTCTATGTCCATGTCGGGTCTGTCACCTATCATTATTATTTCGCCCGCTGACATGCCGATCATCTCCCTTACTTTATGAAAAGACGCTGGATCCGATTTTCTCTCCGGTATGGTCTCCCCACTTATTACGATTAGGTCGAAATGCTTTACGAACGCTAACTTGTCAAGTCTCGCTTTTTTCTGTCCCTTTATAGCGTCTTTATCGGTGAAGAGTACGAGTTTCTTGCCTTTTCTCTTTATAGCGATAAGTATGTCTTCTGTCTTGTTATGGAAGCCCACGTTGTCCCTCACGCTGGAATAGAAAATATCTGCATATTTCTGTATATCTTCTTCTGTCATGCCTATCCCCAGGCGTCCGGATATCGTCCTGAACCAGTTAGCCCTATCATAGTCCCTCTTATTGCTGGCTCTGCTTTCCATCTCCTTCTGGATTTCAGACAAAGACTCTTTGAGCTTACCCTTGTCTATTCCATATTTTTGGGATATATCAGATAGTATTATTTCGTAGGCGTCTTCTACGGCTTTTTTTGTATTTACCAACGTGTCATCAAAATCGAATATTACCGCCCCGAATTCCCTTTTCCCTTTCTTTTCCATTTGTAGGAAGCATCAATATTTGCGTTGATTGTTGACCTTCTTGCTTAGCCATGCATAACTGCGTAGTTTTGCAGTCTTTCCGTACCCACAATGAGCGCAGTAATGCTTTCTCTTTAAATATGATTCCTTGCCGCATCTTCTGCATCTTATATGGGGCTGCTTCCTATTGTGCAGACCCATCGATTTTGTGCTCATACTGTAGGGGAGATCAGGATTATCGTATCACCGCGTATAAAGACATTTCCAAGCTTGCGGATTGTCTCTCCGTCTTTTTTCTCTTCTGCTCCTTCTAGGGTTATGTTTATATGGACATCGAACGCTATCAGCTTTCCGCTTATCGAATGGCTGTTCTTAAGTTCAACAAGCACGGTCTTGTTCTTTGCGGAATTCAAAAGGTCAAGAGGCCTGGAGTTTTCACCCATCTTTACTCCCCATACCCTCCGCCCATCCCACCAGGCATCTGTGGAGACGGGTTAGAGGATTTGCCTGCCGCTATTATGTCGTCTATCCTCAGTATCATTACAGAGACCTCGCTAGCGCTTTTTATCGCCTGCTTCTTTGTCTTTAAAGGCTCCACAACGCCTTCTTTGTACATGTCTGAAACTGTAGGTTTGTAGACGTCTAAAAGATTGACACCTGCCCATTTCTTGCCTTTCTGATGCTCAGCTCTGAGCTCTACAAGTATGTCTATAGGGTCCATCCCTGCGTTTTCAGAGAGGGTCTTCGGTATTATCTCCAATGAATCCGCGAATGAGTTTACGGCAAGCTGCTCTCTGCCTTCGAGGCTCTTTGCGAACTCCCTGAGCTCCTTCGACACCTCCAATTCCACGGCGCCTCCGCCTGCTACTATCGCTCCATCGTCTCCTATCACAGATTTCAGGTCGCCAAGGCTGTCTTCCATCGCTCTCTTTACTTCGTCGACTACGTGATCCGTACCTCCTCTGACAAGAATCGTGACGGATTTTGGGTTTTTGCATTCTTCTATAAGAGCTAAGGTCTCTCCTGCTATCTTTTCGACATGCACGAGTCCGGCATGGCCAAGACTTTCCTCCGATAATTCATCCAGCGTGGCCACCACTTTTGCGCCTGTCGCCTTGCCTATCTTTTTCATGTCGCTCTCGGATACCCTTCTAAAGGCTAATATGCCCTCTTTAGCCAGAAAATGCTGAGCGGTATCGTCTATTCCTTTCTGTACGACAACTACGCTTGCTTTCGACTCTTTTATTTTCTTGACCATCTCTTTCAGCATCCTCTCCTCTTCATGGAGGAAGGCTTCTAGTTGCTCTGGCTTGTCTATCCTTATCTGAGCGTCTATGTTCGTCTTCTCTATCTCTAGTGCTACGTTAAGCAATGCTATCTTTGCGTTCTTTACGACATCCGGCATGTCTGGATGGACTTTTTCCTTGTCTATTATGACGCCTTTTATCAGTTTGGAATCAGACAGTCCCCCTCCGACCTTCTTTTCTACCTTTATGTCTTCAAGGTCCACGGTTTCCCCGCCTGATGACTTCTGCTTTACGTGGTTTACTGCATCGACTATGAGGTCACTTAGGTACTTATCTGCTCCTGTGCTCTTGCCCACTATTGCTGTCTTGACCACTTTGACCAGGTCTTCCTTGTTGTTTATATCGAGTCTTATCTTTATTCCGTCCAATATCTGCTGTGCCTTATTGGCCGCAAGCTTATAGCCTCTCGCTATCAGAGTCGGATGTATACCCTGGTCCAGCAGGGTCTCCGCGTTTTTAAGCAGCTCTCCGGCGATTATCACCGCAGTGGTAGTCCCGTCTCCTACTTCCTCTTCCTGTGTCTTTGCTATCTCTACTATCATCTTAGCGGCCGGATTTTCGACCTCCATGTTCTTTAGGACTGTGACGCCGTCGTTAGTTATGGTTATGTCGCCTATATTGTCTACTAACATTTTATCCATTCCTCTGGGACCAAGCGTCGATTTGACTGTGTTCGCTATAGCCTTGGCTGCTGCTATGTTGTTCCTCTGAGCGTCTTTTCCACTTGTTCGCGTGTATCCCTCAGGTAGAATGAAGATAGGTTGTATTCCCTCTGCCATAAATCTCACCTCACTTATGTTTAGTTTATCTATAGTCCTTCTATCGGACTCTATATATACGGTATAAACTCATATTTAAAGTTTTCTATGATAGCTGGCAGTGAAAATGCATTTTCGAACGGTTTGTTTATAATTTTATATATAAAATTTCGCAGCTCGCCGATAGTCGATTACGCAACGATATTACGGCATCAAAATAATAATATATATCAAAATGTACAGCATAATCATGATGGATACCTGGATAAAAGACGTAAAAAACCGGGAACATGCCGGAAAACACATAGCGCTTAAAGGTTTTGTAAACAGCATAAGAAAGGGAAAAAACAACGTGTTCCTGATACTCAGAGATCCATCCGGCACTCTTCAGTGCGTATCCCATGCGGGCGACCCTGTATTTGCGGATATGAATAGACTTACGAGGGAATCCTCAGTCCTGGTAGAAGGTATTTTGAACGAGGACGAACGAGCTGAAGGCGGCTATGAAGTGAAGGTATCCGGCCTAAAGATATACGGGATCGCAGAACCTTTCCCGATAAAGAAAGGGCACAAAAAGGTTTTCTTGTTCGACAACAGGCATATCTGGTTCAGAAGCAGAAAAGTGACTGCGATCATGAAGGTCCGCTCAACGGTATTCGAAAGCATACATGACTTCTTCAAGCATAACGATTTCTACGAGATACAGTCGCCTTCGTTTGTCAGTGGCAGCGTGGAGGGCGGTTCTACGCTGTTCCAGATAGAATATTTCGATAAAAAGGCTTATCTCTCACAAAGCTGGCAACTATATGCAGAAGCGATGGTAGATTCTCTTTGGAGGATATACACTGTCGCGCCTTCCTTCAGGGCAGAAAAAAGTAAGACTTGGCGCCATCTCACGGAATTCTGGCACGCAGAAGCCGAAGTCGCATTTATGGACCTGGATGGGATAATAAAGCTTGAAGAAGAGCTTATAAAGCACGTAGTAAGGAACGTCCTCGAAAAGAACGAAGATGACCTAAAACTGCTAAATCGGGATACTTACGTGCTCAAAAACACGCTGGAAAAACCGTTTTTGAGGATGGATTATGAGTCTGTAATAGACATGGCCAACCAAAATGGGCTGAAACTGGAATACGGCGCTGATTTGGGGTCGGATGAAGAGAGGGTCATAACACAAAAACTCGATTTGCCGGTTTTTGCCATGCGTTATCCCATAGAGCTCAAACCGTTCTATCACAAGCCTGAAGATGACTTCAAACATGTCTTATGCAACGACCTTCTTGCCCCAGAAGGATATGGGGAGATAATAGGCGGCGGACAGAGAATAGACGACAAGGATACGCTCATACGTAGGATAAAAGAATGCGGACTGGACAGGAGCGCGTATGAATGGTATATAGACCTTAGGAAGTATGGGAGCATACCTCATTCTGGTTTTGGACTTGGGGTCGACAGGCTGGTGATGTGGATATGCAAGCTTCCGCATATAATGTATGCTGTCCCTTTCCCAAGGACCCTGAGAAGGATAAACCCATAGACATTAATTGACAGTAAAGAGCGGAGATGATTTAGACCGACACCTATAAAAACTTTTATGGGGAAGTATAACCTGTGGACATAGAGAAATTGCAAAATGGCAGCGAGATACGCAGAGATTACAGGACAGGTAACATATGCATAATAGTCCCTGGAAGAAGCCACAGACCTGAAGAAGTAGAAGAAGAGAAGATACAGGACGTTGATCTATCTAAATGCCCATTCGAGCCTAGAAACGAATACATGACCACAGAGATAATGCATGTAGGCGACCCCTGGGAGATAAGGGTAATAGAGAATAAGTTTCCAGAACTTTCTGGGAACACGCCACTAACCTATACTGGAGGGATGTTCAAATCTTTAGGCGGATACGGATATAACGAAGTTATAATAGATTCTCCCCTTCACACGGACCGGTTCGAAAGCATGCCTTCCGACCACCTTCTGAAATGGATTAACACGGTAATAGAAAGACAGGATATTCTCTACCAGAGAAAACGCATAAAGCACGTTTTCGTATTCAAGAACTATGGATTAAGGGCAGGAGCAAGCCTAGGCCACCCGCATACGCAGATCATGGCCCAGCCGGCTGTATTAGGTAACATAAAGAAAGAGATTCTGATCTCCAAGAAGTCGATGGCCTCTGACGATTCCTGCATATACGAGAAAGCGGCTAAAAATGAAACGGGCAGGACCCTTATTGATACTGACTACTTTACTGTCATCGCCCCGTTCGGATCCAGGATAACAGCCGAGTCGATGGTCATGCCAAAAAGACATGTAAATTACACGCCTGACCTGACGACCGAAGAGAAGAGAGAGATGATCGAGATACTTAAAAAGGTCATATCCACAAACAGGAAGATATACGGAAGCCACCCCTACAACTTAGTTTTTCATGATTCTAAGTACGAGAGGTCCATGCATATGCATATAGAGATCTACCCGAGGCTTTCGGTGTTCGGCGGCATAGAACTCGGAGAGCAGATATTCGTAAACGTGATATCGCCGGAAGAATAC
Source organism: Candidatus Parvarchaeota archaeon (assembly GCA_023380585.1). Taxonomy (GTDB): domain Archaea; phylum Nanobdellota; class Nanobdellia; order Parvarchaeales; family Parvarchaeaceae; genus Parvarchaeum. Next base: position 4,507 of record JAMCRN010000002.1, on the reverse strand, counting down.
ACAGAGGCGTTCAGGAAAGCCAGCGTGTCTAGATGATCTTTTTCTCAGCTAAAAACTTCCTTGCTTCCATCGCGGCCATACATCCCCATCCGGCCGCTATTACTGCCTGTTTATAGACCCTGTCCTGCACGTCTCCTGCGCAGAAAACACCCTCCTTGCTCGTCTTCGTAAACCCGTTAGTATTTATGTAACCATCTTTGTCTATGTCTATCTGCCCTCTAAACACGTCTGTGTTGGGCTTATGGCCTATCGCTATGAAGACCCCTTCTACAGGTATTTTGCTTATACTCCCTGTCTTAAGATCTTTCACCGATGCGCCGGATACCTTTGTGTCCCCAAGTATATCTACTACTTCGCTGTTCCACAGCACTCTTATACGTTTATCGTTCAAGACTTTTTCCTGCATTATTTTACTTGCTTTGAAACTGTCCCTTCTGTGGACGACGGTAACGCTCTTGACCATATTCGCCAGATAAGACGCGTCCTCCATTGCGCTGTCCCCGCCGCCGACGACTATTACGTCCTTATTTTTGAAAAAGAAGCCGTCACATACGGCGCAGCCAGACACTCCTTTTCCCATAAGCCTCTTCTCATTGGGAAGACCCAGCCATTTTGCAGATGCGCCGGTGGCTATGACGACAGAATACGTTTCGTACTGTTCCTGGTCTACGAAGAGCTTGTAAGGATAGACAGAAAAGTCGACTTTAGACACGTTTCCATCGATCATCCTACACCCGAGACCCTTTGCATGTTGGTAAAGTTTTTCCATCAGATCAGGCCCTAAGATAGACGAGAAACCTGGGAAGTTCTCTACTGCTGACGTAAGCATCAGCTGCCCGCCTGCCTCAAAGCCCTTTATCAGCAGCGGGTCTAATCCGTCTCTATAAGCATATATGGCGGCTGTGTATCCAGCAGGACCTGAACCGATTATTATAACTTTTTCAACCATAAAAAGGCGTCTTTAGACACCTAATACCCAAAACTGGTTCTTGTCTGGGTCATTGAATATACAGTACATCCCGAACCCCTCATCATTGGGCAGCTTGGAGAACTCTACTCCATTTGATTTTAATGCATCGTAAGCTTTGTCTACGTTGTCGGTTGAAAAGGCTATCCCGGTGTTGACACCTTCTGGTGCCGGCTTTAGCTCTTTATCCTCGCATAGATGTATGGAAATGCCATCGCCTCTCAATCCTACCGTCACCCAATGACCTTCGTTTTCGCGTACCTCCATCCCCAAGACTTCAGAGTACCACTTCATTGCCTTGTCCTTATCAGAAACGGACACGGCTATACTGCTTATTTTCTTAAGTTGACTGTCCTCGTGTTTGAGCATACATTAATTTGATGGAACGTTTACATTTTATACTTTTCTATATATAACAAAACCTTTTATTATAAGATACGTTAATAATAAACAATGGGGCAGGATTACTTTCTAGCAGAGGTCTCGTTCGAGGCTGGGAATAAAGTCGGGGGGATATGGACAGTCCTTACTTCAAAATCCGGGACGATGAAAAAACTCTTCGGAGATGACTATCTCGCCGTAGGCTTTTACAATCAGAAACAAGCTTCTACAGAGGTCATGGAAGAGACTCCGCCCGATGCAATAAAAAAGGCGATATCTGAGATGGGGCTGGATGGCGTGGATGTGCATTACGGCAGGTGGGTATCCGCAAACGAGGTCAAGATAGTGCTTATCGATTCCAGCGGCTTCAAAGAAAGGCATGTCAATGAGGTAAAAAAGACTTTTTGGGACCTTTTTAAGATAGACTCTCTGGATGCTCCAAACGACTACAATGAGCCGATAGCCTGGGCGTATGCCGCTGGTGTGTTCCTTGAAAAGTTAAGCAGCCAGATAGGCAAAAGACTGGTCGTACAGGTCCACGAATGGCTCTCTGCAGGGTCCATACTGTACCTCAAATCAAAAAACAGCAGGATACCGACTAATTTTACTATACACGCGACTGTCCTTGGCAGAGCCATATCATATAATGGAGGGGATACTATTGCGTTCATAAATTCTAACACGGCCGTAGACGTAAGCATGCCATATAAATACGGAGTAAACGCCAAGCACTGCACTGAGAAAGCCGGCGCGTTCAATGCCACTGTTTTCACTGTCGTGAGCAGGATCGTAGAAAAAGAAGCAGAGGTGATACTCGGGAAAAAGGCGGATTTCATAACATTGAACGGGATAGACACGCTGGAGATGCCTAACGTAGACGATTTAGACAGTATAAGCGACGCTGCACGCTCCAAATTCGAAAACTTTGTAGACTCATATTTTCTTCCTTATTATGACTTCCAAGCTGAAGATCTGCCTGTCTTTATAACAGGCGGTAGGTATGAATTCTATGATAAAGGGTTCGACCTCTTCATAGACTCACTAGGTAGACTTGACAAAAAACTCCAGGCCGGCAAAGGAGTCATCGCCTTGGTAGCCGTGCCTACCGGTACCATAGGGGTAAAAAACGAAGTGGCTGCGAACTATCTGGCTTATCTCAGCATAAAATCTTCTCTTGATGAGGACATAAAGAGATTCGACGTAGCCGCTTCCTCGGTTTTAAGCAAGAACACTGGCAGGCTGGATAAAGCATACAGCAAGATACTAAATGACGAAAAAAGGCTGCTCTCCAACCTTAGAAAGACTAAGCCATCCAATCCTCCGGTATGCCCTTTCCTGCTGTCGTACCCGGAAGAGAACGATATGATAATAACAAGGCTTAGACAAAACGGGCTTGAGAATTCTCCTGACAACAAGGTAAAGGTGATATTCTATCCGAAGTATCTTTCGTTCGGAGACGAGCTTCTGAACCTGACTTATTATGAAGTACTTGCCATGTCGACTGCCGGCTTCTTTTTATCCAAATATGAACCATTCGGGTATACTCCACTGGAGGCTGCTTCTTATATGTCCATAGCCTTCACGACCGACCATGCAGGGTTTGGGATATACTGCACGGAGAAATTCAAGACGGAACTAAAGGGGATAGTCGTAGAAAAACTTACAGGGAACCAGAGGGACAAAGTCGTAGAACAGATAGCGAATGATATGTTAAAGATCGTAAACATGCCGGAAGACGACATATTGAGACTCAAGATATCCGCAAGGAAAGTATCAGAGAACTTCGGGTGGGAGAGCTTTATTTCTTACTACCTGCAGGCTTATGACGCTGCTTTGAAGAGAGCGTGATCTGCCTCTCCAGTTCTGATAGGATATTCATGTAATTTATATAAGCGATATAAGGCGAAGAGTATGCGTTGAAATATTTGTGTATGTCACCGTCTGAAAACCATTTAGTGCACATGTAATAGAAATTGTCCGAAGTCTGCAGTGTCCGCCACATGCTTATCGTTTTCTCGTCTTTGGTCTTTAGAACCAGGTCTTTCATGGATTTCAATTTTAAAAAGGCGGCGTCCTGCATCTCATTACCTAACCATGCGGATAGATCCCGATCTATGTCAGCCCACGATATAATATCCGGTACGTCTAAAACTCCGACCGGCCCAAGGGCTGCTGTCTCCGAGACGGCGTTGAAGCCTATGCCTTTCCTAAGCAGCATGCCGACTAGACTTGACATAAAATCGAAGATCCCTGTATCTTTCCACTGGTGCTCGCCGAATGTCTCGTAGTCCATGAATAGGTTTATAGTGTCTCCTTCGTTTTTCGACAGCCATTCCGAGTATTTTTCTGCAGTCAGGGGGAACTCCTTCCAGTCCCTTGATGAGAAACGGAAAGCTATATCATCGCTTAGCTTATAGTTTCTTAGAAGGACGCTTATCTTGTTATTAGGGGGAGTATACACATAATTCGGGGACCTCCAACCGAGGTATCTGTCCCAGCCTTCTGACACTATACCTTTATAACCGAGCTTAGAAGCGGTCTCTGCTATGTCATTAGAGTACATGGCTTCCGTGTTCCTGAATATTTTCGGAAGGAAATTGAATTTCTGCCTGATAAGATCCCTATGCTTCTTGACCTGTTCTATGAACTCTCCTTTATCTATCAAATAAGACAGTGAGTGGTAGTACGTCTCGTCAAGTATATCCATATTCCCTGTATCGTACAATTCCTGGAATAATGTTATGACCTCCGGCCTGAAAGACTCCGCCTGCTCAAAGAAAGTGCCTGTGAAGGAGAAGCTCACCTTGAATTCAGGATGCGTTTTAACAGCTTTCAATAATAGTCTGGTCATTGGGATGTAGCACTTGTCGCTTACCTTATTGAATACTTCCCTGTCCCTGTCGTGATCAATCGGGTCATAGTTATTATCGAAAGAGTATACCCTCCTAAGCCTATGTGGCTGATGTACCTGAAAATAAAAAGTTACGTTTCCCATAATAGAGTTGATTGCTTTAGATTTAATAATAATTATTTCAAGCTGGTTAATGTATTTAACCTTTATTGACCAGTTATATACTTGAACTAAAGCCCCGATAGTCTAGAGGCCAAGGACATTGCCCTTTCGAGGCAGAAACCCGGGTTCAAATCCCGGTCGGGGCA
>JAMCRN010000001.1 GCA_023380585.1 Candidatus Parvarchaeota archaeon | reverse complement strand
AATCATAGCCTACAGTAGGCACCTCCTTTGTGTCTACCTGATTTTTTACTATTTCGCTCAGAGTCCTATTGAAAAGATAATATTGATATGACTGCAATATCAGGAGCCTTAAGTATTTGGGTATGAGCCTTAATGCTCCGATATAATCATGCCTGCTGCTTTCCAGGTGCTGCAACATGCTGGCTTCCATCCACAGGAAAGACGGTATCTCTATCTTCCCGCAGTCTTTGTCCTCGTCTATGAAGCGTGATATCTTTTCCTGAGTCTCTTTCGGTACCGCGTTCCTCTGCCTTTCTCCAGCCAGGAACGCTTTCACTGCGCCCTTGAAATCCCTGTTCAATATCTTTTTGGATATCTCTATGTTTATGCTGGAGGAACCGAACCTCTGTGGACCATAGAAATTAGGCAGCCCTCTCAAAGACTCTCTCTTGAACCCTTCCAGTCTTTCTTCGCTTCCATCGAATCCCCTTATCACTATGCTGAACATGTTGCCTTTCAGGTCCCCTATCTTGCAGCCAGTATCCCGGTAGTCAAAATCCATGATATGGATCTTTCCATAGTCTGTCTTGAAGTCTTCTCTTTTCCCCTTGAACACGCTTATCTTCTGCGATGTGATCGCATTCTTGTCCTTGTTTCCCAGATAGCCGAAGCGCTTTATGCTGGTATGAGACTCTTTTGAGAGTATCCTGATAGCTTCCGCAGTTGACAGCCCCTTCTTCACGAGAGTAAAGCAGAGAAAATCCCTTTTTTCTTGCTCTTCTTTTTCTGCTTCGCCTTCCAGAGTCAAAACTCTGCCGTCTTTCTGTATCTCCTGGACTATGAAATCTTCTTCTCTCTCGAACACTCTTCCACGGAACCCATTGTCTTTAGTCTTGAAAGCTGTTATGCCTATGTCTTCTGCCATCTGACTAACTCTGTACCTGTTTCAGACATAGCCCTTGAGCTATGACCTGATTCGGTTTCAGCGCGTCGCATAGACAACTGAGTATGTTCGGCCCTGTGGGCTTTTGATATGAGCATGCGGAGGAATAGTAACAGTAGAATACGGCCCCGCATGTTTTATTGTAAAGCGGCGTCCCATTGACCGCTACCTGGTTGCATGCCGAAGAATTCAGCGCAAATTGGCTTGTAAGCTGTGAAGCATACGTAGAACATTCAAAATTCAACGTAGCTACCTGTGTCGCGCTTGTCTTGTACACTAATGAAGTCGATATCGCATATGAAAGCGCCAGCGCAGCCACAAACAGGAAGATGGCGATCACCAGCCATTTGTTGATTTTTCTCCCAGTCTCCTGTCTTTTTAATATCATTTTCATAGTCTACTCTGTCAGTATAGAAGATAAGAATATGCACTCTTTTTTATACTTTTTAAGAAACAAAAAGTACAAGGCCCCCAAACGGGAAAGCCTTATTATCTAAAATTAAATTTTAAGTTCTAACGATTTAGACTACGCTTACGCCCTTGTAGTTTCCAGACGCTGTGCTCAATATTACCTTGCTTCCAGTAAGACTTACTACCGGCGTCCCTAAAAGAGACTCTGAAAGTACTTCAGAAGCGACCAAAGTGTCTGTAGCACCATAACCTGCTACCCAAAGGGCTGGCTGATTGCCGAATTCCTTAACAGAGCTGAACATCTGTATCACTGCCTCTCCGCTCGAGACTCCAGTTAAGTTAGTGAACTGGCTTCCGTAAATCGGCGTGCTGGAATTTGTAAGTAATTCAGCTGCTAGAGTGTTGACTGCTGGTCCGCCCACCACTATCACTGGTACGGTGTTTGCGCTTCCTGCGAAGCTTGAGTCAAGCTCTGCTAACGGGAAGACTCCCGATGAGTATAGGTTGGAAGGCGAAACCGCTGAAACGCCGCCCACGCTTATTACCTCGCCGGCTGGTACGGTAGACCCGACGCTGTAATTCGTTTCTCCTGTTATTACCTGTGAACCACCTAAAGCCAATGTGTAGTTCTGTACAGGTATCTGTATAGTAGCGCTGGATTTAGTCTGTATGAGTTTCTCGCCCCAAGGCGAAACTGTGGTGTTGCCTGAACTTGTAATGTATGTATTAAAGTTAGTCTTGTTTTCAGCTACTGTAACACTTTCGGAACCGCCGACAGGGTCAGTGTATGTTAATACACTTCCACTGAAAGATAGAGTCCCTAGATTAGTGCTGGTAACAGGCGCTGAAGTAAATGATGTACCATTCGCAGCTACTACTCCTGTGTAACCAGGTGTGATACTGTATGTCGACAAGCCTCCAGTAACGGACGCCTGTGGTCCAGTTATAGTTATATTGTCGACTACGGCTGTTCCAGTCACACCTGTATGAGTAAAGGTAGCTTTCTTGATGGAAACATTGTATCCATTGAAAGAGTAATTATCACCGATTACAGGTACTATTACTCCAGGACTGCTAGTAGTCGAAGCCGTGTAATTAAGTATAGTAGTTATGTTAGGTACATAAAAGTAGCTTGTTGCTGTTCCAAATTTGACATTGTTAGCATAAAATGCTAAGTACCTTCCATTTGGAAGAACATAGACTAAACGCACTGCTTTCCCGTTTATAGAAGGAGCATACGCTATACCGTGTGTCGTATTTACCCAGTAGTTTGAGTTTTTAAAGCTTAAGCCGTGATATGGGTATATGTATTCCGATGAAGCATTTACATATTGACCGCTGCTAGTGTTGTATATTTGCTGGTACGGCTCAAGAAGTAAATCAGGGCTACCGTAACCGGACTGTGTCAGTGGTCCTCTGTAGTCTGTACCGAAAGATACTGCTGAAAGACCATGAGTCACAGTAACATTTACAGTTGTAGGTGCCGTGGTGGCATTGACTTCTCCAGCTACTTCTCCTATTGTATCGCTTCCTGCAGTGCCTACATTGACGGTCAAGTTAGTCGCACCATGACTTCCAGAATAAACCGCAGACAAAGGCTCTAAACCGATAGTCGATAAAGAGTCGGGCAGTGTATATTTGCTGGCAGTGCTGAAAGAATAGTTCAATGGCACCTTTGCGGTCAAAGTAAAGTTCATCATCCTGTGATTGCCGGATGAAGCACCGAAAAATTTCGCTGTGTCGGATGTCGCATTGTATGTTCCTAATCCGAACAAGTTAGCTGAGCTGAAGTTCTGCACCTTGCTTGTGCTTGATACTGAAAGCGATGAAAGGAACGTTCCAGTCGTGTTGGTTATAGCACGAGGACCTACAGTCACCGTCACTCCACTTACAGTCAAAGACTTGGAGAAGTTAACGTAATTCGTAGCTCCATTGTTAACGTCGAATTCAAGCTGGTAATAAACGCCGCTGCTTGATGTGACCGAAGCCACTCCTAACAGGCCTACCGTGTTCACACCGACAGTAAGAGTCTGCGGTACTTTTACGTTAGTAAAGGTCTGAGAAACCCCAAATGTAACGTTTTTAGTGGTATAATTTAGAAGGTCGTATGTGGTCGCGCCTATAAGGTAATCCAAACCATCGGTAAGGTTTACTATGGCGTTGCTCGCTGATCTGTTTACTACGTAAGAAGCAAGCCAAAAGCTGCCAGCAGGCATCACGACATTTAACCCGTTAAGGTATGGATGCATCGAGCCGGAAAAGCTTATGTTCTCTACGGATGTGTAATTCTGCTTGCCTGAACCGGTCCAGTTTACTTTGTCCAATGCTGCCGAAGCAGGAGAAAATGTAGGAAAGGTCGTGCCATTCGCATTTGAGTAAGTTATCGCATTGGCATGCGAAGAAAGCGAAAGAGTCCCTATGGTCACGAAACCAGACGAGGACGAAGAATGTACTGCCGAAGCCGTCAAAGCTGATGCTATGTCTATCGCGCCTACAACGTCGGATGAAGAAGCTGTCAAGCCTACAACTACTACAGCATTCACATGGCCGTTGCTCACGAACGGAGCAGGAAGACTGCTTAACGATTGACCGAAGACGCTAGCCGCGCCCATTGTGGCTCCCAAGAAGAGAGCGCCTGTTGCTACTGCTGCTAATTTTTTCACACCTTTTACCAATTTCGCATTCATACTTCATTTACCTCGTACTCGGACTCTTTTTTAACTATTAAGGTCGCATTGACCTTAACAATTAGATAAATCTAGTATTTATAAACCTTTCTGTACAAGTTAATGACTAATACAGAGTAGAAAAAGATTATTTTTTGTCTTCCAGTTTCTTTTTCAGTTCTTCGTTCTGTCTTGATAATATTATGGCCTGACCAGAGAACACCTTTATCTTTTCATCCATCTCGTTTAGCCTTCCGGATATGTCGTTTAAAAGCGCCTGAAAGGCTGACATCGACAATGATACGTTCTTTTTATTCAATACCTCTATGCTGGACGGAGCATAGTCCAGTACGAACCCGAATATGGATTCTATGTCGGATGTTACAGTGAACCTGGCGAATGCAGAAAAGAACCCCTCTCTCATCGGCTTTGGATCACCGTATTCCACCTGGGTTATTTTCAATTTCTTGCCGTTTTCCTCCATGTTTTCGACTATCTTCTTGAGAGCTTCTACTGCTGCTCCTTCGGGTTTGGCCATCAATTCCAACACGCACCTTACACTTATTTCCTCTTCTTCCATCGACAAATCATGATTTTTTCTGTATTTAAAATGCGCCAGCCGGGATTCGAACCCGGATCCACAGCTTTTTCCTTATTTTGGGAAGCTGATGTCCTGCCATTAGACTACTAGCGCTCCCTAACTAATATTTATATATTAAGATAATGATATCTCATATATATGTCATTATTTTCAAAAAAGAAAAATGCCCCTGCGAACCCTTACTACAGCGCAGAGCCGCGGCCGGCTAATCCTCAGCCTCTGGCCCAGAGGACAGACATGCAAGGGCAGGAAGATGAGACTCCGAAGCCTTTCCCGGTTCCTCTGCTTCCGACACCAGAGCCGCTCACGATACCGAACATGGACACTAAGCCATTCGTTTCCCCCACTGGAATGAAAAGGCTAGATACTATAAGGATAGGGGCCGAAGCGAAATCGTTCGCTTTCGTAAAATTGAGCGATTTCAAGAGGATACTCGACGATATAAAAGCGCTCAATACAAGGATAATAGAAACGAAGGACGACCTTGAAAATTTCTCCAAGCTTGTAAAAGAACAGGAAGAGCACATAGACAGATATCTTATAGTGGTCCGTGAGCTAGAAAAGACGGTAGGAGAGATTGCAGATTCTTTATCAAACGTAGAAGATTAGGGGTAGAAAGAGAGATGGATGAGAGCCGGATAGACATAGATTTATTCAAAAAACTTGACATGCGAGTCGGGAAAATCGTATCCGCAGAGAGCCTGGAAAAGAGCAAAAAACTCATAAAACTCTCAGTGTCTTTCGGCTCTGAGACAAGGACTATACTCAGCGGTATAAGATCAGATTACTCGCCCGAGGAGCTTGTTGGCAAGAAAGTTATAGTTGCCTACAATCTAAAGCCTGCAAGAATAATGGGCGTGGAATCTAATGGGATGGTGCTTGCAGCATCGGATGGAGAAAGGATATCGCTTCTGAGCGTAGACAGGGACGTGCCAGAAGGCAGCAGAGTATCCTAAATATCATAAGAATCCTTTTTCTGATATTACTTTCATCGGACTGCCATTCGCTTCTATAACTCCCTCCGGCAGGTACTTCCTTATCATAGTGTTAGAATAACGTGAATCCATCAGCAGTATGACAGCCTTGTCCCTCGATGACCTGATCGCCCTGCCAGCTGCTTGCAGGGTCTTTATCATCGATGGCAATACCTGTGCATATTCGAATCCATTCATGGATTTCTTCTCATAGTAGTCCTGTGTCGCTGCCAGCCTGACAGAAGGCGGCTCGAAAGGTATGCCTACTATCGCAACGAGTCGTATGATATTGTTCCTTATGCCTATGCTTTCTGAGAAATTACCTCCTATGACCGCAAACATGCTCTTCCCGGGTAAAGAAAGTTCTGATAAAAGAGAGGATTTTTCTTCCCTGCTTAAGTTAGGTTTTTCCTTTATGACATTTGACTTGTTCCTTAGAAGTCTATGGACCTCTTCCATATAATTGTAAGATGGGAAGAAAACTATCATGTTATGCCTGAAATCCTCCAGAAGCTCGTCTATCCTCTCCGCTGTCAGCCTATAATTGGCTGATCTGACGGTGAATTTTGAGGTCACGTCTATCTCGTTTATCATAAGCCTGTTCTTCATCAGCTCTTTTTCTCCTAATACCAGCTTTTCCGCATCTCTTATGCCTAACAGGTTGGCGAACATGTCTATTGGCTGGAACGTGCCGCTTATGAATACCGCAGACCCAAAGGAATCGGCTGTTTGTTTTGCGTACACCGAAGGATCCAGCGCAAAAACGTTCATTTTCTTGTGCTCTTTGTCTGAGGAGATGTATTGGATGTATGAATCGTCCGCTTTCGAAAGTATAGATATCAGTTTTTTAAGCGTGAAAGAAGCCGGAACGTTATAGCCTTTTTCATTCTGTTCTATCACGCTTTCGACGGCTTCCAAGTCTTTTTCATCGAATACCTCAGTGAAATCTACCGTCTTTTCGTTCGAAACTTGTCTCATCTCCGATATAATGCTGTCTACCTTTCTGGCCAAGTCACTGTATCCTGATGCGACGGCCTCGCTGAAGGAACGCTCCAATGTTCTTAGTGATATGGAAAAAGAATTCATTTCCGAGATTTTGGATGGTAGATTATGGGCCTCGTCGACTATGAGCACTGACTTTTTGGGGTCTATACCTGCCTTCGAGATGAAACTTGAGGCTATATCAGGGTCAAATATGTGTGAATAATTCGCTATTATCACATTGGCTTTCTTCGCGTTCAAAAGTGAAACTTCGTAAGGACATAGCTCATATTTTTCCGAGACAGCCATCACTGAAAGAGGGTCGCCCACTCCCTCATTCAGGGCGTCTATAACGGCAGGCTTCATCTCCCTATTTTTACTGAACGTGTTCTTGTAGAAATTGCACATACCCTGTTCCCTTACTGCCTTGCAGAATTCAGTGAATACGGCAGGCTCGACGTTGTTCTCAAAAAGGCACATGGAACGTTTCCCGTTTATCCCAGCGAACTTTATCTCGGCCGATGAAGAGTTCATCCTATGCAGCGTGTCGTATACTATATTTTGGTGGGTGTGCTTAGCGGTCAAAAAAACCACCTTTATACTCCGTCCGTAAGTTTCGTTCAATGCGCCATATAGAACTGCTGCAGTCTTTCCCATTCCAGTCGGAGCATGTATCATCAGCTTGCTTCCTCTCTTTATCGCTGACGAGACGGAATCCGCTATCTTGTCCTGGCCATGCCGCATCTCTGGGAAGGGAAAATTAAACATACTTTATTTCTTCGGGGCAGGTATCACTCTAGGTGTTTCTCCTCCGTGCCATGTAAGCCTTGGCTTTATCTGCACGGGATATATCCTCTCAGAGTTATCGTCCATTATTATGCACGCACCAGGTAGTTTTGGGAGATCTGAGAGATATTTTTTTATGTCGGATACCATGTAACTCTGCATTACAGTGTTAAGGGCATCTATGTCCAGTTTGGCGGTCACATGCTGGGAGATTATTATGTCCGACTGGGTTATTATGTCTGTATCTAGCTTGCCTGGCTGCTGCGTGGCTATGACAAGACCTATACCAGGCTGCCTGCCCTCCTTTATCAGCCTTGACAGGGCTGCAGTTGCGGCAGTCCTGCCATTAGCTGGGAGGAACTCATGTACCTCATCTATGAACATCCACACTATAGGTATCTGCTTCTTATTTTCAGCTTCTATGGATGTTATGGTAGAATTTATCTCCTTGAATTCCTCTACTCTCCTCTCTTGTATCCTTGCTTCCAGTACTTTTTGCGATATCAGTCCTATGACCAAAGCTCTAAGGTTGAATTCTCCGAGAGAATGCGCATAAAGGCTTATATCCAGTATGTTTATGTTTCCAGGCGTCAGCAAAGCTTCTATCGGCGTGCCGTTCTTGTCGAATATTCCCCAGTCTTCCGCTGATTGGAAACGCTGTTTTATTGCTTCTTTTACAGTGTCCGATGCGATCTCTTGCTCCACCTGGGATACCATGTCTTTAAGCGAATACGGGTTTCCATCCTCTTTCAACGTCTCCACTACCTTGTTTATCAGGACACCATATTCGTCGTTTATGGAAAAACCGAATATGTCTCCCCAGTCGCCTGCTGACAGGTCAGAGACTGATATGGAGAACTCTGCGTCTGCCATCGTAGGATTGAGTTCCCTGATTTTTTCAAAAGAGCCTTTAGGCACGAAGACCTTGACATTGCTGAAGCCTTTCGGCTCCTCCCCCCATGACTTCAAAAGACCGGCCTCTTTGTAATTAGGGCTTTTCATCGTCCAGTATATCCCCATCGTGTCTATTATGAGAGACGTGATGTTGCTTGCAACGTCTTCCTGCAAAGACGCAAGGCCTTCTGATATGACTCCCATAGTGTAGCTCTTTCCTGAGCCCCTCTTGCCTGCTATCAATACTACATGCGGTCTTAATGCGTCCAATAGTATCTGGTTGCCCAGGCTGACTATGTTCCCCATGGTTATATACTGTTTACCAATCATCGTCGTAGCCAAAGGGCCGTAGTCCCTAAGGTCTTTCTCGTTCCTGCCTATTATTACATCGTAGGCCATATTGATTAGAACATTCCTCTTTATTTAATCCTTGAGGCTGCCGCGTGGATGACCAGTCGAAGGAAGTCGTGCAAAAGCCGGTCATAGACAGTGGATAATGGTCTCTGCAAGTCATCTGCGCTTGTTGGTATGGGAAGGCTTCTTCTTGAACAGAATGATGCCGCTTCCGGCTACGCATAGGACTATGCCGATGAAAAGCCCGCCTAATGTAAAGGGTGCAGCCAGGATAGAAAATAGCATGACCATGACAGGCCCAGTCTTGCTGTTTCTAGTCCTTTTAATCGACATGAGAAGAGTGCCTGTAGCTATAAGAATCGCCATGAATATCGGTATCAAGAAAAAGTATGAAGGCCCTATTATGACATTGCTGTTGTTAGTCCTTGACGCACCAAAGCCGAAAAGTCCGCCTGCTGCGAATGCCAGGCCGGATATGAGGTATAGCACGCTACCGGCAGACGACATCACAAGCGCAATGGACCTTAGGTTCACCATTTCTTTTCATAAGAAGAGCTATTCTTTATAAGCTTATCATAGTGAGCGGGAGAATCATGCTCTTCAGAGAAAGTAGGGTGTCACCTATACAGTCCAGATGGCGCCTTGGAGACCGCCTTGCCGCTGTTTTCGGCTTTGAACTCTATTATGCCTCTTCTGTAATATCCGAGATCCGGCGCTGTATTCTTTGTTTTATCGTTCACTATGTCGCTGCACAACATCCTTTCTGCTTTATCTGCTATGTTCAGTATGTCTCTCCCGACAAGCCCTTCAGTTTCATAAGCCAGTCTTTCAAGGTCTTCGTTTGGGAGATGTTTTGCGTAAAGTCTCCATATAGCCACCCTATCATCTTTAGTAGGCATATCAAAGAATATCTTGCTCTTGAACCTAGAAAGCAATGCAGGGTCCAAAGCATCGTAAAAGTTCGTGGCCCCTATAACTAAAAGATTGCTTTCCTTGTTATTGGAAAGACCGTCTAATTTTACTAAGATAGTGTCAAGGGCCCTTGCATCCTCTTTGTCTGTGCTCTGCCCGACGTTCCTTGTGCCGAAATAGTCTATCTCGTCTATAAACAGTATGGTCTTCCCGTGCTCTTTGCTGTAGGCCTCTGCGTAATCCAGCGCTTCTTTAAGCCGCTTCGGAGACTCGGAATAGTACGCAGAAAAGATCTTTTGTGGGTTGAGGACTATGAAATCCATGCTGTTCTGGCCGGCAAGCACTCTGGCCATAAGCGTCTTACCCGTCCCCGGCATGCCGTAAAAAAGAACCGCATTTGGTTGGACAGTGTCTTCGTCCGCCCTTGTGGTTTTAGTTATTTTTTTCATCGTTTGATTGTGTATGAAAGGGTATATTATGTCTCTTTGTATCTGCTGCTTGAGAGCGTCATAGCCACCAACATTCTCCATGCTAGCCTTCGACTTGAAGATTGAAAGTCCTTTCTCCTCTGATATATTGCTCTTTTCTGTAAGGCCTACCCTTTCTCTGTCCATTACAACATCGGACCATATCTGCATGAATATATCCCGCGCAAGTTCCACGTCCATCAAGAGCTTTGGCTTTAATTCTATCCGGATCACTCCTGATTCTGTATCAGGTATACGGATATAGGAGACGCTGAAGAGTTTATAGCCTGATGCAGACGTGTCAAGTACGTTTACAGTGCTCGTCTTGCTAACTGACGTGCTTATGGTCGTAGTAATCGATGGATAAATTATACCTGTAGTGCTGTTGGAATCTCCTACTACTTGCAAAAGCTTCGACAGCGTATGGTCCTGTCTTTCCGGCTTGGTCGGGCACGCTACAGTCACACACAAAGTCTCATATGGACCGTCTTTTTTTCTCGAGAAGACTGGCTTTGCTGCGGATTTTATGGCCTGACTAGAATCAAGAATTTCTTTGAGAGAAGGTCTGGATCTGATTACTTTATCTATCTCTTTCTTTATGGCTGTCTCGGTCTCTTCACAGAAATCCCTCGCAAAAGGCATTATTTCGGTCCCGCCGTCATTGTCATCCACATCGATTATAGAAAGCGCTTTGTATTAAAATCTTACCGATCACCGGAGCTGTATGTCCTTTATCGGTCGCATCGGCGCGGAAGCCGGGGACTAGAAACGCTTTATAATGAAGAGACATCAATCGTTTGACGGTATCTTTACTACCTTTCCCTTTACTTTGTCTTTCTGGTATCTTTTTTCTAGCTCTTCTATCTTTTCAAGGAAAACCTTACCCATATCAAAACCAGCGTGATCTGCTATCGCTAGGCATGAGAAGAAGACGTCGGCCGTCTCTTTCTTTATCTTGTCCATGGTCGCCTTATCCTCACCGCTCAATAGCTTCTTGTCGATATCCTTCCCTTCTTGCCATTGAAAAAGCTCAAGAAGCTCGTTGGATTCTACCGAGGCATTTATAGCCAGTTCCTTAAGTGTCTGGAACTGCCTCCAGTCCCTCTCGTCTATAAAACGTCTAGCAGTTTCTTGCAGCTTTTCTATGTCCATATCCTTAAGACTACTTGAAGTAAGCCGCCACTCTCGGTCTGGTCAGATAGAAGATTATTATTATCCCTATTATAGTCCCGACTGGTATGGCAAAAAGGTCTATGACTCCGCCTATTATGGCTAATATCCTTGCCCAGTTTCTCCCGGAGAGGAGAGCGGCACCGAACACCATCTCCAGTATCCCTATCACCAAGAACAGAATACCGATAAGCAGATAAAATGGAGATATAACGTACGCGACCGGATGTGCAGATGTGACGGGAATCAATATGAAAGCGCCTACTATGGCGTATGCCACGCCGCCTAGTAATTGTAGAAGACCGAGCAATGTAACACCCGCAGGTCGCTGGCCTTTCATTTAAGTGTATGTCAAAGCCTATTTAAAAGCCTTATTTGTGTGAAAAAAGACGCTGGGTACAGGATTCGAACCTGTGCATCCTTTCGGAAACCGGTTCTCGAGACCGGCGCTTTGACCGCTCAGCCAACCCAGCACTATTTACTTACAGTCTTTACGTCCTTAAAGCCCTTAAAGATCAGTAGATCATATGCTATTTTCAGAGAGCCGCCGAATATAAACGGCACTCCTGCGCTTACAGTCTGCATCAGCACCCCACTTAGTACAGGAGAGAAAGACTGGGAGTACATCCTGGCTGAATGCGTCACAGCGCTTGCCCTGTTCCTCTCAGCCTTTGGTATGACCATCATAGTGTATGCCTGTCTTGGCGGTATGTCCATCTCCGCCAGAGACTCTCTCAGAAGGTATAAGACTATGGCAATAGCAGAAGTCGGAGCTATCGCTATGAGAAGCAGGAAGACATTGGATGGTATATGGGTGAATACCATCGTCCTTATCAAGCCTATTCTTTTTGATAAGGCATAAGAAAAGTAGTAAGATACCGTGACGAGAACGTTCGCTGCGAAAAACACGAGCCCCAACTGCGATGCGGAGACGCCGAACCTTATAAAGAAGAAATATGCTACTATTGCCTGCAGGGTAAAGCCTCCGCCGAAGGAATCTATGCTGAACAGCATAGCGAGCTTATGTATCTTCTCTGAGCTCCTCTTTTCCTGTACATGTTGTTTTACCGCCCTTCCCTCTTTCAACAGGGAATAAAAGAGCGCAGAAATCAGCGATATCCCGAGAAATATGAGGAAGAAGAAGCGCAATGGCTGGTATCTGAGGAAAAACACGGATATCGCGCCTAAGGCTATAGATGCGTTTCCGAGCATGTTATAGGCGGAAAAGTATTTCGTGTTCTTGCCGTATGACGCGTCCGAAAGTGCGGAGTTTTCCAGCGCCAATGTCGGGCCGATGTCTGTACCGTTGACGCTCAAAAACGAGAAAACTGCGAATATCGCGAAAAGCAATGCAGAATCCGTAAGAAACATGCCCGCGGCGCTAACTGCCGATACAAATGAAAAGATTACCATGGCGGTCTTCCGCTTGACCAGGCGTGACATCTTATAGGAAAAGTATGTCGCCGTCGCACCAGAAAGCACGATCAAAGTCAGAAGTAACCCGACAAAGAAGCTGGACAGGCCAAAATCCCTGGATAAGACCAAAGGCATCACTATACTTATGAAACCGGCTGAAAACGACCTCAATGACTTTGTCGACAGCAGCAATATTCTGTTATTCATATAAATATGCGGTCAGCGGGATTCGAACCCGCGTTATAAGCTTTCTGCGATGCATGGAAGGCTCATGTCCTGCCGCTAGACTATGACCGCTTGACACGAACTGACATGAAAATAAAATGAAGTATAAAGTTTATATATGGATGTAATAGATAAATCTAATGGTAAAGGCTGTTGTTCTGGTCGGAGTCGAACCGAAGGAAACCGACAAAGTTTTCAAGGAGATAAAGAAAAGCAAGGAAGTCAAAGAAGCCCTGGAAGTCTACGGGGAATATGATATGATGTTCGTAATAGAGGTTATGAACGTGTCTGAGATACAGAATTTCGTCAAATCTATGCGCAGGATGAAAGGTATATTAAGGACCGTCACGTTGATAGAAGTCGTATGATACCGATAAGATGCTACAGCTGCGGGAAGCCCATTGCTCACCTATGGGAGCCTTACAAGGAAAAAATAAAGACTTCATCCCCGAAAGAGGCTCTGGATGAGCTCGGCCTGAAGAGGTACTGCTGCAGGGCGATATTCCTCGGGACAATAGACGAGGACAACATAATCAACTTCTCTAACTTAGAGTAAGAGATTAGAGATACTACATCTGGATTATCTTTTTTATCGTGTCCTCCCTGACGTCATATATTTTCTTTTCGAGAAGTCCCTGCATAGTTTGTAGATGATCTTTTTTACTTATTTTTAATGGATTGATTAATAGCCCTGTTTGAAAGAACGGTCTTACTGAAAACCGTTCATTGCGGATCAAGTTAAGTGCCAGGCGGTAATAAAACTCGTCTGCAGAGAGTTTCTTTTTTGAAAGAGAAATGACGGTTTTTTGTAGCGTTTTAAATGTGCGTTATCCTTACCGATTTTGTATAAGTTTAGATGACCGAGAATCTTATTGATCAGCGTATCTTGGAAGATTACACTATACCTAAATATTGGTTTCCGCAGCTGGGCTACCTTATAAAAGTACGCTAATCTCCGAAAATTCCTGATGTAATATGCTCTATTTGCAGCGTATCTAAGCGTCGTCTCAGCCAATTCTTTAAGGAAAATTGGGGGGGGGGACGTCTCGTTTAGGGAGGATTATTGCAGCATCGCCCACGACCGTGGGGTCTAGATATGACGGTATAATTCTTAATCTCCAATCTGAATCGCATATACAGTATGTTCCAACCATGGACCAGTACGGCAGAATAAATCCGTTATAATTCCAGTGGGAAAGGGTGAGAATTCTTCTTATATCTTGATAAGAATCCTCATGTATGATTTCATTGGCCTGGATTCCATGATGTATGTATCCTTCTTATTACCAATGTCGGATTTTGCTATATCCAATATATTTTGATAAGCCTTGTGTATTGAGACACCTTTCTTAGAATATGGTTCCCATCGCTGCTTCAAGAACAATTTTATCTTTTTATTTTTAGCAATCCTAAGTAGTATCTCTTCCGTTCCGTCTGTCGAAGAGCAATCGGATATATAAAGCTTCTGTCCTACTGCTAAAAAGGACTGTGTCGCCCCCAAAAATGGATAACCTTGTGTGACTACATCTTTTACCGCTAAAACGCCGACTAATTTTATCGCCATAATTATTTTTAATGAGTTATGATATTATTTATACTTTTGAGGAATGAACTATTAGAAGGGACTCCTACAAGGAGAAAATAAAGACTTCCTCTCTTAAGGAGGCCTTGGATGAGCTCTGGCTGAAGAGATACTACTGCCGTGCGATGTTTCTCGGAACTGTTGGCGAGGATAACATAATAAACTTCTCCAATTTGGATTAATGAATTGTAATGTTCTAATTTTGGATTTATAATTTGTGAGATTCCTTTTAATACTACGTATTTTTGTATAATCTATGTTTAATAAATTTATTAAAGCTAAAGATAAAGCATTTAGGATACTTTATCGCGAGATAACTATCGCCATGAGGATGGTAGATGGTGAGAAGTATACAATCAAAAATCCTTGGATAAAACTATTCGGTAAAGGGACTATAAAATTAACTGATGGAACGTTAATAAATTTTAACAAGAGTAACAAAAAAGATATATTTAATTTTGTTTATTTTCTTTTATCTGAAGGAATAAAGTTAGGAGATAAACCGGGTAACTGGAAATTATTAAAAAACAACATCATACAAACGCACCAAGGTCTAAAATTCTATATCCAGAACTTCTCTCAAGATATAATCTCTGAAACGTTCCTTAAACAAATTCATTTTTCAAGTCATGACTTGGCGCATAAAATCATTGTTACCGGGGGCGCATTTATCGGCGATACTCTCCTGTATTATGCTTATTTCGGGGCAAAAGTGTATGGATTCGAGCCAGACCCCAAATCATTCGAATTAGCCCAAAAAAATATAAAACTGAATCCGAGATTATCTAAAAATATTGTTTTAAGAAGGTACGCTCTAGGTAAAGACGAAGTAGTAAACTTCCCAATATCCAAAAATAGCGGGGGATCCTCAATATTCAATAAGAGCTACGCATACGTTGAGACGCAATCGAAGTCTATTAAAACATTACTAAGGGAAATGAAGATTTCTCGGCCATATCTATTAGATATCGATATAAAAGGATCGGAATTTGATGTTATCGAGGACAGAGCTATCTCAAAGTTTAAATTGATAAGAATAGAGTACTCATCGTATTTGATGAAAGATAAGTCCAAGGACCTTAATTACATATTAGAAAAGCTTGATAAATATGGGTTCAGAAAAGTAATAATATTCAAACATAATCAGCTTAAGTTTGATTTATCTATACATGGGACGATATATGCATCTAAATAACTGCGCATTGACTCTACGCAAAAATTTGCAATTTAAACTGATTTAGCTTGTACTGAATAAGATATTTATACGCAGGCTAAATAACGGTTGTATAAGGAACTTATGCCATTCAAATTTGAGGACACGCTGATAAGAGACCTGAAAATAATAACCCCCCACATATTCGAGGACGAAAGAGGTTTTCTTATAAAGCCTTACATGGAATCAGAATTCGAAAAAAATGGTATAACGTGTAGTTTTAGGGAAGAGATACACTCCAAATCACAAAAAGGCGTTATACGTGGATTGCACTACCAGCTAAGACCCGCGGCGCAGGGTAAGTTATTACGAGTGATAAAAGGCTCAATATTCGATGTTGCTGTGGATATACGCAAAGGCTCTCCAACCTACGGAAAGTACGTTTCTGTTGTCTTATCCGCTGAAAACAAACTATTGTTTTGGGTACCGGCTGGTTTTGCACATGGGTTTCTTGCATTAGAAGATAGTGAAATGTTATATTTAGAAACTGAGGAGTATTCAAAAGAGCAGGAGAGGGGGATACGCTGGGACGATCCTGATATAAATATAAAATGGCCGCTTGAAGGGATTACACCAAAAATTTCTGAAAGAGATTCGCATTTTCCTTTATTAAAAGACAGTGAAAGTAATTTTATATAATTAACTTATATTTACTTTGAAATGATTTCGTAGCTAAGACTTAGCTGGTAGTGCAATCCACGTTTTAGGTACTCTTTTAATTCTTTTTTGTTCTCATCCATGTAATTCCATGCACCAATTATTAAATAATCTGGAAGTTTTGATACGTTTTTTAAAGCAACTTTTTTATCCTTTATTAAGATATTAGCTTTTGGGATGTACCGATTAATTTTAGTTTTTGCGATGTCGAATGCGCAATCTATATCTCTGTTTGTAAGACCACAGAAATTTAAAACTGTTACAATCTTGGCGGGAACAGACCATATCCCTATGGTTTTGTTTTGTTTTTTTATGTCATTGATAATCGATATTAAATGTATTTTCCTACCTTCCGCAAGATTCTGCAAATTAAGCATTATGTCTGGGTTGTATACCCCAACTCCTCTCTCTTTGGATATAAGTTTATTCAGACCAACTTGTTTTCCTGAGAGTTTAAGCCAGAACCTAATAGAACCTCCTTGCTGAGTCGGTAAACTTTCAGCCGAAACCAGCTCTAATCCACAGATATGCGCAATTGAAATCATGGCTTTGATTGACCATTCATAATAGTGTTCAGCGTATAGAATATCTATTTGTAATGATTCGATTAAAGATTTTAACCAGTGCACTTCTATTTCTATTACTCCATCATTCTTCAATAAATTTTTCATGCCGTTAAGCATGTCTCTGGGGTGTGGGATGTGAGCAAAGACATCGCAA